>JBHIWT010000007.1:0-40068 GCA_041987265.1 Hyphomonadaceae bacterium
ATGGCCAGGCCAAGCCCGACGCCGCCGTCGCGTGTCGAGTCCTCGGCGCGCGCCTGGCTGAACGCATCAAACAATTGTGCGCGCGCTTCATCGGGCACGCCGCGTCCGGTGTCGCAGATGACAAGTGAGAGGCCCTCTCCTCCCGGACCCGGCCGGGCTGACAGCAATACGCCGCCGGTCTCGGTGAACTTCACTGCGTTGCCCGCGAGATTGAACAGGATTTGTCGCAGACGGCCGGCGTCTCCGATCATCTGCCCTGCAAGGCGCGGGTCGACGATCGCGGCCAGATCCAGACCGGCGCTGTGCGCGCGCGGCGCAAGGAGTTCGGCGACGTCCTGCACCAGATCAGCTGGTGAGAACGGCGCGTATTCCAGCGGCACATCGCCCGCCTCGATGCGCGAATAGTCGAGCACGTTGTTCAGAAGATCGAGAAGCCGCGCACCACTGCGGCGGATGGCTGCGGCGTACTCGGTTTGCGCAGGCGACAACTCGCCTTCTTCAAGCAGCGCGGCCATCCCGAGAATCCCGTTCAGCGGCGTCCGGATTTCATGACTCACGGCGGCGGTGAAACGGCTCTCCGCATCTGGAGCGGACCGGGTCTCGGCGATCGCAATTCGCAGACCTGCGATCGGTCCGGAAACCGTCCATGTGCGCCCCGCGCCGTCACGCACGCTGGCGCCGCGTGCGCCATCGACGGTTTCAAATGGCGCCGCCATGCCGTCGGTCAGCCCTGATTGGGAACTGGCCGCGACGACTGCGCCGCCGCCGTCAACCAGCAACGCAGGCCCAGGCCACTGGCGGACCAACAGGCCGAGAGCGCCGGCATCACTTCCGGCCTTCGAAGTATCTTCAATGTCGTCAACGCGCATGACCGCAAATTGCCGCCATCACACTGACTATTGAATTAACAGAAACCCAACCGCGGGCCTCCGCTATGCATTCAGCTGCGAAGCGCCGCGCGGGGCGCCCTCCCCAACGCCGGCGGGTCTATAGCGATAGGACAGCGCTTCGGCGACATGCACACGGCGCACGGCCGGCGATCCATCGAGATCCGCGATCGTGCGCGCGACTTTCAGGACCCGGTAATAGCCGCGCGCAGAGAGCGACATCGTTTCCGCCGCGCGCGTCAGTATCTCGCGAGCAGGCGTATCAAGGCTGCAACATTCTTCTACCTGCGAGCCGGGAACATCAGCGTTCACAGCCCTGCGATCCGGACCTGCGTCCGCATAGCGCTGGTCCTGTATCCGCCGTGCGGCAGCGACGCGCGCTGCTGCTTCCGCTGTTCCTTCCGCAGCGGGCGGAAGTGAAAGGTCGACCGCCGTTACTGGCGCTGCGTCCACAAACAAGTCGATGCGATCCAGGAACGGTCCCGATATGCGGCTGAAATACTTCTCCTGACACGACGGCCCCCTGCGACAGGCATAGGTTCCAGCTCCCCCGCCACACTTGCAGGGGTTGGCCGCGGCGATCAGTTGGAACCGGCTGGGATAGCGGACATGCCGATTGGCGCGAGAAATCACTGCTTCCCCATTCTCGAGCGGTTGGCGCAAGGCGTCGAGCGTCTGGCCGTTGAATTCCGGCAACTCATCCAGGAACAACACGCCATGGTGCGCCAGCGAGACTTCGCCCGGTCGCGCGCGGATTCCGCCACCGACCATCGCGGGCATGCTCGCGGAATGGTGCGGAGCGCGGAACGGACGGGTTCTTGAAAGCCTTCCGCGTTCCAGCATGCCAGCGATGGAGTGGATCTGGCTGACCTCGAGCAGCTCGCGCGCAGATAACGGCGGCAACAGTCCTGGAAGGCGTTGCGCCAGCATGGATTTGCCGGATCCGGGCGGGCCGATCATCAGCAGGTTGTGGCCGCCAGCCGCCGCGATCTCCAGAACGCGCTTTGCGGTTTCCTGGCCGCGCACATCGCGCAAATCCGGCTGCGCGACGGCGTCTTCCAGCGCGCCTGGGCGCGCCGGCGTGAGCACCCGGGTTCCGTTGAAGTGATTGACCAGGGCGATCAGGCTGGGCGCCGCCAGAACGTTGCCGCCCGACCATGCTGCTTCGGGTCCGCAGGAGGCGGGACATACGAGCGACAGGTTCATGGATTCCGCGCCCATCGCCGCGGGCAAGGCGCCGAGCGTGTCCGCCAGTCCGCCGTCCAGGGCGAGCTCGCCAATGGCGGCGACGCCGTCGAGCGCGTCACGCGGTACGGCGCCTATCGCGGCGAGGATCGCGAGCGCGATCGCGAGATCATAGTGACTGCCCTCTTTCGGCATGTCCGCCGGCGCGAGGTTCACCAGCACCCGGTTAGGCGGCATCGCCAGCCCCAGCGCCGAGAACGCGGCGCGCACGCGCTCGCGGCTTTCGCCCACGGCCTTGTCCGGTAGTCCCACAATGATGAAGACCGGAGAGCCTGAAGAGAGCTGAACCTGAACGTCGATCGGGCGCGCTTCCACGCCCTCGAAGGCGAACGTCGTTATCCGGCTAATCGCGCTGGCCACGGCCTGTCCCTCCAAACCCAGTCAGGGATTGGTTAACAGAAAGGGACTATCCCCTTGACACAAGTAAGCGAAATTCAAGAGGTTATCCGTCTGCTGCGACAGGATTCGGAGTGGCTATCCGGGGGCGAGACCTACACGTCCGAATTGGAGAGCAGGGCGGCAGATCTTCTGGAAAAGCTTTTAGCCGAGCACTATCGCGAGTCAGCCTCCGAGATCAGTTCCTCCAAGTAGGCGACACCCAGTTTGGCAAACGTCACGGGGTCCTTGTCTGACAAGTCCTCGCCGCGATGTTTGGTTGGCAAGGGGTATACGACGCCGCGAGCCCTCGCAGGAACAAGCTCCAGTTCCTCAGGAATGAAATCGACCTTCACATTGACGCTGGCGCCAAGATCAACCCCTGCGGGTCCAATGCTGACATTGTTGAGGATCATCGGTGCTTGCGCGTTCGCGGGGTTAAGGGCGATGCCCCCTGCCTTCGCCTTGTAGATCGCATCAAGCCCATGCTCGTCAGCATGCCGCGCGCCAGTAAGGTAGTTTAGGAGTTCGTCAGCGTCACGCTCGCGCTTCTTCTGGCGAATCCATTTCATGTGATCTTTGTTCTTCGTCTTGTCTGCTGCGATCACCACGCGAGTGAACGTCGCATTAGCCTTGTGAAGAAAATCAGACCACGCCTCCGCGAGTTCCTTCACGTTCTTTGCGTGTGCAACCCGCTCGAGTTTGTTCTTTGTCTCGGCAAGTTTTGCCTTAGCCGACGCCAACGCCTTTACATCCATGAGGTGACCTTTGAAGAATCTGACTCCCGACCTAGACCCCTCCCGCTACGAAGCGGGGGGGGGGAGGTACGCTAGGTAGTCTGGAACTCGCGCTTGAGAACGGACAGGTGATCGTCCGACAGCGGCGAGACGTTTGCGTTGACGGCGTGGATCACAGCCAGCCTGTCGGTAGGCAGCATCTCAAGCCGGACGCGCGCGGTGATGCCCTCGATTGACATCTCGGTCTTGATGTACGCGAGCGAGTCCTGCAGCCAGGAATAGCCATGCGTGGCGCAGAGTTCGATGGTTTGCCGGACAGCCTCGTATCGCTCTTGAGGAGCATTATCGAGGTCGTATGCGACAAAGACGTTTTTGGACATTTAGCCCTCCATTTTCATGGAGGATCGCCTTGACGTCTGAATCCTTGTGCGGCTGAGTGGTGCCGCCTGTGATAGGCTTCCAACGATTCCCGCGGCGATCCTCCTACGGATTGCGGGATATGGAGATGGTCCGCCCGGGTTTGCCGATTTGGGCGGACCAACTCCGACTCACATGGTACCTTTGGTTAAGCATGTTATCGAATCCGTTCACGATCCGATCCACAAGTCTCATGTTAATACGCTGATTTCAGAGCGAATAAAAAATGAGCCACTACGACGGAATCTCGCTCTCCGAGGCCATTTCGGACGGCCAGTTAGAGCAATTCATCCGCGACTCAGAGAATCGCCTTAAGGAATTGGGCTACCCCCGCCCCCCCGAGGCGAAGGAAGTTGAGGCGGCCTTGGAGGCCGCGATCAAAAAGCAGCAATCAGAAGATCGAACATAGCGTTGCCCATGTGGCGCTTGTTCGAGCGGAACGCGAACTCATCCAGATAGCGCTGCAGGTATTTCTGCGACACGTGGATGTGCGTGGAGCGGATGGAGTTCTTGAACAGCCGCCAGAATGACTCGACCGAGTTCGTATGGTGGCGCACGCCGTCATCGTCAGACTTCGCCCATTCCAGTTTGGAGTGCTTCACGGCGCCGTGCCGGTAGCCTTCATCGGTCAGTAAATTGTAGCCCGCCCATTCGTCCGTGGAGACGGTTGAGCCGCGCTCCACGTTCTCGGTAACGACTTTGAACAGGGTGTCTTTCTTGGCGTCTGGCGTGACGATCATTTGCGTCAGGCCATCGCGCTCGCGCAGGCCGACAACCGTTGTCTTGTTGTCCTTCTTGAAGCCGCGACCTTGGCGGCGAATGCGACCGCCAATGTAAGCCTCGTCAGCTTCGACGTGGCCCTTGAGCATGCGGAACTCGTCTGCGGAGGTCATGAGCAGGCGAAGCTGCTGACCCATGCGCCATGCCGTTTTGTAGGTGACGCCCAGTTGCCGCTGAAGCTCTTTGCCGGAGACGCCATGACGGGTCACGACGAAAAGATAGATCGCGTAGAACCACGACTGCAGGGGAGTGCGGGTATCCTGCAGGACGGTTCCAGCGGTCGGATAAACATGGTCGCCACACCGGGAGCAGGCGAAGGCGCGACGGTCGCTCATCCGGTGGAAGGTCGCTTCCACACCGCACTTGCGGCACGTGTGGCGCAGGCCATAGCGTACTTCCATGACGTGGCGCAGGCACGCCTCGTCATCGGGGAAGCGTTGAAAGAACTGTCGGACTGTCATCGTCTTGGTCATCGGTCTCTCCAATGACCAGTAATCTACTGACGCAGCGTACTTGTGTCAAGGGGATAGTCCGGTAACAGAAAAGCCGGAACATAACAAGAACGATCTTGAACTAAGCGACCCGCGCCTCGATCACGTCCCACATCCGCGCGACAGCGTCGACGCCGCCGAGGTTCTTCAATGCGCGCGCGCCGGTTGGCGAGGTAACATTGATCTCGGTCATGTATCCGCCAATGACATCGATCCCGACAAACATCAGGCCGCGTTTCTTCAGTTCCGGACCGATCGTCTGGCAGATCTCAAGTTCGCGAGGGGTCAGCTCCGTCGCTTCAGCAGTCCCCCCGACGACGAGGTTCGACCTGATGGCGCCGGCAGGCGGCTTGCGGTTGATCCCGCCGACTGCCTCGCCATCAACCAGCAGGATTCGTTTGTCGCCCTCAACAACGGATGGGAGAAACGCCTGCGCGATGATCGGTTCGGGAACTGCGGACAGCAACAGCCCAGCCAACGCATCCAGGTTGCCATCGCCACGACCAAGCTTGACGACGCCTGCGCCGCCGTGTCCGTGCAGCGGTTTCAGCACGATGTCGCCGTGGTGTTCGTGAAACCTGCGCAGCTCAGCGATACTTCTCGTGATCATGGTTGCGGGCTGCAGATCCGGCCAGAGCAACGGCAACACTTTTTCCGGGCTGGAGCGTACGCCCTGCGGATCATTCACGACCAGCGTGTCCGGCTGCACCAGTTCCAGCAGGTGAGCTGCAGAAATATACCCCATGTGAAACGGCGGATCCTGTCGCATCAGAATCACGTCAACATCGTCGCGGAGGTCCATCGCCTGCGGCGCCTGCAGCGATGCGTGCGGCGTTTCGCCAGGGTGAACCTTTGCGGCGCGAGCGAGCGCCCTTACCGCGCCTCGCTCATAGACCAGATCGCCAACGCCGTAGACCCAAACAGCGTGTCCCCTCGCCTGCGCTTCCTCGATCATCATGAAGGACGTGTCGCCGGCAGGGTTCACGGCTTCGAGCGGATCCATCTGGACGGCGACGCGCAGAGACATGATCGATACTCCCGGGTTGGCCGATTCAGGCCTGCACCGAGATAGGTTTGGCTGGCGTCGAGCGCAATCGCCCGCTTCGCCGGGCGGGTCGCGAGTTTACTGGAATTCGCCTTCTACGGGCGGCAGCGGGCTGCCTGTCAGCCTCGTGGGCGGTCCGCCAGAGGCAGTCGGGCGATCCTGTGACGACGCGTAGGGATCCGTGTATCCGCCGCGCGTGGTTGGCTGCTGATCAGGCGCGACGACCGGCGCGGGAGCCTGTTCGTCCGCCGCCATGTGTGCCGGCGCGGCTGGAGCGACCGGCTGCGGAGACGCCTGCGCGCTCAGGCTGGGCGGCACGATCCGGTCGCGCAGCTTCACGTAGGACACGACCTTCTTGACGCCGCGAATGATGCTTGCGTGCTGGGCTGCTGCACGCAGCTCCGCCTCGCTCTGGGCGAAACCAAGCAGGTAGACCGTGCCGTCAAAGACATGGATGTTGTAGTTGACGCCCCTGATCGACCCGTCGCCCAGTAGCCGGCCGCGTACACGAGCCGCGATCCACGGGTCGTTGATGTCGCGAACGAAATCGCGGTTGGCGACAACGAGTTCGTTGGCGACTTCATCAATTGCATTCACAGTCCAGGCCAGCCGCTCGGCCTCGATGCGATCCGCTTCGGTCGGCACCCTGCCAACCAGTAGCGCCAGGCGATCGGCAACCTCGACATCGACTTCGCCAAACTTGGCCACGCCGCCATTTGCGAACAACACCGCCTCGATCTGGGTGCCGGCGGAGGTGTCGTCTATGCTCTCGCCAATCGTGCGTTCCTGCACAACCGCGCAGCCGGACACGCCAAACACAGCGGTCACGCCGAGCAGGATTGCGGATAGTTTGGCGCCAGACGTCAATTCGTTTCTCCTGGTCGGAAGCGTTCGAACGATCTCAATTTCAACGATTCAGCTTAAGCTTCGGTTGCGGCGACAAATTGGCAAGATTGCCTCGCTCTCACGACACAACACGCGTTTCAGGTGTTGCGCCGCCTGAGGAATTTCAGCCCCGACCAGTCGGCGTCGACAGCGCAGACCTTGACATCGACCCAGCCGTTCGGAAGCACTTCCGCCCTGATCCCGTCCTCGGTCAGGCCGGCATGCAGCACAGACGATTTCTTGGGCCAGGACACCCAAATCATTCCGCCCTCCTCCACCCCTTGCAGCGCCCTGGCGAGGCCTGAAGCCAGTTCGACCGACGTTCGACAGAAGAGATGAACGACCGGCGCCGAGCGCGCGCGACTCGAAATCCGTACGCCCTCTGCTCCCGAGACAAGTTCGGCATAGTTCTTAGGCGCGCCGATCGTCAGGCACGTCATACCCGGTTTGAGGCCTAGCTTCTGATGAAGCGGTTTGCCCGAATAGCCCGCCGTCGCCACGCTCTACTCCCGCTCCGGCCGCCAGGCGTCGCGCAGATGATACGGCAGACGGCCGGGACAAACAGCAATGATATCAAAACGCCAGTTCCGGTCTGAGAGATGGTTGCGCCGGCCGGTCCAGAGTTTTGCCGCCCGTTCGATCCGCAATCGGTTCTGCGGCGTCACCGCCTCGATCGCGGCCGACTGGCTCATGCGCGCCTTGACTTCGACAAAGGCGAGTATGTTTCCTCGCGCTGCGACTAGGTCAAGTTCCCCGTGAGGCGTTCGCGCGCGCTGTGCGAGGATGGTGTACCCTTTCAGCCTCAACCACACGCCAGCGAGCATTTCGGCCCTTCGACCGTGCGCTTCCCGCTTGCGGCGTCTCTGGGCGTGTTCAGGCTGGTTCATTTGCCGCGCAATTCCAACGCGCGTTCGTATACTTCGCGACGGCGCAGACCCAGCACATCGGCAATCTCAGCCGCGACCTCCTTCAGCGGCCGATCGGTTCCCGCCTTCTCGATCAGCGCGTCGAGTTCGTTGGCGTCCGGTCGGGACGCGTCTGGCGGACCGACCACTAGCACCACTTCGCCACGCGGCGGGTCGTCCTGATAGGCCGCAGCAAGCTCGCTGAGCCGCCCAGCGCGAACCTCCTCGAACTTCTTGGTCAGTTCGCGCGCTACCACCGCCGGGCGGTCGCCGAGTCGCTTGGCCATGTCCTTGAGGGAAGCGCTCAGGCGCGACGGCCCCTCGAAGAATACCAGCGTCGTGGAAACCGCCGCCAGTTCATCAAGGAAACTGTGGCGCGGACCGGCCTTTTGCGGCGGGAACCCCACAAACATGAACCGATCCGTCGGCAGGCCAGCGCTTGCCAGAGCCGCGAGAACAGACGACGCGCCGGGTATCGCGAAGATATCTACATCCGCTGACCGCAGCTCACGCACCAGCTTGAAACCCGGATCGGAAATCAGCGGCGTGCCTGCGTCCGATACAAGCGCCACGCGGGCCCCGTCCTGGAGCTTTCGCAGTATTTCTGCGCGATCCGCCGCCTTGGAGTGGTCATGATATGGCCGCAGGGGCGTGGATATCGAATATGCAGCAAGCAGCTTGGCGGTTACGCGCGTGTCTTCTGCACAGATCAAGTCCACAGAGGCCAGCACATCAAGCGCCCTCAACGTGACATCACGCAGATTGCCGATTGGCGTTGAGACCACATACAGGCCCGGGGCGAGCCCCGGATCGCGGGTATACAGGCGCGAACCTGGCTGGGCTTCCTCAGCAGCGCCTCGCGCTTGTCCGGTTTCGTCTCGCATCCTAGTGTCCGGCTCCGCTGCAACCTCCCCTGTCGTAGTGGCGGCAAGGTCACGAATCTCATTAGAGGATGAGCATGACATCTGATTCAGAAACTCAGAACGCGGCGGCACGTCTCTCCGGCGCCCGCAAACCCCTGCTCATCATCACCATTCTGGCGCTCGCGGCGCTGTCTGGCTGCGTCGGCAGCGGTGGTCCGCGCCCGACAACACCCACCTATACCGGCAATCAGCGCCCTGATCCAAGCCGCCCGCCGCGGCCCGACGCGCCTCAGGACGGCCCCATGATTTCCGACCCGTTCGCCGGTTCAGGTCCTTACCAGCCTCGCCACCTCGCCGACGTGCGCTCGCGCGACCTGAAACGCGTTGCAGTCCTCCTGCCCTTCTCATCCAGCAACCAGCAGGTCAGCCAGCTGGCAGACAGCCTGTTCAACGCTTTGCAGATGTCGCTCTTCGAGATCGGCGCTGAGAACGTCGTGCTGATGCCGATGGACGCCAGCGGCACGACAGAAGAAGTCGCCGGTCTCGCCGCACAGGCGATCGACAAGGGCGCAGTCGCCGTGATCGGGCCTGTCTTTGCGCAGCAGATTCCTGCCGTCGCCCGCGAGGCCTATGCTTCGGGCGCGCCGATCTTCTCGTTCTCGACTGACAGCAGCGCCACCGGCCAGGGCGCCTACCTGATGTCGTTGACGCCGAATGCCGAGGTCGACCGGATCGTCGAGTGGGCGGTCCAGAAAGGCGTTACCCGCTTTGCGATGCTCGGACCGAACTCGGCCTACGGGCATGCAGTCGACCGGGCGCTGCGCGACGCCACAACCCGCCGCGGCGGCTTGGTGATTGCGACGGAATTCTATCCGCCCGGCACAACCACGCCGACCGACACCGCCCAACGGCTCGCCGGCGTGGTGCGCACTGAGGATGAAGCTTATCCCGGGCAGGTCGCCGTGCTGATCCCGGAACGCGGTGTACAGCTCCGCTCGGTCGCGTCGCTCCTGCCATACTTTGACGTTGATCTGCGACAGGTTCAATTTCTCGGAACAGGCGCGTGGAACGATCCGGAAGTGTGGCGCGAACCCTCGCTTCGCGGCGGCGCGTTTGCGGCGCCGGACCCGGCTGCGCTTGAGGATTTCCGGATTCGTTACGAAGCGACCTTCGGCGCTGCGCCGCCGAGCCTTTCCAGCTTTGGACATGACGCCGGGGCTCTGGTCGCGACACTGGCCGCCAACAACCGGCTGGACCGGAACACCGTCGAGACGCCGGACGGGTGGCTTGGCGTGAACGGGCTGTTCCGATTCCTCGCCGACGGCAGCGCGGATCGTGAGCTTGCGGTGATGCAGGTCCAGAATGACGGCACGGTGCGAACGGTCGCGCCCGCGGCAAAAGCGTTCTCTCCGGGCTCGTGATCCGGCGGCGTGCCGTGTCAGGGCGAAATCATACCCGCGATGCGATCTGCAGCGAGACGTCCCCGACGCGTTAGGGCGATCCTGCCGTTCTCATCGAGCAATAGTCCCTGCGTGCGCAGATCCTCGAGGTGTGTCGTCTCCAGTTCGAACCCGAGGTCCGCAAGTTCGCCGGACGAAATTCCCTCGCACATCCGCAATCCCATGGCGACGCGCTCTCGGGCCTGATCGAGTCGAGTCAGTTCTTCTGATGACACCCATCCATGGCCGTTCTCGGCGACGCGATTGATGTAGTCGGCCGGGCGGCGCTCTGCCTCACGCGCAAGCCGCCGGCCGTCAACCGTCAACCTGCCGTGCGCGCCCGGCCCGACGCCGACCCAGTCTCCACTACGCCAATAGACGCTGTTGTGCCGGGATCTGTGGTCCTCGCTGCGCGCATGGTTGGAGATTTCATATGCAGGCAAACCGGCCGCCTCAGTCGCCTCGTAGGTCAGCTCCATCAGATCGGCTGCGGTATCGTCATCCATTGGTCGCCATTCGCCGCGCTTTACAGCGTAGGCGAAAGCCGCACCGGGCTCGACCGACAACTCGTACAGAGAAAGATGATCTGCGCCCAAGCTCAACGCTCGTTCCAGCTGTTGCGCCCAGCGCTCTGCGTTCTGTTTCGGAAGCCCATAAATGAAGTCGATCGACACAGACCGGAACGCTGGCCTGACGAGATCGAACGCCGCCAGCGCGTCAGCTGGCGTATGCAACCTGCCGAGAAACTCTAGCTCATGGGGCTCAAGCGACTGGACGCCGAGCGAGATGCGGTCGACCCCAACCGACGCCGTCTCAACAAGATGGTGACGATCCTCCGGGTTGGCCTCCAGCGTGATCTCCGTGGCGTCATTGATTCCCCACAGGTTGGATATGCGCTCCAGCAATCCTGCAATCTGGCCTGCGGACAACAATGATGGCGTGCCGCCGCCAAGAAAGATCGAGGTCACCTCGCGCGGCCCGCTTTGCTCCCGCCAGGCAGTCAGGTCCTGAGAGATCGCGCTGAGCAGCGGCGCAGGATCACGGTCCTTAGCCGCGTAGACGTTGAAATCGCAGTACGGACACTTGCGCGCGCAATACGGCCAATGGACGTAAATTGCGAAGCCGCGATCGGCTGTCGCCTCCGGCTGCGCGCCGGTCATTCGCCTGCGTTTCTGGGGGCGGACAGATCAAGACGCTGTTTCAGCTTGGCGAAGGCATCCGCGCGGTGGCTCATCCCATGTTTGCGGTCCGGATCCATCTCGCCGAACGTGATGTCCTCGCCGTCAGCGACAAACATGGGATCATAGCCAAATCCGCGATCACCCCGCGGCGGCCACACCAGACGCCCCCTCACCTCCCCCCGGAAACTCTCGCAATGACCGTCAGGCCACGCCAGCGAGAGCACGCAAACAAAACGCGCCCTGCGATCCACCTCCCCGTCCCCATCTGCTTCCGCCTTGAGGGCCTCCTCAACCTTCGTCATCGCAACGGCAAAGTCCTTCCCCGGTCCCGCCCAGCGCGCGGAATAGATGCCCGGCGCACCGCCCAGCACGTCGACCGCCAGTCCGGAATCATCGGCCAGGGACAGTTTGCCGGACGTTTCGGCAGCGGCGCGCGCCTTCAGCTCGGCATTGCCTTCGAATGTGTCCTCAGTTTCCTCTGGCTCTGGCAGCCCGGCGTCCGCCGCTGAAACGACGGCGAAGCCATACGGCTCCAGCAACGCGGCCAACTCCTTGAGTTTACCGGGATTATGGGTCGCAGCGACCAGTTGGCCGGGCTGAATCAAGCGATCGGTCACGACGCGTTCCCTTGTCGGTCCAGTCGCCCGATGCACAACATCTGGACCATCATATTGAATTTCGATATGGTGCATAGCTTGCGTGCGCCCGCAGAATGCTTGGCCGCGCGTTTGGGTGGTCCGGACGGGCGAGCTTGGAGGCCTTTGTTTATGCGGGCGATCGGTCGTGGATCCATTTCTTCGATCCTGAAGGTCACGGTAGACGTTGCCTGGGTTGTCGCATGCGCGGGGCTCGGTTTCGTAGTCATCATTGCTGCGATCTCGATCTACGCGATGGCGAACCCGAGCGCCAGTTTCCCAGGGTTTGAGCGCATCGCAACCAGCAGCCCGGCCGAAGTCACACGCTGGGTGCTGAACTGGAGCGCTTTGAGCGCCGGCGCGATGGTGATCTGCGCCTATTTGCGCGGGGTGTTTGGAACCCTTGTGAACGGCGATCCGTTTGTCCCCGAAAATGCAGGTCGCTTGCGGATGATTGCGATTGTGGTTGCGGGCGTCGAACTGTTGAGAATGGCGGTCAATTTCCTGATTCCGCTTCTGTTCGTCGTATCCGGCGCCACGGAGAGGGACGGCAGCACGATGGCGACCCTGCAGTTTGATCTGTCGGTCTGGATGGCTGTTTTGACACTATTGGTGCTTTCGCAGGTGTTCAGCGAAGGCGCCGCCCTCCGCGAAGATCAGAAGATGACGATCTAGACCATGGCCAAAGCCGAAATCACTCTCAACGTATGCGCTATCTCCGAAAGGCGCCGACCTGTCCCCTCTAGTGACATTTCGGCAATTCGATTTCGCTATCGTCGGGCAACCATGATGGAAGGCTCATGAGCATTCGCGTGACCCTCGACCGCGTCCTGCTGGATCGCCGCATGTCGCTCACAGAGCTTGGCGAGCGCGTCGGCATCACGCTCGCTAACCTCTCGATCCTGAAGACCGGCAAAGCGCGAGCGATCCGTTTCTCGACGCTTGAGGCCCTGTGCCGGGAATTGCGCTGCCAGCCGGGGGATATTCTGGTCTGGGATCCGGAAGAAGGCGTCGAGGAAGACTCAGATGACGAAGACGGCCAGAGCGCCGTCGCTGCAGAATAGCTGTCCTAGCCGAGCGCCGCGCGTTGGGCGGCAAACAGTTCCGAACAGCCTTTGTCGGCGAGATCCAGAAGCTGGTTGAACTCATCCCGCGAGAAGGCGCGCTCCTCGCCTGTTCCCTGAATCTCGATCAGGCGCTGGTCAGAAGCCATGACGAAATTTGCGTCGACCATGGCTGAGGAGTCTTCGGCATAGTCCAGGTCAAGCACAGGCGCGTCCTCGAATATCCCGCACGAGATCGCCGCGACCTGCGCGCCGAGTGGATCGCTCGCGATCACACCCTCCTCCTTCAGGTGGCGACATGCCAGCGCAAGCGCGACGAAGGCGCCGGTGATAGCGGCCGTACGCGTACCGCCGTCGGCCTGGATAACGTCGCAATCGAGCGTGATCTGGTTTTCGCCAAGCGCGCGCAGATCGGTGACAGAGCGCAGCGCGCGACCGATTAATCGCTGGATCTCCTGGGTACGGCCTGACTGTTTGCCCTGCGCCGCCTCCCGACGTCCGCGGGTATGCGTGGCGCGCGGCAGCATGCCGTACTCGCCCGTTACCCAGCCTTCGCCCTGCCCTTTCTTCCACCGGGGAACCTCACCGGTCCAGCTGGCGGTGCACAGCACGTGGGTATGCCCGAACTTGGCGAGGCAGGATCCTTCGGCGTATCGACTGAATGCTGGCTCAAGCGAGATTGCGCGAAGCTGGTCGGGTTGGCGGCCTGAAGGTCTCATGTAGATCCTGACACTGTATGATTTGCGCGGAGATGTAGCGTTGAATCGATCCGACATCACCCATAATTTCGCAACAAGATGAGTTCACGCCCGGAAAATCCTTCGGCCCAGTCCGCCACCGCTTCGCGCGCGACCTTTGCAGCGATGGACGCCCGGTCGCGCGAAGTTCTGCGCGAGATTGTCGAATCCTATCTGACGACCGGGGAGCCCATAGGCTCGCGCACCCTGTCGGAACGCGGCTTCGACCTCTCCCCGGCCTCAATCCGATCGATCATGTCGGACCTAACCCGGATGGGCCTGATTGAATCTCCGCATACATCAGCCGGCCGTATCCCGACCCATTCCGGACTCCGATTGTTCGTCGACAGTTTCCTCCAGATTGGGGAACCCGGCGAAGCTGACCGAAAGTCGATCGAGAGCCGGCTCGCCGGTAGCGGCCGGCAGATGCAGAACGTCCTGTCCCAGGCGTCTGAACTGTTGTCCGGTCTGGTGGCTGGCGCGGGTGTGGTTTCGACGCCAACGCGCGAGGCGCCAATCAAGCATATCGAGTTTGTCCGCATCTCAAACGAACAGGCGCTGGCGGTGATCGTTTCGGAGGCTGGCGATGTCGAAAACCGAATTCTCGCCCTCCCCTCGGGACTACCCGCGTCTGCGCTGATCGAGGCCGGAAACTTCCTCAATGCGCGCATGAAAGGCCGAACCCTGGGCGAGGCGCGCCGCTCGGTGGTCGAAGAGGTGAGCACACATCGCGCAAACCTTGACGCCGCAACGGCCCGGCTGGTTGAAGACGGCCTCGCGCAATGGTCGGGCGAAGATCCCACGAATGGGCGCTCGTTGATCGTTCGCGGGCAGGCCAATCTGCTCGAAAATTCGCACGCTGCAGAAGATATCGAGCGTGTCCGCCAGATCTTCGCCGAACTGGAACGCGCCGAGAACCTGTTGAATGTGCTGGAAACTGCCAGCGGCGCGGAAGGGATTCGCCTCTATATCGGCACCGAGAACCCACTGTTCTCACTTTCAGGTTCCGCTACGATCATTGCGCCCTATATGAACGCGGACCGAAAGATCGTAGGAGCGCTTGGCGTGATCGGCCCGACGCGGTTGAATTACGCGAGAGTAATCCCGATGGTCGATTACACGGCGCAGGTTGTCAGCCGGATGCTGGGCGATAACCCGGGCGGGACAAAGAGAGAGCAGACGAGATGAACGAGGACACGCCGTCAGGCGTCGACAAGGACCCGGGCCCGAAGTCTGCCGAATCGGCGGATGAGGCCGCTCCAGCTCATGAGGCCTCATCGGGCGACGAGCAGCTCGACGAGCTGTTGGACGGCGCCGAGGAACCGGTCGGCGACGCCGTTGAGGTCGAAGAAAATCCTCACTTGGCCCAGATCGCCGCCTTGGAGACCGAGCGCGACGCGCTGAAGGACCAGATCCTTCGAGCGCTGGCGGAAACCGAAAACGTGAGAAAACGGGCCAACCGGCAGATTGACGAAGAGCGCGTCTACGCCGTCGAGCGTTTCGCGCGCGACCTCCTGAACGTGTCGGACAATCTCTCGCGCGCCCTGATGGCCCTTCCCCAGGAGGCGCGCGAGGCGCTTTCGGAGTCGGGCAAGAATCTCGTCGAGGGCGTGGAGCTGACCGAGAAGGACCTGCATGCGGTGATGGCGCGTCATGGCGTCAAACCGATCGACGCAAACCCCGGCGCCGCGTTCGATCCGAACCTTCACCAGGCGGTTTCGCAAATCCCATCCGAACACCCTGTCGGCTCGGTGGCTCAGGCGTTCCAGTCCGGCTGGCGCATAGGCGATCGGACACTGCGCGCGGCGATGGTGGCGGTCAGCGCCGGAAACGGCCAGAGCGCCAAGGAAGCGACCGAAGACGAAAGCGCATCTGAATCGACCTCGTGATCTCATGCAGATGCTCAAACTAGGGACAGCGCCAGAATGAGCCTGAACCTGAGCATCGAAACGCTTGCACGACACGAGGTTCAGCCAGTCATTCCCGGTCTCGCGCGCCTGCGGATCGAAGTCTTCTATGCGTACCCGTATCTGTACGATGGCGACGCCGCATACGAGCAGTCATATCTCGAGAAGCTTCGATCAGCCCGCGACAGCGTTATTGTCGCGGCGCGCGACGGTGAGGGCCTGATCGGATGCGCGACCGGCTGCGCGCTGGATGACAGCCACGAAGAATTCATTGCGCCGATTGCAGATTGTGGGATTGCGACCGCAGACACGTTCTACTTTGGCGAGTCGGTATTGTTGGAGACCTATCGCGGACACGGTGTCGGACACGCTTTCTTTGATCATCGAGAGGCGCACGCCAGCGCGCGCGGATACAAACGCACGTGTTTTTGCGCCGTTGTCAGGCCCGACGATCATCCGATGCACCCTGCGGATTACTCACCGCTCGACGCATTCTGGCGCAAGCGGGGCTATGCACCGATTGACGGCGTGATCGCGAACTTCGGATGGAAGGATCTCGGCAGCAGCGAAGTGACCCAGAAACCGATGCAGTTCTGGATGCGTGAACTGCACTAGGCAGTCACGCCTGACAGCCCGCCATTCAGCTGCAGCAGATAGCGCTGGGCCAGTCTGTCTACGAAGTCCGGGTTCTGCAGCTTGGACACATCCAATCGCTGATTGATCGCCTTCTCCTGCGCGACGAGTGACTGGAGCGCGAGTTCCTTGGGCAGGCCCAGTGCGGTAGTGACCACTTCGCGGCCAAGCGCGCTGCCCAGGATTTTCGTCGTCGTGTCGAGGCTTGCTGCCGTGCGTTTGAACAGGATCGCCGAGCCGAGACCGGGCAGTTGCGCATCCAGATTATCGAGCCGCACTTCCCCGACATAGAAGTCCTGAACCTTCGAGATCGCGTTCGAGTAGTACGGAATGGCGCTCCACGTTCCGGATTGCTGCGCGCTTTCGAACTGGACGCCGGACAGCCGTCCGTCTTTCAGCGCCCCTTCAAGTATCGTCGTGCGGAGGTTGCCTCCGGCGTCCTCCCACAAGACGTTGATGAACACATTGTCGCCTTCGACGGTAAAGGGGGACGGCGACCCGTCTACGATCGCTTCCCAGCCCTGCTCTGTCTGATTGATCTCGAGGATGGCGGGCGCAAGTTCGCCGTCGCGTTCAACTGTCAGAGACCATCTGCCGTCGAGACTATCGAGCGTCGACTTCAGCCGTTCGATCCCAAACTCATGGACATTGTAGGTCTTCGCGAATTCGAGCCACGACCCGTTTATGCCTGACAGTTTGTTGGCGAGCGAATCCGGGTCGGCCGGATCAGAAGCCAGAGCCTTTTTGGCGAGACCAACCGCGTCGATCTGATCGCCAAGGCCAAATGCCTTCATCAGGACGCGGCGCGCGATCGGATCGTCGAGAATATCATCCAGCGTCTCCGCCTCGTTGACGACCTTTGCATAGCGTTCCAGCTCACGCTGAACCGCAGGTTCCTTCCGCGCCTGTTCGAGTTGTTTCGCCTCGTTGGCCTCAGCCTGTGAGAGCGCGACGTGAACATTGCCTGCGTTGAAGACCTGCCCGCCGGAAGATCCCGATCCCGAGTACAGGACGGAATAGTCGAACGAACCCTGCTGGGGCGTCGGCATCAGGCTGAGCGCGATCGACAAGCTCGAAGTCATGCGCTGCTTTACGCCAAACGCGATTAAGACGTGATTAACCTGCTCGGGTTGGAGTGCGCCATTCTGAAAAGAATCACCTAACTCTACTGGAACCACGCGCAAGACCGAACGTTCTGAGTATTAGGTCGGGCCGGGGCTGGCCCTTTTTAGACATCAATCAGATGCGAGGGCTGAGTCATGTGGCCGTTCAAGAAATCGACGACTAGATCCGTGGTCGTGCTTCATATCGACGAGGACGGTCAGGCGAAGGGCGCTTTCTTTCGCGGCGATGCGGAAGTCCTGATTATCGACGAGCGCGACCCCCAGGACGGCGTTTACCGGATGACCCAGCAGACGCCAGCCGAAGAGTTGCGGCGACGCATTGGAAAGCACCCGCTGCGCCATGTCGTCGACCAGCTTGAAGAGGCCGACAATACGCCTGTCCTCAATCTTCACTGGAGCGCGCCGCGGCGCCCACGTCCTTACCCCGCCTGAGGTCAGGCGTCCGCCGGGGGTGTACCCGCCGCATCGTCAGATTGATGCGACCGCCGCCGGGCACAAGCCGAGATGAGCCAGGGTAGATGCGATCAACGCCGTGGTAAGCGCGGCGCGACTTTCCCCCGAGCACGACAACATCCCCGGACGCGAGTCGAAATGAACTCGTCGGATCGCGTCGATCAAGGCCGCCAAGCCGAAACAAGGCGCGATCTCCAAGCGATACTGAAACGACGGGCGCATCGACCGCCTCCTCGTCCGCGTCGATGTGCAGGCCGAGGCGTGAGGAATGTGTATACAAGTTCACAAGGCAGGCTTCGGGCCGTTCTGGATAGCCCGACAATTCATCCCACAGTTCAAGCAGTGATTGAGGAATGTCCGGCCACGGACGGCCGGTCACCGGATGGACGGGATCGTAGCGGTAGCCATCGATGTCAGACACCCAGCCGAGGGTTCCGAAATTGGACATCTGCACTGAGAGAGGCTTGCCGGAACGCGGCATTGTCGGCTGGTAAACGGGCGCAGACGTGAGGCCGTCGATGACGGCGTCCATCAGCTCTCGCTGGGCGGCCGCGTCCAGATGGCCGGGAACAAAACGAAACCCTTCCAGCATGTCATGATCCAGTTACGGGTCCTGTAGCGCGCATCTTCGCCTCGCTGGTTCGTTCGCGCCGCCGCTTTTGTGACGCGAACACCCGTTGCAGCCAACATGAGACCTTGCAAGCCGCCGTCATTGGGTCAAAAAAGACCTTGAAGCGCGGCTCGGATGCGGCGAAACGCGCTTCACACAAGATTGACCCGAACTATTGAGCACGGCGTCGCGGCTCCCATATGTGGCCCAGAGAAATGCGGGATGATCCCGCAGGGGCCGTCAGGACCCGGCGCCGATAACGGGCCGACTGTTCAGGCGATGACGGCCGCCAAGAGAGGACCTTGATTATCTATGGCAAAGATCATTGGCATCGATTTGGGAACGACCAATTCCTGTGTCGCAGTTATGGACGGTGCGAATGCGCGGGTGATCGAAAACTCCGAGGGGGCGCGAACGACCCCTTCTGTCGTCGCATTCACGGAGGGCGCTGAGCGTCTGATCGGCATGCCCGCGAAGCGGCAAGCCGTCACAAACCCCGAGCATACTTTCTACGCGATCAAACGTCTGATCGGCCGCACGTTCGACGACCCGACCGTCCAGAAGGACAAGGAGATCTCGCCGTTCGAGATCGTCAAAGGCCCGAATGGCGACGCCTGGGTCAAAGGTCGCGACAAGGATTACTCTCCGCAGGAAATTTCCGCCTTCATCCTGCAGAAGATGAAGGAAACCGCCGAAGACTTCCTCGGTGAAACCGTGACCGAAGCGGTCATCACCGTTCCTGCCTACTTCAACGACGCGCAGCGGCAGGCGACGAAAGACGCCGGCAAGATCGCTGGCCTAGATGTCAAACGGATCATCAACGAGCCAACCGCCGCCGCCCTCGCCTATGGGCTGGAAAAGAACGAAGGCAAAGTCATCGCAGTCTACGACCTCGGCGGCGGTACGTTCGACGTGTCGATCCTCGAGCTTGGCGAAGGCGTGTTCGAAGTGCTGTCCACCAACGGCGACACCTTCCTTGGCGGTGAAGATTTTGACCTGAAACTGGTCGATTACCTCGCTGCTGAGTTCAAGAAGGAACAGGGCATCGACCTTAAGGCTGACAAGCTGGCGCTGCAGCGCCTCAAGGAAGAGGCGGAGAAGGCGAAGAAAGAGCTGTCCACCACGACGCAATACGAGATCAACCTCCCGTTCATCACGGCGGACGCTTCTGGACCGAAACACCTCAACCTGAAGCTCTCACGCGCCAAGTTCGAATCGCTGGTCGAAGATCTTGTCAAACGGACGATCGAACCGTGCCGCAAGGCTCTGCTGGACGCTGGGAAGACGGTTTCGGAAATCGACGAAGTCATCCTTGTCGGCGGCATGACGCGCATGCCGAAAGTGCAGGAAGCCGTGAAGGGCCTGTTCGGCAAAGACCCCCACAAGGGCGTGAACCCCGATGAAGTCGTTGCCGTTGGCGCGGCCATCCAAGCCGGCGTGCTGCAAGGCGACGTCAAGGATGTGGTCCTGCTCGACGTGACCCCGCTGTCGCTGGGGATCGAAACCCTGGGCGGCGTGTTCACCCGGCTGATTGATCGCAACACGACGATCCCGACGAAGAAGTCGCAGACCTTCTCGACCGCCGAAGATAATCAGGGCGCGGTGACGATCCGTGTTCTGCAGGGCGAGCGCGAGATGGCGTCTGACAACAAGCTGCTCGGCAACTTCAACCTTGAAGGCATCCCCCCTGCCCCGCGCGGCCTGCCGCAGATCGAGGTCACTTTCGACATCGACGCCAACGGAATCGTCAATGTGTCGGCCAAGGACAAGGCGACCAACAAGGAACAGAAGATCACCATCCAGGCGTCTGGCGGGCTTACCGACGACGAGATCAACCAGATGGTGAAGGATGCGGAAGCCAACGCTGCCTCCGACAAGCAGCGCCGCGAGGAAGTCGAGGTCAAGAACCAGGCCGACGCGCTGGTGCACGCCACCGACCAACAGCTCAAAGAGCATGGCGAAGCTGTGGGCGACGACGTCAAGAAGGAGATCGAAACTGCGATCTCCGATCTGAAGGCTGTGATCGACAAGGACAACGTCACCGAGATCAAGGCCAAGTCGGACGCGTTGGCAGCCGCCGCCATGAAGCTTGGCGAAGCGATCTATTCCCAGCAGGAAGCCGCACAAGCGGACGCGCCAGCTGATTCGGCTGAAGCTTCAGGTGATGAAGACGGTGATGACGTTGTCGACGCCGACTTCGAGGAAGTGAAAGACGACAAGAAGAGCGCCTGATCCAAAACCTCTGTAAACACGAGTAAATCCGGTGTGTTCTATGCGTTCTGGGGACTTCAACTGGGCCCGCGGCAACCCATGTCTCTTAGGAGTTGATGAACGCTCCGGATTTAGGTTCCTTTCCAAAGGACCAAATCAGGGGCTCGTCGTGGAAGACGTTTGGCCGAAACCATGAGCGAACGCAGCTATTACGACATCCTGGGTGTCGCCCGTGACGCGGACGGGAAAGCTCTCAAGTCCGCGTTCCGTAAACTTGCGATGAAGTACCACCCGGACCGCAATGACGGGTGTGAGGAAGCAGCCGGCAAGTTCAAGGAAGCCAGCGAAGCTTACGAAACCCTATCGGATCCGGAAAAGCGAAACCTCTACGACCAGTTTGGTCGCGCCGGCCTCAACGGCATGGGCGGTGGACATGGCGCGCATCGCCCCGAGGATGTGTTCCGCGATGTCTTCGGAGATGTTTTCTCCGAATTCTTCGGCGCCGGCGGGCGGCGTCCGCGTAGCGGACCGGCGCGCGGCGCTGATCTTCGCTACGACTACGAGATCTCCCTAGAGGATGCGCACGCCGGCAAGCAGGCGGAAATCACGATCCCCGCAAACCAGAAGTGCGATACCTGCAACGGCTCAGGCGCTGCCGAAGGCACGACGCCGGAAACCTGCGAGACCTGTGAAGGTCACGGCCGTGTCCGCACGCAGCAGGGCTTCTTCACGATGGAGCGCACCTGTGCCCGGTGCCAGGGCAAGGGTCATTTCATAAAGACGCCTTGTTCGACCTGTTCAGGTCGCGGTACCGTACGCAAGGAACGCACGCTCTCCATCAAGATCCCCGCCGGCATAGAAGACGGCCAGCGCATCCGGCTGACCGGCGAAGGCGAGCCTGGCGCCCGCAATGGACCGCCCGGCGATCTCTACATTTTTGTCTCGATCGAGCCGCACGACATTTTCGAGCGCGACGGCCCGCACCTGTATGCACGTGCAGCCGTCCCGATGTGCAAGGCGGCGCTAGGTGGTGAAATCGACCTGCCGACAATCGATGGCGGTCGCATGCGCGTAACGATCCCAGAAGGCGCCCAGACGGGTAAACGCATGCGTCTGCGTGGCAAGGGCATGCCCAGCCTGCGTGCTGGCGGTACGGGCGATCTGTTTGTCGAGCTGTTCGTTGAAACGCCCCGCAACCTCACCGCGCAGCAAAAGGAAGTGCTGCGCCAGTTCTCCGAAGGCTGCTGCGACAGCAGCCACCCTGAAAGCCGCAGCTTCATCAAGCGGGTCAAGACGTTCTTCGAAAAGGACGGCGATGACGGCGACAGCGCCGTTGCGTGACGCCGCCGATACTTCGGCCCCTCCCCTCATTGCCGGTTTTGACGCTATAAGGCGCGCATGACGATCAAGCGTGCCATCGCTGGCGCCGCCGGGCGCATGGGACGCGCGCTGTTGGCTGCCACCAGACATGGCGATGACTTTGCTGTGGTCGGTGGCACCGAGACGCCAGATGGCCTGGCGCTCTCCGGCGAACTCGGGCTCGAATTGTCTGCGGACGCGACAAGCGCGGCGTCCGGTGCGGATGTGTGGGTCGATTTCACTTCACCTGTTGTCACCTTGGCGGCGCTGGACGCGCTCGTGGCGACGCCGGTGCGCGCCGCCATTGTCGGGACGACCGGGCTGACGCCGGAAGAGGACAAGGCGATCGCAGAGCACGCCCGGCGCATCGCCATTGTGAAGGCAGGCAATTTCTCGCTGGGGGTCAACCTGATGGTTGCGCTGGTCCAGCAGGCGGCGCAGCGGCTGGGGCCGGAGTGGGACATCGAGATCCACGAGACCCATCACCACAACAAGGTCGACGCTCCGTCTGGTACCGCCCTGATGATTGGTGAGGCCGCCGCTGAGGGGCGTGGACGCTCCCTCGATGACGTCCGGCTTGCGCCATTCGACGGCGTTGGCGAGCCGCGACCGCAAGGCGGGATTGGTTTTTCTGTCTCGCGTGCGGGCGGCGTCATCGGCGATCACACCGCCGCCTTCGCGTCAGAAGCAGAGGTGCTCTCTGTCCAGCATCGCGCACTGGATCGTTCGATCTTCGCACGCGGCGCGCTTGAGGCGGCGAAGTGGGCGGTCCAGAAACCGCCGGGCCTCTACTCGATGCGCGACGTTCTCTCGCTCTGATTTTTCTCAATTTTTCCGAATTTCGCCTTGGTCTGTGTCGGTTTCAGCAGGCATAGACTCAAACCATGACGGCGACACCGGAACATCTGCGATCCGCCCGGGACATGCTCTCCGGCCTTCGCGACGGCGCATACGACGCCAGCGAGTTGCTCGAGCTGCATGTCCAGCGCATGGAGACGTGCAATGCGGCGGTCAACGCCGTGATCCGGACCGATCTGCCAGCCGCTCGCGAGAGAGCCCGCGAGTTGGACCGCATGGCCAGGTCCGGTGAACGGGCTGGTCCGCTTCACGGCCTGCCGATGACCATCAAGGATACTTTTGACGTCGATGGCATGCCGGCGGCGGCCGGCGCGCCGGAATACACCGACCGGCCGGCGCGAACACCGGATGCTGAGGCGATTGCGCGGCTGCGCGCGGCTGGCGCGGTGATCTGGGGCAAGACCAACACACCCTACCTCGCCGGAGACAACCAGACCTTCAACGAGATCCATGGGCGCACCAACAATCCGTGGGATCTGGGCCGCACGCCGGGCGGGTCGTCGGGGGGCGCGGCCGCCGCGCTTGCAACCGGGATTACGCCGCTGGAAATCGGTTCCGACATCGGCGGATCGCTGCGCCTGCCTGCGCACTTTTGCGGCGTCGCGGCGCTGAAGCCGACATTCGGGCGGGTTCCGATTCTGGGTCATGTGCCGCCAGCGCCGGGGTCCCTGTCTGTGCGCGACCTCAATGTCGCCGGACCGATGGCGCGATCCGCGAGCGACCTCGCCCTGCTCTACTCGATCATATCCGGCGAACCCGAACGTTCAGGGCGCAGCGCAAGTCTCAAATCACGGCGCATTGGCGTCTGGGCGGAAGAAAAAACATTCCCGCTCGACCGGCGTTGCCGGGACGCGGTCGAGGAAGCAGCCGAAGCGGCTGGAGAAGCCGGCGCACGGGTCGCCCGCGCGCGACCGCCGATCGACGGTCCCGCCCTGCTAGACCTCTACCTGCGCCTGTTGTTGCCGATCCTGGCGACCGACATGCCGCGCCCGCTGGTCAAGGCGATGGAAATGGGCCGACCGCTCACGCGCCTGCTGGCCAAACGCGAGCCATATTCGCACAGTAAATGGGTCGCGTATTCGGCGGCGACGCATCACGACTGGCTTCATGCGGATGAAGTCCGCCAGCGTCTGAAACGCAATGTCGCACATTTCTTCGATAATTGGGACGCCATCATCTGTCCGATCGCTCCGTCGGCAGCGTTCGAGCACGTCGAACGCGGCAACAGCGTTACCCGTACGATGCTCGTCGAGGGGGAGAACACACCTTACCACGCCTTCCATTCCTGGATCGCGCTGGCGACCGTCTGCCACTTGCCCGCTGTTGTGATTCCCGTGCCGCAACCGCCCGGGCGATTGCCCGCTGGCGTACAGATCATCGGACCGGAAGGCGCCGACCAAAGCGTGCTTGCGATCGCCGAAGAGCTGGAGCGCGTCATGGGCGGCTTCGTGGCGCCGCCTGATGAGCCGCCGACCTCCCCTCCTCCAGCGCCGCCGCGTCCCAAACCTGCCAAGCCGCGGACACGCGCGCGCGCAAAGGCCGTCAAGACGCGCGCCAAACGCGTGAAACGTGTTCAGAAACAGAAAAAGGCTGGCCGTTAGCCCCGCCTACCAGGACCCGATGTTCTCTGCGCTCGCCCAGGGCTCCTTCGGCGCCTGTGGCTCTCCGGCCTGCAGCAATTCGACGGAGATGCCATCGGGGGAGCGCACGAACGCCATATGACCATCGCGCGGTGGGCGATTGATGGTCACGCCCATTTCCGCGAGGCGTTCAACTGTCTCGTAGATGTCGTCAACCCGATAGGCGAGATGACCGAAATTCCGTCCGCCGCCGTAGTCTTCAGGATCCCAGTTGTGCGTGAGTTCGACCATGGGCAGCCCGGCCGGCAGCGGCCGTTCGGTTCCGTCGAACCCGCCGCGCTGCATGTCGGCGGCGGATGCGAGAAACACCAATGTGAAGCGCCCCTTCTCGTTGTCCACGCGACGGACTTCCTTGAGGCCCAGGCCATCGCAGAAGAACCTGAGCGTCGCATCAAGATCGCTGACACGCACCATGGTGTGAAGGTATTCGATGGTCATGGATTTTGTTCCGTAGGATAACGTTCGCGCCGGGCGTCAGACAGCGCGCGTTCGATCCTGCGCGCTAAGGATGATTTTTCGTCGTCAGACAGATGCTCGCCAATCGCAAAGGACCGCTTGCCGGCAACGATCCGCAGGGCGTGTCCGCCACGCGCGCGCACATCGTGTACAACCCGCGCGAAATAGGCTGGCAGGCTGTCACGACCGACTTCCCGGCCGTCAACGCTGATCCGGCAGACCTCCACGTTGTCAGCAGTGATCCGCACATGGGTGCGCGGCCCGGAACGTCTTGTGGCCCTATCCAGAAGGTACCAGAGCAGAAGAACTTCAGCGCCCATGAAGCCGACAATCGGAAACGCGCCCGCCATCACAAACCCGATCGAGAACACGCTGGCGAAGACGCCCAAAACGAGCATGACCCGCGAAAGTCCTTTCGGGCTCAGGGAACGCGGCGGCTCCAGGACGGCGTCGAGATAGATCGCGCGGATGGACATCAAGCAAACATGGAGGAGGCTAACGCACGCCGCAAGCAGGCATTGCCGCGCGCGCTTGGACGCGCCGTGCTCTCCACCCGGTCTCCCCCTCGATATTGCCGCCTCGTCATGCCGCCCATATGGTCCTGCGCCATGGCCAAGATAGTGAAATCTGCAGCAAAAACCGGGCGCTCCGGGAAGAAGCGCGGGCCCCGCGGGATGCCGCGCGCGCAGGCGGAGGAGCTATACCGGCGCCTCTCCATCGATCGGCCGGACCCCAAAACCGAACTCAATTTCAAGGACCCTTATACGCTTGTCGTCGCCGTGGCGCTGTCAGCGCAGGCGACGGATATTGGGGTCAACAAGGCTACCGACAAGCTATTCGCGATCGCCGACACGCCAGAAAAAATGGTCGCGCTGGGCGAAGCGGGCGTTGCCGAACACATCCGTACAATCGGCCTGTGGCGCAACAAGGCGAAGAACGTGATTGCGCTGTCGAAACAGATCATCGACCGGCACGGCGGGGAAACGCCGCGTGCACGTGAGGATCTGGAAGCCCTGCCCGGCGTTGGCCGGAAGACCGCAAATGTCGTCCTGCATGAAGCCTGGGGCGAGCCGACCATCGCCGTCGATACCCATGTGTTCCGGGTAGCGAACCGCACCGGCCTGGCGCCGGGGCCCACGCCGGATAAGGTTGAAGCTCTACTGATGAAGGTGACGCCGGAAGAATACGTGCATGGCGCGCACCACTGGTTGATCCTACACGGGCGGTATACCTGCCTGGCGCGCAAGCCTCGCTGCAGCGAGTGCTCGATCCGCGACCTGTGCAGGTTCAAAGACAAGACTGAATGACAACGGCCCGCCTTTCGGCGGGCCGCTGCAAGTCGGTTTGCATCGTTGCTCAATCGCCTTCTGCGATGCCCTTCATGGTCGCGAGCGCGCCTTCGAACTGCGCGCGGCGGCGCGCCATGTCGGCATCCTTGGCCGCTTGGTCAGCGAGCATAGAGACGTCGTACATCAAGGTGTACTTGAGCTTTGATGACGTATCGGACACCGGCACCGCCTCCAGGAATCCGTGGTAAAGATTGTATGGCGTTCCTTCCGTTACGGGCTGGGCGTAGCCGTATGAGAGATCCGTCTTGGCGACCAGTATCTCGAGGATGCGCCCCCCGAGCAGTGAGCGAACAGTGCCGATTCCGCCGTCGCCAGAGGTCATTTCGCACGGGATCTTGAACCATTCGGAGATGTCGCAATAGCCGCCGACCTTCGACCAGGTTTCCTGCGCCGACTTCGCAACGTCTGTTTCCATCTCGATGGTGACGTATTCAGGCTCTGCAAACGCTGGCGCGGCCAGTCCCAAAGCGCCTACAGCACCCAGCGCCAACACAAACTTCTTCATTCGTTTCCCTCCTGTGCCGACGCGATGGGCGTCGGGCCAAGCTCCTACCCTGCAACGCATCCCACCCGGATGGCCAGTTCACGAATGCGATATCTGTTGCCTTAGAGGAAGTCTCGTCTGGCTGGCAGAACCGGATAGTCTCGCGGCAAAACCGCGAAATCAGGAGCGCTGGAATGGACTTCGAGGACATCATCTATGAGATCGATAACGGCGTAGCTGTTGTCACGCTCAACCGACCAGACAAGTTGAACGCCTGGCGGGCGGAGATGGACCGGGACGTTCGCGCAGCTATGCGTGCAGCGTCCGACGACGACGCCGTTCGCGTCATCGTTCTCACTGGCGCGGGACGCGGTTTCTGCGCAGGCGCGGACATGAGCTTACTGCAATCGATCCAGTCCGAGGCCGGGAAGGCGTCGGGAGAGCCCGCGCCGATAATTCCCTTCGACCCTTCGGCGAACGAGAACTTTCGCAAGCAGTATTCCTGGTTCCCGTCCGTTCCAAAACCGATCATCGCCGCCATTAACGGCGCCTGCGCGGGCCTCGGCCTTGTCTTGTCGCTTTTTGCCGACATTCGTTTCGCATCCGCGTCAGCCAAGTTCACGACTGCTTTCTCGCGCCGCGGCCTCGTCGCCGAGCATGGCGCCTCGTGGCTCTTGCCGCGCCTGATCGGATTCGCGCACGCCGCTGACCTTCTCTACTCGGCCCGTACATTCAACGGCGAAGAGGCGCACGCCCTCGGCCTGGTCAGCCGTGTCTTTCCGGTTGAGACGTTTGAAGCCGACGTGATGGCCTACGCGCACATGCTGGCGCAGGAAGTGTCTCCCAGATCCCTTCGTGAAATGAAGAGGGAATTGTGGGCGGCGCAATTCCAGACGCTCGGTGATGCGATCGAAGCGGCGAACGGCGACATGCCCGCAAGCTTCGAATCGGAGGACTTCAAGGAGGGCGTCGCGCACTTTGTAGAGAAGCGCGCGCCGAATTTCACTGGCAAATAACCCTACTGACCAGTTCGGCCTGCCCGCGGCGCCGCAAACCTTGCGCGACAGGGCCAAACGGTATTTAACCGCGACGCTTCCCCACGTTCTCAAACTTCGAACAGGACCGATTGATGTCGCAGGCCTACAACGTTGTTGCTGTCGGAAACGCAATTCTGGATGTCATCGCGACTGTCGATGACGACTTCCTGACGAGGTATGAGATTGAACGCGGCGCGATGAGCCTCGTCGATGCCGAGCGCAGCGCCCTGCTCTACGACGCCCTGCCCGCTGATCGAATCGAAACGTCGGGCGGTTCCGCCGGGAACACGATTGCAGGCATCTGCAGCCTTGGTGGAACGGCCGCGTTTCTTGGTAAGGTCGCTGATGACGCTGAGGGCGAGACCTACGTATCGGAGATGAGGAAGACCGGTGCGGAATTCTTCGGTACGCCGCTGAAGGACGGACCCGCTACCGCGCGATCGATGATCGCGGTGACGCCCGACGGAGAGCGGTCGATGAACACGTTCCTGGGCGCCTCAACTGAATTTGGGCCGCTGGATGTCGACGCCAATGCTGTCTCGGCCGGGGAATGGCTCTATCTTGAAGGTTATCTGTTCGACAAGCCGGCCGCACAACGCGCGTTCGTGCATGCTTGCGAAGCAGCGCAGGCTTCAAATCGCAAGATCGCCATTACGCTGTCGGACGGGTTCTGCGTTGATCGCCACCGCGCCAGTTTCCGTCATCTGATCAGAACGCATGTCGACCTGGTATTCGCGAACGAGAGCGAATTGTTGTCACTCTATGAGACCGATGATTTCGATGACGCGCTCTCGCGCATTCGCGATGATAGCCAGATGGCGGCCGTCACCCGCTCGGAAAAAGGGTCTGTGATTACCTCTGGTTCGGACACATGGCGGCTGAACGCGATGCCCGTGGAACGCGTGGTCGACGCTACAGGCGCTGGCGACCAGTACGCCGCTGGGGTTCTCTACGGGCTTACCAACGGTCTGACGCCGGCAGAGGCGGGCGCGTTGGGCCACATGTGCGCGATGGAGGTGATTTCGCACCTTGGGCCGCGACCAGCCACATCACTTCGCGAGATGGCCCTGCAGCTCGGTCTGAAGGTCTAGGCTTTCAGCGCTTCTTCCACGAATTCAAGCCGATCCTGGCCGAAATGCATCTCGTCCCCGACGAAGAATGTCGGTGCGCCGAAGACTCCGCGGGCGACGGCTTCATCGGTATTGGCTTTGAGCGCTTCCTTGTTGGCGGGGTCTTTAGCCGCCGCCCAGAACTCGTCTGTATTGAAGCCGGCGTCGGCAAGTACCTGGGTCAGCACCGCCTCATCGGCAACGGCTTTCTGATCGGCCCAGATCGCCTTGAAGGTCGTCGAAAGGAACGACTCAAAGTCGGGTCGGTCCTTCCACGTGATCGCGGCGCGCATGATGGCGAGTGTGTTCATCGGGAATGTGGGGTTGCGCACGAACGTCGCCCCGTAGCGTTTGGCGTAGCGCGTGAGGTCGGCGTTCATCCACCTGCCCTTTGCCTCGACGGTCGCTGGCGGTCTGTTGCCAGTCGCGGCCATTACGCCTCCGAGGAAGAACGGGCGATACACGAGTTCTGCGCCCGTTCGTTCGATCACTCTGGGAAGCTGGGTCCACGCGAGATAGGCAGTTGGGCTGACGACATCGAAGAAGAATTCCAGTTTCCGTGACATGCGTTTTCCTGCGTGATGTCGGTTTGTGGTTTGCGTTTGAGTTCGTCGGCCGAGCCTAGAATTTCTCCATCCACGGACGCAGATCCAGTTCATGGGTCCACGCGTCGCGCGGTTGCTGATGCAGCATCAGATATGCTTCGGCTATGTGGTCGGGATTCAGAATCCCGTCTTGCTCTTTCAGGGCATAGCGATCCGGGAAGTTCTCGGCGATCCATTGGGTGTCGATCGCGCCATCGATGATAGTATGCGCCACATGGATGCCTTTCGGACCCAGTTCCCGCGCCATCGACTGGGCGAGCGCGCGCAGAGCGAATTTGGCTCCGGCAAAAGCCGCGAAACCGTCGCCGCCGCGAATGGATGCGGTGGCGCCAGTAAAGATGATGGTGCCCCGCCCTCTTGGCGCCATCACTCGCGCCGCCTCCCGGCCCGCGAGAAAACCTGCGAACGCCGCCATCTCCCATACCTTGCGGTAGACGCGCGCCGTCAGCTCGGTGATCGGAAACCGGACGTTTGCGCCGATGTTGAAGACCAGCACCTCCAGCGGAGCAATTTCGCTCTCGATACGTTGAAACAGCTCCGCGCCCTGGTCCTCGTCGCGCGCATCCGATCCGAAACCATACGCTTCGCCGCCCTCTTCACGGATGCGGTCAATAAGTGGCGCCAGACTCTTTTCCTCGCGCCGCGTGCACGCGACCTTGAAACCTTCACCTGCGAACCGGCGTGCAATTGCGCCGCCGGTCGCGTCTCCTGCGCCTACAATCAGAGCCGACTTGCCATCCGCCATGACGCTGCCCCTTAAGTTCTTTTTTGATACTTACCATGCCTTGGATGGCGAAGCAAACCAGTCCATAGTCGATGTATGAAATGGGACGAACTCGAAACGAACTGGTGCCCTGTCGCGCGCGCGATGTCAGTGATCGGCGACCGTTGGACGTTGCTTATACTGCGGGACTGCTTCCTTGGCGTCTCGCGATTCGAAGATTTCCAGAAGAGCCTCGGCGTGACGCGCCACATTCTGGCGGATCGGTTGAAGCGCCTGGTAGAGACAGGCGTTCTAGAAAAGAATGCGTACTCGACCCGTCCGCCCCGATATGACTACACGCTCACCCAAAAGGGCAAGGATTTCGGACCGGCGCTGGCTGCACTTCGCGATTGGGGCAAGGCCTATATGCCTGTCCGCCGCCAGGCAGGCTTGGACGAAGTCTAGCTTATCATCAGCGTTCTATTACAGAATGTATTTTGACAGATCGCCGTTGCCGACGAGCGCGCCGACGGTCTCGCGAACGTAGTCGCCGGTAACCATATAAGTCTGTCCGGAGCGATCGGAAGCCGCAAAGCTGATCTCATCGAGTACGCGTTCCATTACGGTATGCAGTCGGCGCGCGCCGATGTTCTCGACCTCGTCGTTAACCTGGACAGCAAGATCCGCAACGACGTCAATCGCGTCCTCTTCGAATACCAGTTCCACGCCTTCGGTCTTCATCAGCTCGGTATACTGGCGCACGAGGTTTGCTTCCGGTTCGGTCAGTATGCGTCGGAAATCTTCCCGCGACAGCGCGGACAATTCCACGCGGATCGGCAATCGTCCCTGCAGTTCCGGCAAGAGGTCGGAGGGTTTGGAGACGTGGAATGCGCCCGAAGCGATGAACAGGATATGGTCGGTTTTCAAGGGGCCGTACTTGGTCGCAACTGTTGTCCCCTCAATCAATGGAAGAAGGTCGCGCTGCACGCCCTCACGAGAGACATCGCCGCCTCCCCTTTCCTGGCGCGTAGCGATCTTGTCGATCTCGTCAAGGAAGACGATGCCGTCCTCCTCAGTCAGTTTCATGGCTTCGCGGGTGACCGCGTCATCGTCCAGCAGAGCATCCGATTCCTCGGTGACAAGCGGGCCGTAAGCGTCGCGAACCTTGGTGCGGATGCGCTTCGTCCGGCCGCCAAATCCCTTCGAAAGAATGTCGCCGAGGTTGATCATGCCCATGCTGGCGCCGGGCTGGCCCGGAATCTCCATACCGGAAAACGGCGATGCGCTGTCCGCCACGTCGATATCGATGTCCTTATCGTCGAGATCGCCGTTGCGCAGCTTGGTCCGAAAGCTCTCTCTGGTCGATGACTGGGCCGTTTCGCCCACCAGCGCGTTCAGGACCCGCTCTTCCGCCGCCGCTTCCGCCTTCGGCAAAATCTCCGCTCGCCGCCGCTCCTTCACGATCGAAATCGCCACTTCGACGAGATCGCGAACGATCTGTTCCACATCGCGCCCGACATAGCCGACTTCCGTGAACTTGGTCGCCTCGACCTTCAGGAATGGCGCTTTCGCGAGCTTGGCGAGGCGACGGGATATCTCCGTCTTGCCGACCCCGGTCGGCCCGATCATCAGGATGTTCTTCGGCGTCACTTCTTCGCGCAACGCTTCCGGCAACTGCTTGCGCCGCCAGCGATTGCGCAATGCGAGCGCGACGGCCCTTTTTGCGTCGGGCTGGCCAACGATGAAACGGTCAAGTTCGGATACGATTTCTCGGGGTGTAAACTCGGTCATGCCTCTCCCACATGGGGCCGCGACTGCTGGGAGACAATCCGCTACATCAGGCAGGCTCCGGCGGGAAGATGCGTCCGAGCATTCCGGTTGACGGCACCGCTTTCAGCAACGCCCGACGCGCGGTGCGCCATCCGCCGCCGAGGAGAACAATTGACCCGCCGATCAGCAACGCCGACATCATCAGCGTCTGGCCGCTGTCGCCGCCGCTGACCGAATTGAGCAACGACACCACCGCGGTGGCGAAAGTCAGCAGGCCCGAAACGATCAGTGCCCGGCGATTGAGCGCCAATGACAGCACAGCAAACGCCAGCAGAACCAGCAGCATCGCAATCGAATCGGCAGATCCGGCGGGTGCAAACCCCGACCCCAGGAGAAGTCCGCGAATCCCGAAAATGATCTGGGGTGCAGCCGCAAGATGCAGCCAGAACGCTTTGTCGGAATCGAGGCTGGCGCGAAGGGGGTCTCTCATGTCCAGCATGACCGCTGCGGCCAGTGTAACCAGTCCAACGAGCAGCGCTGCGCCGCCGCCCACGATCTGGTCGCCCTGCCCCATCTGCGCAATCAACGTATAGACGACGCCCGCCACGGAGATCGCTGCGGGCGCCAGAGCGAACGGCAGCTGGAAGCGAACGTGCGAACCGAACGCCGCAATCGCGGCCGCGCCGAAACCAGCATACGCAAAGCCTGCAGCGGCGTCTCCGGCCTCATCAAACCCATTCAGATCACCATCTGGGATGAACAGGATCATCCCGATCGCGAAGGCGGCGAGGCAGATCGACGTCACCAGCACCATTGACGGTAGCAACAACCTGCGCCGACCGGCGAAATACTCAGCCAGACCCCACGCAACCGCGAGCACAGGGATCGGAATGAGCAGCGCGGCCCATTTCGAGTCGATGCTGGATCCGAACGTTACGACCATTGTTGCGCCAACTCCGAACACCAGGATCGCCATGCCTATTGCGAGGAAGATGTCATTGAAGTTGGTCAGGAACCGGAGGTTTTCAGAGTCCAGTCCACGGTCAGGATCTGAGCGCTGCTGCAGAAAATTCTCGAACGCGCGCGCCTGTTCGGGAGTAAGCACACCCTCTTCGGCTGCTGCGCGGATTTCGCGTCGGTCAAACATCGAGCACCTCCAGCACTGTCTGCGTGTTTGTGTAGACGCAGATGTCGGCGGCGATCGCCATCGCCTGCCTCGCGATTACTTCTGCGTCTTCTTCGTAGTCATAAACTGCGCGCGCCGCTGACAGCGCGTAGTTTCCGCCCGAGCCGATTGCCGTCACAGGGTGTTCGGGCTCCAAAACGTCTCCGCGCCCGGTAATCACCAGCAGGCTTTGCGCATCGCCGACGATGATCATCGCCTCAAGGTTGCGAAGGTATTTGTCGGTCCGCCAGTCTTTGGCCAGCTCCACCGCCGCGCGCTGCAGGTTGCCGGGGAACCGTTCGAGCTTTTGTTCCAGCCGTTCGAAAAGCGTGAAGGCGTCGGCCGTTGCGCCCGCAAAGCCCGCCAGGATGTCGTTCTTCTCGCCCAGTCGGCGAACCTTCCGGGCATTCCCTTTCATGACCGTGTCGCCGAGCGAGACCTGCCCGTCGCCGATCAGCACCAGACGGTTTGCCTTGCGCACCGCAAGGATGGTTGTCGCGTGCCATGAGGCAGACTGGTTCATGAAGGCGTACTTTCCATTTCCGCCGCGAGAATACGCTCTGTGCGGTCGTTACGCAACAATTTTTATTGTTTATCGATACGAAACGGTAGTCAAGCGACAAACCGCCGGTTTTGGCGGGGCTGCCAGGTTCGCACGAAGGTGTCGAATTCGTCCGCGGGCAGCGGCGGCGAGAAATAGTAGCCCTGACCAATCGTGCAGGCGCGGTTGAGAAGGAACTCGGCTTGCTCCGCCGTCTCGATGCCCTCTGCGACAGTCTCCTGGCCCAGCGTTTCGGCCATAGCGAGGATCATCTCAACGATCGATGGGGCGGTCGGGTCGTTCTGCAACCCGCGGATAAACTGCTGGTCGATTTTGAACACATCGAACGGCAGGCGCGTGATCGAGGCGAAGTTCGAGTGCCCCGTGCCGAAGTCGTCAATCGCAAGATGAACGCCACGCTCACGCAGCGGCCAGATCGTGCGTGATACCCGGTCGGGATCGCTGACCGCAGACGATTCGGTAATCTCCAGCTCGAGTAGCTGGGGATCCAGTCCAGATTCTTCGAGTATGCGTTCAACCGATTCAACGAAGTCTGGCTCATCAAACTGGACAGGTGAGACGTTCACCGCAATTCGTGTCTTTGCGCCGCGTTCATTCCACTTTGCCGCAGCGAAACATGCATCGCGAAGCACGGACCTGCCGAGCTCAGCGATCAGACCCAGATCTTCGGCGATCGGAATGAAAACCCCAGGCGACACCAGCGCTCCGTCTGGACGCTGCCAACGCGCCAAAGCTTCCGCCCCCGCCAAGGCGCCGGATTCAAGGTAGATCTTTGGCTGGTAGACAGCGACGAACTCGCCTCTTTCGATGCCGCGGCGAACCTCCGCCTCCATGCGCGAACGGCGCCGCGCCTTCTCCAGAAGTTTGTCATCGAACAACACGGCGCGATCGCCGCTCAGGCGCTTGGCCTCTTTCAGCGCGATTTCCGCCTTCTTGATCAGATCGGGGGGAGCAATTGCATCATCGGGCGAACGCGCTGCGCCGAATGAGCACGACAGATTGTGACGATGATCGTCAAGCGTCATTGGCGCAGCGATCAACTCACCCGCAGCGCGCATGAACGCAGTACAAGTCGAAGGTGACGCGCCGATCAGGAGTACGCCGAACTGGTCTGACCCGACGCGGCCCAGCACAATTGTTCCTTCGGTGACCTCGTCCGCGCACTCGCGCAGGCGCTGGCCAACCATTGCGAGGGCCTCGTCCGCTACCCTGGGTCCCATCGCAACATTGAGTTTGCTGAAACCATCGAGATCGCAAATCACGAAGTACAATGGGTCGGGTGCGTTGGTGTTCAGATGCGCGTCCAGTTTGGACATCAGATGAAGTCGGTTGGGAAGCCGCGTCACCGGGTCCGAATACGCCAGCCGCATCGCACGCGCCGCGGTCGCTTCTGATTTGGCGTGGGCTTCGTCAATCGCGCTGAGCAACGGCTTGAGGATCGCATCATTCTCGTCACTGGCGAGCTCAGAGCGATCATCGGATGCGCGCGCGCGAATTCGCTTCTCCAACTCGGTGACAGGGCTCAACACCCGACGCGCCACTGGCAGAGTGAATGGCGCGATCACCGCGACGGCGAGCACCAACACCAGAGCCAGGCGCCAGCCCAGGCTGCCAACCATTCCAAACACGCTGGGCGGCTCATAGGAATATGCCGCGTAGCCGATCACCTCGCCGTCGCCGATGTGCGTGAGGGCGCGCGTCCGCCAGTAACGACCCTGTGCGCGCACAAGTCCTTCTATGGAGGGCCGGATCGAATTCAGAGTGGGAGCCTCGCCGCCCTCCCCCGCATAAGCGAGGACAGAGCCGTCAGGCGCATAAAGTCCTGCCGCGCCTTTTGGCAACGCGCCCGCCAACGTGCGGACGATCAGTTCGTACTCTTCAGGATGCCCGTGAGCGATTCCTACAGCGCTGATTTCGCTAAACGTCGCCATCACGCTTTCGATAGCGGTCACGCGCTGTGCGTCGGACTGGTTGCGCATCAGGAAGGTGAGCGCGACGAGCTGAACAAGGGTGGCGATCACGATCGCGACACAGGCAAGAGAGACAACCCTGCCCGCAAGACCAAGTCCCGCTATTCTTCCCAGCAGTCTCATTGCCGGCATACCGCTTCTTCTGGCGTCAAGTTTGTGGCTTTAGGCGATGCACTGGCGTACTTGGTCGGCTAGTTGTTTGTAATTCCGTGACGGAATCACCATTACGCTAGAAAGACCGGCCAAACAGATGGTTAACGCAAGAGATCCGATATGAGCGGCAAGAAACGCGCGACAGAGGTCAAACGCGAGACCAAGGAAACAAAGATCCGCGTCAAAGTGGACCTGGACGGGTCCGGCAAGAGCAAGATTGCAACCGGCATCGGGTTCTTTGACCACATGCTGGAAAGTCTCGCCAAGCACGCTGGACTGGATCTCGAGATCGAGGCTGAGGGCGATCTGCACATCGACCAGCACCACACGATGGAGGATGTTGGAATTGTGCTCGGCCAGGCCATCAAAGAGGCCTGTGGCGGCTATGGCGGGATCACCCGCTTTGCGCACGCCTATATCCCGATGGACGAAACGCTCGCCCGCGCCGCCATCGACCTGTGCAATCGCCCCTATCTGATCTGGAAGGTCCAGTTCGATCGCGACAAGGTTGGGGACGTCGATACCGAACTCTTCAAGGAGTTCTTCCAGGCGTTTGCGATGAATTCTGGCGCGTGCCTGCACGTCGAACTGCTTTATGGCGCAAACTCGCACCACATAGCTGAAGCCTGCTTCAAGTCGCTGGCTCGTTCGCTACGCGCTGCAATTGTCCTCGATGAACGGCTGAAGGGCGGCGTCGCTTCGACCAAGGGTTCACTTTGAACTACGGCTCCCGAGCGTGACAAAGCCGGCCTGCGCCGCTAGATGGCGCGCATGAGCCGCATCGCACTAATTGACTACGGATCCGGCAATGTCCGGTCGGTTCGACGCGCTCTTGAGGCTGCGGCGGATCAGGCGGATATTGATACTTCGATCTGTCTGACCAGCGATCCGGAACTGATCCGAAGCGCTGACCGCATCGTCCTCCCCGGCGTAGGTCATTTTGCCGATTGCGCAGCCGAGCTTCGGGCCCGGACAGGCGTAGTTGATGCGATGGTTGAGGGCGTCCGCAAGCGCGGCGCGCCATTCATGGGCGTCTGTGTCGGCATGCAGCTGATGGCTGATATCGGACGGGAGGACCTCGACACGGACGGCCTCGGCTGGATCCGTGGCGCGGTAGAACGAATTGCGCCGGAAGACCGCTCGCTCCCCATTCCGCATATGGGCTGGAATGAGCTGGCCATTGCCCGCGATCACCCGGTGCTCGACGGGCTGGGCGATGCGCCGCACGTCTACTTCACTCACTCCTACGTGTTCAACACGGAGGACCCAACGGACGTTGCTGCAGAGTTTTCCTACGGCGGGTCGTTCACCGCCGCTGTCGGACGAGACAACCTCTTTGGCACCCAGTTTCACCCCGAGAAAAGTCAGCGTGTCGGCCTGCGCCTACTGGCCAACTTCCTGACCTGGAAGCCGTAATGGAACTTTACCCTGCGATCGATCTGAAAGATGGCGCTTGCGTCCGGCTGGTGCGCGGCGACATGGACCAGGCGACAACATTCAACAACGATCCGGGTAAACAGGCGGCCGACTTTGCAAGACTCGGTTTCGCCAACCTGCACGTCGTCGATCTGAACGGCGCGTTCGATGGGCGCTCGAAGAATGTGGATGCGGTCCGGGCGATCCTGTCCGCGACGCCCTGCCCCGTTCAGCTAGGCGGCGGTATTCGTGACATGGCCGGCGCAGAGGGCTGGCTAGAAGCGGGTGTGGCCCGCGTCATACTCGGCACCGCCGCCGTGCGTGATCCCGCATTCGTCAAGGCGGCGGCACGGGCGTTTCCGGATCGGATCGCGGTTGGTATCGACGCGCGCGACGGCCTTGTTGCGGTTGATGGCTGGGCGGAAACCACCGACATGCCGGCGGTCGATCTTGCGCGTCGCTTCGAGGATTGCGGTGTGGTGGCGATCATCGCAACCGACATCGGCCGCGATGGCATGAAAACCGGCGTCAATGTCGAGTTTACCGGTTCGCTGGCTGACGCGGTCGAGATTCCGATTATTGCCTCTGGAGGCGTGTCAGGAGTCGAGGATATTCGTCTGCTGAAAGCGCGTTCTGGGGTTCGCAAGGTATATGGCGCGATATTAGGCCGGGCCTTGTACGATGGCGACATAGATCCAGAGCAAGCACTGGAGGCCGCGCGGTGAAGACGTCCATCCGCCCCGTTAAGCGCCAGGACGAAGGCCAATGGCGCACACTTTGGACCGGCTATCTCGATTTCTACGAGAGCGCGGTCCCGGACGAGGTCTATCGTTCAACGTTCGGTCGGTTCTTCGATGCCGGAGACTACGAACCGCAATGTCTGGTTGCCGACCAGGGCGACAAGCTTGTTGGCATTGTCCACTTCATGGCGCATCGTCACTGCTGGAAGCTGGGGAATGTCTGCTATCTGCAGGATCTGTTCGCCGCGCCCGACGTTCGCGGAACCGGAGTCGGCCGCGCGCTGATCGAGGCCGTATATGACCGCGCCGACGCGGAAGGTTGGGAAAGCGTCTACTGGATGACGCAACACTTCAACGAGACCGGCCGGCGCCTTTATGATCGGGTCGGACAACTCACGCCGTTCATCAAGTATCAGCGCTTGCCAACAACATAACCATGCTCAAGACGCGCATCATTCCCTGTCTGGATGTCAAGAACGGTCGCACCGTAAAGGGTGTGAAGTTCGTCGGTCTGCGCGACGCCGGCGACCCGGTCGCGCTGGCGAAGGCATATGACGAACAAGGCGCCGACGAATTGTGCTTTCTCGATATCACAGCATCTGTCGAAGGACGCGGCGCGATGATTGATGTGATCGAGCGAACTGCGGACCAGTGCTTCATGCCGCTGACCGTCGGCGGCGGCGTTCGTTCCGCCGATGACATGGTCACCATGCTGTCGGCGGGCGCCGACAAGGTGGCGATCAACACAGCTGCGGTAAACGAACCCGACATTCTCAGATCGTGCGCCAGAAAGGTCGGGAGCCAGGCGGTGGTTTTGGCGCTGGACGTCAAGCGATCCGGCGATGGCTGGGAGGTTTATACGCATGGCGGTCGAACGCCGACGGGCAAGGACGCGATCGCCTTCGCCCGGCAAGCAGTTGAACTGGGCGCCGGCGAAATACTTCTCACATCCATGGATCGAGACGGCACCCGGGAAGGTTTCGACATTCCCCTCCTGCGTGCGGTACGCGAGGTCGTCTCTGTCCCGATCGTTGCGTCCGGCGGTGCTGGAAACGTTGACCACCTGGCCGAGGCGGCCACTGACGGCATGGCCGACGCCGTACTTGCGGCTTCGATTTTTCATTTCGGTGAATGCACGATCGAGGATGCGCGGCGGGCGCTGGCGCGCGCGGGCGCGCATGTGCGTACACTGCAACCAATCGCTCCGACGCGGGAGACTTCCTGATGAAACTCAACTTCGAAAACCTCGGAGACGCTTCGAATCTTGCACGCATTCTTACCGAATTGGCGGCGACGATCGATGTCCGCGCAGAAGCTGATCCCGACAGCTCCTGGACTGCAAAGTTATTGGCTGGCGGACCCGAAAGGTGTGCGAAAAAGCTTGGCGAGGAAGGCGTCGAAGCTGCGATCGCGGTCGCCGCTCAATCAGATGATGCGGTCGCGGCGGAAGCCGCCGACCTGATTTACCATCTGTTTGTCGCCTTGCGCGCGCGAGGTGTTTCACTCGACAGGATCGCGGCTGTGCTCGCATCCCGACAAGGCCAGTCGGGCCTTACTGAGAAGACCTCGAGAAACGACTGAGCCGTCCTACCCTGTCAGGAAGAACGGCTCCGTCACTCGCAACCGGCGATGCTCGCCTAGCCGCGGAATTCCCGATTGGCCCAATAGGTCCTGCCAGTCTGGGCGTCGACATAATAGTATCGGTTCGCGCGCGTGTCGTAGATCAAGCGTTCGCCGTTGGGTCCGGTCTGATACTGGCTGTTGTTGCGTTTGTCGGCCTCGCGGCCCGCGTAGGCGCCTGAAGCGCCGCCGACGACTGCTCCGATCGCGGCGCCCGTTTCCGCGTCACCGTCACCGACATTGTTTCCGATAATCGCACCTGCTGCGCCGCCAAGAACAGCGCCTGTCGCAGCGCCGCGCTCAATGTTTCCAGTAGAGGTGCATGCGGCCATCGCGAGCGCGGCGACGCCAGCCAGTGGATAAAGTGCGATCTTCATAACGGTCTCCTCAAATCCTGCTGACTCAACGTCTTCTCCGGTTGCAGGTTCCCGCGTATCGCAGCCGGCCC
>JBHIWT010000008.1:0-39378 GCA_041987265.1 Hyphomonadaceae bacterium
TCCCGTTCGCCGACATCGACCACGTCAAGATGGGCACGACGGTCGCCACCAATGCCCTCTTGGAACGCAAGGGCGCGCCGACGCTTTTTGTGGTCAACAAGGGTTTCGGCGACCTCCTGACCATCGGCCATCAGGCGCGCCCGAAACTGTTCGATCTCGGCATCGTCCGCCCGCCGCCCGTGCATGCCGATGTGCTGGAGATCGCGGGACGCATCGACCTCGACGGCGCAACGCTGACGCCGCTCGACGAAGCCGCCATCCTGAACGGGCTCAGCGCCGCCCACGCCAGCGGCTGCACCGCCTGCGCCATCGCTCTCCTGCATGCATGGAAACACCCACAGATGGAGGTACGCGTCGCCGAACTCGCACGCGAGGCCGGTTTCACGCAAGTCACGCTCAGTCACCAGGCCAATCCGCAGGTCGGTCTCCTCGGCCGCGCCGGCACCAGCGTGATCGACGCCTATCTCTCTCCAGTTCTGCGCCACTATGTCGACGCCGTCGCCGGCGAACTTGGCGATGTCCAGCTCGACTTCATGCAATCCTCCGGCGGCCTTGCGCCAGCCAGCGCCTTCAGCGGCAAGGACGCCATCGTCTCCGGTCCCGCCGGCGGCGTGGTCGGCGCCGCGCGCACCGCCGAGACGATCGGCCTTGCCAACATCGTCGGCTTCGACATGGGCGGCACGTCCACGGACGTCTCGCTCTACGCCGGCGCCTTTGAGCGCGACAACGAGACGGAAATCGCCGGCCTGTCCTGCCGCGCACCGACGCTTTCCATCCATACCGTGGCCGCCGGCGGCGGCTCTATCCTCGCCTTCGACGGCGCGCGCTATGCTGCCGGACCGGACAGCGCAGGCGCCGATCCGGGGCCGGCCTGCTATAGGCGTGGCGGGCCGCTCACCGTCACAGACGCCAATGTGATGCTGGGCAATCTCCAGCCCGCGCACTTCCCGGCGATCTTCGGACCCGACGGCGATCAACCGCTCGATGCGGCGCGCGTAGGTATGTTGTTCGAGGAACTGGCGCAACGGGTCGCCAACGAAACAGGAAGCGCGACCACGCCCTACGAGGTCGCCGAAGGATTTATCCGCGTCGCCGTCTCCAGCATGGCGCAGGCGATCCGCGCCATCACCCTGGAGAAGGGCCGTGACGTCCGCGACTTCACGCTGCAATGCTTTGGCGGCGCGGCCGGACAGCACGCCTGCAGGGTCGCCGACGAACTGGGCATGCGTCGCGCCCTGATCCATCCGTTCGCGGGCGTGCTATCCGCCTGCGGCATCGGCCTCGCCGACCAGAGCGCCATCCGCCAGCAGGCGATTGAAGTTCCGCTTGGCGATCTGTCACCGGCTGACGCCGGACGAACTTTCGACCGGCTGATCGCCGACGCCCACGCCCGGCTGCGCGCCAAACAGAACGTCACGGACGACCGTCAGGCAGCGCTTCGCTATCACGGAACCGACACGGCGATCCTTGTCCCGTTCGGCGCCGACGCTGACATGGCGCAGGCGTTCGACGAAGCCCATCGCCGCCAGTTCGGTTTCTCGACGCCGGATCGCGCCTTGAATATCGAATGCCTTGTCGTCACCTGCACCGCCGCCGGTGAACGGCTCGAACCGCCCGTCCTCCCGCCAGCGAATGGCGCCGCGTCCGTCGCCATCGACCGCGTCGATCTCTGGCGCGACGGCCAGCGCCTCTCCGCGCCGGTGTTCGACGCCAGCGATCTGCGCGCGGACCAGACAATCGCCGGCCCCGCCCTCATCCGCGAGGCCATCGCCACCACGATCATCGAACCGGGCTGGTCTGCCGAGGTCGCGGCCCATGGCGAACTGGTCCTTGAACGCACCGACGCGCCGCGGCCCGCCGTGATAGACGCCGACGCCGCGCCCGACCCGGTCCTGCTAGAGCTGTTCAACAACCTCTTCATGGGCGTCGCTGAACGTATGGGCGTGGTGCTGCGCAACACGGCGACCAGCGTCAACATCAAGGAGCGGCTGGATTTTTCCTGCGCCGTGTTCGACGCCAATGGCGATCTGATCGCCAACGCCCCGCACGTGCCGGTGCATCTCGGCGCTATGGGCGAAAGCGTGCGCACCATCCTGCGCAGCCGGGGCGCCTCGCTGAAGCGCGGGGACATGATTGCGCTCAACAATCCATTCAACGGCGGCACCCACCTGCCCGACGTCACGCTGATCGCGCCGGTCTTCGCGCCCGACGGCAAGACGCTGCGCTTCTTCGTCGCCAATCGCGGCCATCATTCCGACATCGGCGGCAGTGCGCCCGGCTCGACCCCGCCGGACTCGGCCACGTTGGAAGATGAAGGCGTGGTGATCGACGATTTCCTGACCGTCGACGGCGGTCGCTTCCTGGAGGAAGACTTCCGCGCCGTCCTCGCCTCGGCGCGCTATCCCGCGCGCAGTCCGGACGTCAACGTCTCCGACATGAAGGCGCAGGCCGCCGCCAACGAATCCGGCGCGCGCGAACTGGCGGCATTGGTAGAGAAGTATGGCTGGCCCGGCGTGTCCGCCTACATGTCCCACATCAAGGCCAACGCCGAAGAATCGATCCGCCGCGTCATCGACCGGCTCGGCGACGGCGCTTTCGAACTTAGGATGGATGACGGCGCCTATATAAGAGTATCGGTGCGCCCCGACCACGCCGCACGGTCCATCACCGTAGACTTCACGGGAACCAGCGAACAGCGTCCCGGCAATTTCAACGCGCCGCCCGCCGTTACCCGCGCCGCGACGCTCTACGCCTTCCGCTGCCTCGTCGGCGAAGACCTGCCGCTCAACGAGGGCTGCCTCGCCCCGATCGAGATCATCGCGCCGGAGGGCAGCCTTCTCGCCCCCGCCCCGGGCGCAGCTGTAGTCGCGGGGAACACGGAAACCAGCCAGGCTGTGACCAACGCCCTGCTCGCGGCCCTAAATGCCTGCGCCGCCTCTCAGGGCACGATGAACAACCTGCTGATCGGCAACGCCGACGCGCAGTATTATGAAACCATCTGCGGCGGCGCGGGAGCAGGTCCCGGCTTCGACGGCGCGCCAGCTGTCCACACGCACATGACCAATACGCGCATCACCGATCCAGAAATCCTTGAACTGCGCTACCCGCTACGCGTGGAGGAATTCTCCATCCGCCGCGGCTCCGGCGGCGCAGGCGCACATTCCGGCGGCGACGGCGCCGTCCGCCGTATCCGCGCCTTATCCCCGGTCACGGTATCGCTGGTATCTTCATCACGTCGGGTTCCACCGCCCGGCATGGCTTCCGGGGATGACGGTGCAACCGGCGAGCAGGTCGTCATCCGCGCGGATGGAAGCGAGGAGCGCGTCTCCGGCGTCGCGGCGATCGAACTCGAAGAAGGCGCCTCCATCGAGGTGCACACCCCCGGCGGCGGCGGCTGGGGCAAAAAGTAAAAGGCGGCTGAGACGTGCTGCGATCAGAGAAAGAAAACAGCCCCCACGCTCATCCCCGCGTAGGCGGGGATCCAGTTCCTCCGCAAAGAAACCGGACGAAGCCCGACATAATTCCGTCAGCTGGATCCCCGCCTACGCGGGGATGAGCGGACAACAGGCATCCCGCATTGCGACAACATCTATTGGCGTCAGGACAATTCGCGATTCAGTTTTCTTGAAATTTGCGCGCGCGCCTCAAGCGCGGATTTTTCATTTCCCGTTAGTTTCCAACCGAAGGAAAGAGACGGGACATGAAAGCCGTACGCACAGCCGTAAAGAATGTGTTCGACGATCTGGTGAGCCTCGCCAAGATCTGCGGCGCCGTGCTCATTGTCGGTATCGCGATGGGTCTGTTTCGCCACGCATCGTCCGGCGCGCTCGCCGTCTTTTACTGACGGTCAATCCTTCCTTCCAAAATATGAACGCAAATCATTGATCTGATTGCGATTTTTTCAATTTCGTTCGCACAGGCTTAACCACGCCGTGGAACTGTCCGGTTTTGGGACGCTTTGTCTTTCAACCGGAGCGCAGTCATGCCGACGCGCACGACATCGCCATCGAACTTTGTCCAGTTGCGCACATGGAGCGCGCTGGTCGCGCTCGTCCTGATCTCAATTCTGGCGTCCACACCGGTCGATCTCAACGGCCAGATGCTGCTCGCGCTGATCTCGATCGGCGTCTTCATCACGATGAGCTGGATCGAACCTGCGGGCGGCCCCCTGCGCGTCTTCATGTTCTTGCTCACCGTCTTCACGTCGATGCGCTACATGCTCTGGCGCGCGGGCGAGACGCTGCCTTCGGGCGAACCTCTGCCCTTCCTGTTCGGTCTCGTGTTGTTCGGTGCGGAAGTCTACGGCTTTCTGATCCTGCTTCTCTCCACATTCCTTTCGGTGGACGTGTTCGACCGCAAGCCGGAACCGGCGCCTGTCTCGCCGAAGAAAACGCCCAGCGTCGATATCCTGATTCCGACCTACAACGAGGACGAGGATCTTCTGGAAGTAACCGTGCGCGCAGCTCTTGCGGTCAACTATCCAACAGAGCGCCTCAACGTCTATCTTCTTGATGACGGCGGCACCGTCGCCAAGCGTACGCAGGCGGATCCTGCGAAAGCTGCCGAAGCCCAGTCGCGGCACGACAACCTGAGGGAGTTGTGCGAGCGCACCGGCGCGGTCTACCTGACCCGCGAAAAGAACGAACACGCCAAGGCGGGCAACGTAAACTCAGCCCTGCAGACAACCTCAGGCGAGCTGGTCCTCATCCTGGACGCCGACCATGTACCAACGGCCGACATTCTCACCCGAACCGTGGGCTATTTCGTCAAGGACCCGAAGCTCTTCCTGGTCCAGACGCCGCACTTCTTTCTTAACCCCGATCCGCTCGAACGAAACCTCGACACGTTCGACGACATGCCGAGTGAGAACGAGATGTTCTACTCGGTCATCCAGAAGGGGCTGGACGGGTTCAACGCTTCTTTCTTCTGCGGTTCAGCGGCGCTCCTGCGCCGCTCCTGTCTTATGGAGATCGGCGGCATCCAGGGCGACACGATCACCGAGGACGCAGAAACCGCGCTTGAGCTTCATTCGCGCGGCTACCGCAGCGCCTATGTCGATCAGCCGATGGTGGCCGGCCTGTCGCCGGAAACCTTCTCCGGTTTCATCATCCAGCGCATGCGCTGGGCGCAGGGCATGGTGCAGATCTTCCTGCTCAAGAATCCGATGCGCAAGAAAGGCCTCACCTTCGCCCAACGCATCGGGTACATGAATTCCTGCTTCTTCTGGTTCTTTCCGCTGGCGCGGATGGCCTTCATTCTTGCGCCGCTGGTCTATCTGATTTTTGGACTGCAGATCTTCACCGTCGGCGTGGAATCCTTCCTCGCCTATGGCGCGCCGCATGTTGTTGGCGCCGTGCTGCTGTCCTCCACCCTCTACGGGCGCAGGCGGTGGGTGCTCGTTTCGGAACTCTACGAAGTCATCCAGGCCGTGCACTGTTCCGGCGCCATCCTGCAGGTGTTCCGCAATCCGCGCGCGCCGACCTTCGCCGTCACCCCCAAGGGCGAATCGCTCGACAACAACTTCATCTCGCCGCTCGCCACGCCATTCTACTGGCTCATCGGCCTTGTCCTGCTCGGCGAGGTTCTGGGCGTCGCACGCATGATTTCCGATCCCGATCACGCCGGCTATGTCGCCGTAGCGCTGGTCTGGAACACGCTGCACCTGCTGCTTCTGATCGGGGCGCTCGGCGCCCTCTACGAGCGCTCGCAACGCCGCATTTTCCCACGCATCGACCGCGAAGCTTTCATCGCCCTCGACGTCGACGGCGCCACGCTACCTGTCCATACGACCGACCTTTCCGTTACCGGCATCGGCGTGCGCTTTGCTGCTGATACGCCCCACTCGCTCAAGGTCGGCGACACGGTTCGCGTCGACGCCCGGGACATGGGGGGGCCAAACGCCTTCATGCTTGACCTGCGCGTCCAGTCCGTTGTCGAGCGCAAAGGCGAAGTGTTCGCCGGTCTTCAGTTCAATCTCGGCACGCCAGAACAATGGCGCGCCGTTGTCTCTCTCGTCTATTCGCGCAGCCAGGCGTGGGGCGCCTTCCAGGATCGCCGCACCCGTTCGAATGGAATGGCTGCAAAAATCGGATTTCTCATGCGCCGCAGCTTCAAGAACGGCGTCGAACACGTCCAGGCGGCCTGGACCACAATGGTGAAGCCATGAATCGCATATCCTTCCTCTCGGCGACCATCGTCATCCTGACGCTTTCCTCCGGCGCGCCTGCTGCGGCGGACGATGTCTACGCGCGCGCGGAGGCGGAGACAGAGCGGGTCACAACCGCGCTTGAAGACGGCAGATACCGGACCTACGTGCCGCTCGCATCGATTCGCGAACAACAGGGCGGCATGCGGCTGCAGGGCGCCGACGCTGGCGAGGATCTGTCGATCGCCATCGCTCCGCAGGCCAACACCGACAGCGCGCGCCTGGTGCTGCGCCACGCGACCAGCCATGCCCAGGAAGACGCCGCTCCACATATCCGGATCGGCGTGAACGACCAGTTCGCCGCACAGGTCGTGGGCGCCACATCCTTGACCCCGGCGCTCGACGAAATCCTCATGGACGGCCGCATCTTCCGGGCCGGTTTCAACAAGCTGCGGCTCGACGCGCTTCAGCGCTACACGTTCGACTGCCAGGACCCCACCGCCGCAGAGCTGTGGACCGAGGTCGACACGATGCGCTCCAGCCTCGAACTCACATATGAGCGTCGCCCATTCACCGGCACGCTGGCGGATCTTGATGCGTTCATGTCGCCCGGCGTCGGGGGCGTCGAGCAATTGGTCATCGTCACAGGCGGCGCAGAGCCGGAGGACAAGCACCTGCGCTGGGGCGCGCTCGCGGCACAGGCGGTCGCGAACCGCATGCAGTATCGCCTGCCGGAAATCGCCCGTGCGCCCGTCCGCGCACGCAGCCCGCGCGCTGACGCCGGCGGCCCCGCGCCGCGGCTCGACATCGACCTGCGGGAAGCAGGCATGGCCGACATCATCCTCGTCGGTACGTTTGACGAGCTGAAAGACACTCTGGCGATCGACCCGTCTGCAATTGATCCGGCCGACGGTTATCTGGCGCTCGGCCGGTCGCCATATGACGACACCCATTTCGCGCTCGTCGTGTCCGGACATACCGACGATGCGGTGCTGCGCGCCCTGCTCGCGCTCGGCATGGGCCATTTTCCGTTCACCGCAAGCGATGAGACCTGGATCCGTCCGGAAGACGCGCCTTATTCCGTCCGCGCCGCCTCGCGTGGTCCGCTCAAGATGGGCGCGACCTATTCGCTCGCCGACCTGGGGTTCCGCACCTCGACCACGATTGGTCAGGTGCGCGCCAATAACGACATCAGGCTGGAACTGCCGGCCGACTTCTTCGCGCGGGAAGACGATGAAGTCGTTTTGTCGCTGGACTTCGCCTATGGCGCGGCGCTCGAAAAGGATTCGGTGCTGAACATCCTGGTCAACGGCATTTTCCGACGGGCGATCCCATTGGCCAATCCGACCGGTGAAGCAGCGTCGGGCTACGAAATCCGCCTGCCCGCCCGCACGTTCAGCCCCGGCGCCAATGTTATCAGTTTCGACGCTGAATTGTCCAAGGACCAGGCCGGCGCCTGCGCTGCGCGCAACGACCGCAATCTCGCCTTTGTTCTGGAAGACTCCACACTTATCCGACTCCCCAACTCGCCGAGCTATGTTGACCTGCCCAACCTGCAACTGATGGCGCAGACCAGCTTCCCGTATTCCGCCACCAGTGGTCACGAGTTCGCGATCCGCGCCGCTTCGCGCAGCGACGACAGCATTGCAGCAACGTGGACAGTCGCCGCACGCCTCGGTCAGACGCATGGCGCGCTCTTCTCCAACGCACATTTCTCGTTCGACGCGGCCCCGGACAAGCGCGACACGCTGCTGGTGGGCGCGCGCGCCGCACTGTCGGAGCTGCTCGCCGGACGCTCCGAGCGGTCGCCGGTCAACGTAAATGAAGACTCCATGCTGGTGAGATCGCTAACCCTGAAAGAGTCGGGGCGCGACGGATTCATTCTCTCCGGAGAAAACCCGTCCCAGCGAGAAACGCTGCTCACGGTTGTCACGGCGGCCAATGACGCCGCCCTGCTCAGCTCGGTTCGCGAGCTTGTCAGCCCGAGCCACTGGAGCCAGTTGCGCGGCGAAGGCGCCAGCTGGCGCGCCAACCCGTCGTCGGTCGCAACCTTCGCCGCCACCAACACCTTCCACACGGGCAATATCAGCGGCGCCGATCGAATCGCCTATGAGAACGGTCGCGCGCCGGGCCGCTGGGTGTTGCTGATGGGCGCCCTCTTGTTCGCCATCGCCATCGCGCTCGCCGTCGTGGGACGGTTCATGCGCCAGCGTGCTTCGACAAAATGAAACGGCGCGCGGTCCTGACAAGACGGGAACGGCTGCTGGCCATTGTTCCCGCAGCGGCGCTTGCCGCCGCGCAGGCAGCGCATGCTCAGGCGGATATCCAGACCACAGTCGTTCGTCTCGGCGTGCCGACGGCCAGCCGGACAATCCCGACCAATCGCTCCCAGATCTCGCAGGACGCACTGGTCGCGATCCAGCACGACCTGCACAGCGCCCGTCTCCGCAAGGCGTTCGCGGAGATGGATTGGGACAAGATCCTGTCCTCTACCGCCGCAGACGTTCAGGCTTGCCCATCAGGCCTTGATCTCTGGGCGCGCGGCGCGGCGCTCCATGCGCTCGATCGCGCCAGAGAACTGGAGACCTACTACAACACCGTCGTGATCCGGTGCGACAGCCAGGAAATCGTCAAGCAGGCGCTGGAGCATTCCGCCTATCAACTCGACGTCACGGGCCGCTTTCAGGTTCATGCCACCTCGCTCTCCCGCGATCTCGACGCAGAAAGCGTCATCGCCCGCGACGCCCTGCTCCGCGCAGCGATCGATGGCCGCATCGAGGACCATATCGAGCGTCAGGAATGGTCTGACGCGATCATGGTCGCGACCCAGAACTCCGATCGCAACCGCCTGATTCAGGTCGGCTGGGCAATCATCGAACGCGACGCAATGCTTGCCCGCGACGCCTTCGGCGCCGCCGGGAAAGTCGCGGCCACCGATGCCGATGAAGAAGCGCGCTACGGCTTCGCCCTCGCCTCCTACAAGTTGGGCGATCTGGCGCCGGCGCTCGTGATCAAGCCGGCGACCAACGCTGATCAGGACTCCTACGCTTTCAGAGGGGCCGCGCTGGCCGCTCGCGCGCACCTCGATACCGGCGACCGGCGACGCGAGGATGGCGACTGGCCCGGCGCCTTGGAAGCTGCGGACCGCGTACGCTCATACGGCGATATCCATCAGGCCGAAGCCGATAGCCTTACCGCTCGGACCTATCTCGCAGCCGCAGACACATTCTACGAAGCCGGCGCATATGCCGAAGCCCGCGAGTTTGCGCTGACAGCTGCGCGACATCCGGAAACCGCGCGGCGCGGCGCAATGCGCGCAGCCTGGACCGACCTGCAGACGGGCGACAACGAAGCCGCCGCGCGCGCCTTTCGCCGCCTCTACAGTGAAGCGCCAGACAGCGAGTCCGCCGATGGTCTCGTCCTCGCCTCCGCCAAAATGGGCGATCTGGATTCGCTCGGTCCGCTCGCCAGAATCGCCGGCGGCCCGCTCGGTGCGGCAGTGAATAATCGGCTTTCAGATGACGCTTTCGTACGCGACGATTTCCAGACCGCCTATGAGTTGGCGCCGGAAGCACACGCAGACCTGTCCGGCGTCGACGCCCCATGGGCCCGCCAGTCCGTAGCTGCGCGATCGGCGCGCGGTGCTCCTGGCGAAGGACGTATACGCGGCGTTGTGACCCGCTCGTCCATCGGCGCCAGCGCCGGACGGTCGCGCATCGAAGCTGGACTGGCTGGCGTGTCCTACTCTTCAGGGCAGGCGCCTGACGTTGCAGCCGTCGGCGCACCCGGCCAACCCAACCGCGACCTGCAGGTAGACGCTGTGTCGCCGTTCGTGAAGTTCAGCCGCGAAGGAACGACACGGCTCGACATCACTTTGGGTACCTCCCCGATCGGCGGCGCGGTGGACGCCGCCCCGATTGGTTCCGCGTCGCTTGAGCGCCGCACCAGCCGCATGACGCTGCGCGGCCGCATTCACGCAACCCCGATCAACGAGACGATCACCTCATTCACCGGCCGGACAGACCCGATCAGCGGTTCGAGGTGGGGACGCGCGATCAAGTCCGGGGTGGAAGCCGCCATGCGCTACAACCTCCGCACCGACCTCGTCGTCACAGGCGGCGCATCCGCAGCAATCGTCGGCGGCGAGAACATCCGGTCTAACCCGACCTACAGCATCGAAGGCGGCGTCTCGAAGACCTTCGCATTCGACGCGCTTAAGTATCTCGCTGCTGGTCCATTCTACCAGTTCCAGTCCTACGAACGGAACACCAACTTTCATACGATTGGTCACGGCGGCTATTTCAGCCCGCAGGAATTCCACCGCGCCGGTATCAGCCTCAACCTGCAGACCAGGGAGAAGCGCAAGTGGATCGCGCGCGTCGACGCCGCGGCCGCCTATGAACAGGTGAAGACTGATGCAGCGCCGGTCCTGCCGAACACCGACCCGATCGGTCCTCAGTTCGGCGCCAGCAAATCGTCCGGCATGTCACTCTCGACCAAGATCGAGATTGGTCGCCGCCTGAGCGAAAACTGGATCGTCTCCGCTGGTGCAGAGACGATCGCCTCGGAAGCCTACGACGACCTGCGCGGCGGCTTCTCCCTTCGCTATACGTTCGGGAAACGCAAGCGCGTCGTTAGCCGCGACATCGAGCCCGATATTTCCAACCGCGATATCTGGTGAGAGCATGACAGCCAACGCATCCACAGACCGGCTGATCACTCGCGGCGCCTATCGTGCGCGTCGGCGGCATGATCTTTCCAGTCCGTCGCTGATCGGCAGCCTGCTGGTCATCGCTGCGCTCGGCGTGATCGCGGGTCTTGCACTATTCGGCAAGCTGATGTCGGACGACCTCGCGCGCCAGGATCGCGCGCTCCTGCAGGGTGCGTCGCGGATCTCCGCCTCTTACATCGATCGCCTGCTGATGCAGGCCGAGCGGGACATGGATTTGGTCCAGCGCAATGTGTCGAGCGAATCCTCGTCCGAGAGCGCCGCTGGCCTGCGCGCGCTCCGCGGTGAAGTGTCCGGCCTGCTCGCATCAGGTTCCTTAACCGGGATCGCCGTTGTCGATGACGGCGGCCATGTTGCGTTCGAGGTCGCGCGTTCAAACGCGCAGGCAGGCGCAACATCGCTAGCCCAGCCTCTGGAATCCGAAGCGACCTTGCTGTCAGCGCGACTCAGGCTTGTCGTGGGCGCAGCGGGAACACCGCCCATGCTGCACCTGACATCAGTTGACGGCGATGGCTGGCGAGCGATCGGCATGCTCGACGACACAATGCTCATGGACTCCCTGCGCCCAGAGGGTGAAGCGGCAGCTTCCATCAGCGCTAGTTTTCTGCTCGACAGCGAGAACAGAGTGATCTCCACCGTCGGAGATCACCAGCATATTGGCCGTCTGGATGCTCCGGATGCTCCCTACAACGTTCAGCCATTGGACGAGACGACTGTCACGGTCGTCACCGACAATGGGGAAACGCAACGGCAGATGGCGACCGCCCTGCTCGCAGATGGCGACCTGCGAGTCGTTCACGTTGGTAAACCATTGGGCGGCGGTGCGATCTTTCAACGCGCAGGTCTGCTGACGCTGGCGCTGGTGGCACCCTGTCTTCTCGGCGTCATCCTGCTGATCTCCGTGATTCAGAATGAGTGGCGGAAAGCGGATCGCCGCGCGAACAACGACTCCGACGCCGTGGCGCGCGCTGAAGTGGCGAGCGATTTGTTGCAGGCCGGTATCGTCGATTGGAACCCGGCGGATTCATCCGTCGCCTATACCCGGGGCTGGCGGGAAATCTTCGGCTATGACCGGGGGGTCAGCGGGGAACAGGTGTACGACTGGATCGCCCGCATCCACCCGGACGATCGCCAGAACGCGCGGCTACGCTATCAGCAATTGCTGGACGGCGAAGAGTCGACCATCGACCATACCCTCCGCGCGCTGTGCGCTGACGGAACCTATGCGCATATTCGCGAACGCGCGGCCGTGCGAACGAATGAAGCCGGCAGTGTTGCCCGGATCGTGCTAGTTCAGACACCATTCGTGGTCAATCGCGAACAGGACGTGGCCGCATGATACGCGCTGTCGCCATGCTCGTGCTGGCGCTTACGCTCGCCGCAGGAACATGGCTGGCGATGCGGCCCGGTCCAGCTCCGGAACCTCGTGAGCCCATTCCTGTCGCTGTGGACTTCATTGCGCGATACGTCGACGAGCATGGCCGGATCGCCGATACGGCGAACGGCGGAATCTCGCATTCCGAAGGACAGGGCTATGGCCTGCTCATGGCGGAAGCTGCGGGCGACCGGGTCGTTTTCGATCGCATTCTTGACTGGACGGTCACCCATCTTGGCGTTCGGGAGGATGGCCTTTTCAGCTGGCGCTGGGATCCGGCAGCCAACGCCATCACGGATCCGAACAACGCTACCGATGGGGAAATCCTCATCGCATGGGCGCTGATGCGCGCCGACGACCGCTGGAGCGTCGCGGCTTATCGCTCGCGCGCGGAACGTATTCTGGACGCTGTTGAAGCCGGCCTGGTTCGCGAAACGGCGACCGGCCCGGTCATCCTGCCGGGCGCGACTGGCTTCGAGCACAGCGATCGCATCGTCGTGAACCCGTCCTACTGGGTCTTCCCCGCAATGCGGCGGTTCGCAGCCGAGGGGCGCACGATCTGGGACGAGATCGCTGACACAGGATACAAACTGACGGCTGAGAACGGTTTCGGGCGCTACAGCCTGCTGCCCGACTGGATGCAGATCACATCCGACGGCGGCGTTGCTCCCGCTGCAGGATGGCCGCCGGAGTTCAGCTACAACGCCGTGCGCATTCCGCTTCATATTTGTTGGGACCGACTGACCTCCACACGCCGCCCCCCCGAAACTGGTGCGCTTGAAGGGTACGCCCTGCTCTGGGCGGCTCATCCTGCAGGCTCGTTCGACAAGTGGAACGTCAAAAGCGATGAGCCTTCCGGCGGCGCCGCGCCTCAGGGGTTCACTGACATCGCAAACCTGACCGGCGCCTGCGCGAGGCAAAGCGTGTCCCAGCGCACTGCGTCGATTGAGGCTGGCACGGCCTATTACAGCGCCGCGCTGACCGGGCTGGTCGCGCTTGCGCTGCAAGATGGCGAACGCCCATGAGCCCCAGTAGCCGAAGCCGCAAAACGCGAGCCGCGTCCTAACGACCAAGAAACTACAAATGCGCCATTGGTCCGTTCAACTTAACCAAAGATTGGTGCTTGGCGCGTACCTTTGGCGATTGAACTTGTGTCGCAAGGGCGTGTTCCGGGGGGAGCGGCGATACAAATCAAGCCGGCCGATTCAGATGATCGGTCACCGCGAACAGGACCGGGCGCTGCGCCCGAGAGCAATTGGTTATGTACTCTCGTCACGAACTTCTTGGCTGGTGCAAAGAGCTTCGAACCACGCAAGAGACCGACCACCATGCGTTGGCGGTCATTGTCGTCGGTGTTGACAGGTTCGCACGTGTGCGCGGCGCAATCGGCTACGGACTCGCCGAATTGCTGATCGCCGAGCTTGGCAAACGGATCGACAATTTCGCGCACGGCCAGCACACATCTCGCCTCGCGCCCGATTGTATCGGCGTCGCCATGCTTGTTCCGGCCAGCGAGCAGGCCTGCAATCAGACCCTTTCAGAACTCCACAGCGCACTTGAACAGCCGATGACGCTGCAGGGCCACCGGATCCACGTTGGCATCCGTATCGGCCATGCGCTCTGGGATTCTGCTGAGCTTTCCACGACCGACGTGCTGCACCAGGCCGAGATGGCGCTGGACCAGGCGCGCGAGTCGGCACGGCCGATCCAGCGCTTCTCGATGGAAGACTATGGCGACCCGCTCAGCCGGCTGGTCTTGCTCGATGAGCTGCGCGATGGACTGCAACGCGATGAGATGCAGCTACTGTATCAGCCGCAAGTGCGCACGCGCTCCGGCGAGGTCGCCGGCGTCGAGGCGCTTATCCGTTGGAACCATCCCGTCCGCGGACAGGTTCCGCCGAACCATTTCATTCCGATCGCTGAAGAAACAGGCCAGATCAGAGATATCACCGAGTGGGCGATCTCTCGCGCTCTGAAGGATTCCGATCAGATTAGCGCCGCCGGCTATGAAATCGCCATGGGCGTGAACATCTCATCGCGCCTGCTTGGCGATCCGACATTCGTGAACCGGGTCGAGAGGCTGGTGCGCGACCATCCCGGCAAGCTGACGTTCGAGATCACCGAATCCTCCGAGATTCACGACTGGCCGATGGCTCTGGGCATCCTGCGGACGCTCGCGGACTGGGGCGTACGGATTTCGATCGACGATTATGGATCGGGCATGTCCTCGCTGGCCTACGTCCAGCAGATCCCTGCGCACGAATTGAAGATCGACCGCCTGTTCGTCACGCAGCTGACCAGCAGCCATCGCGACCCCCTGCTCGTTCGATCAACGATTGAACTCGGCCACGCGCTGGAGCTCGAAGTCGTTGCTGAGGGGATTCAGGATCCAGAAACACTGGCGCTCCTGACGATGATGGGCTGCGATATCGTGCAGGGCTATTTCATCGGTGTACCGCAGCCCATTGACCAGTTGATCGAGTATCTCAACAGCGATGCCGGCAAGGAAAAGACGTCGCCGGCGCTCGGCGCCAAGCTGTTCGGTTAATCGACCCGTTATCAGGATCGTAGGCAGTTCCTGATACAGTTTCCCCAAAGCTGAAGGGGATCGCCAATGCGAGCCGCACACATCGCAATCGTCGCGCTGCTGGCCCTGTCCTCGCCCGCTCTCGCGCAGTCTCCGCAACCCGATGCGGCGAAAAACTTCGAAGAACTTGTCGACGCCGCGAAGTCGTCGATGATGGCTGACCCGTCCAACGCCTACGAGAAGGCGTCGCAGGCGGAGCAATCGCTAGGCGCGACAGGGGATTCCGATCCCAGCAAGGTTGCAACCGCACAATGGCTGCAGGGCGAAGCGCTCAACCGGATGAACCGGACAGACGAAGCGAAGCCGATCATCGAACAAGCCCTGGCAAACGTTATTGACGCCGCGCCAGGATCAAAACTGGTTGGCGACCTTTACATGGCGCGCGGCCTCACGGCGCGTGCGCAAAGCGATTATGCTGCTGCGCTCGACAGTTATCAGTCCGCGCATGATGTGTTCAACGAGCTCGGCGACGACCGCAACCGGGCGCGTTCACTTCAACAAGTCGGCTCCATCTACACAGATGCACACGACTACGCGCGTGCGCTTGATTTCTATGAACGCGCTGGTGAAGTCTATGGCGGCGACCCTGCCGTTGACCTCGCCCGTCTCAACAACATGGGCAACGCCTATCGCGAGCTCGGTCGCTATGACGAGGCTGAGGAAGGCTATCGCGAGGCGCTCAAAATTGCCGAGGAGATGAATAGCCCCCTCCTCCAGTCGCGTATTCTGACCAACATCGCATGGGTTCAACTGGCTGATGGGCGGGTCGCCGAAGCCGAAGCAACGACGCGTGCCGGACTTGGCCTGTCAAAGGATGGCGCGAAGCTCGGTTGGGAACCGTTCCTGTGGGGCGTACAGGCGCAGATCGCTTATGTGCGCGAGGATTATGGCCGCGCCGCCACCCTGATTGGCAGAACCTTTGCAGGCCTCGACCTGGCGACCACGCCGCAATTCTTCCGCGAATTCCACGACGCTGCGCACAAAATCTACGCCGCCATGTCGCAACCGAGACTTGCGCTGGAACACCTCGAAGCGTTCAAACGACTAGACGATGAGGCGCGGGATGTTTCGGCGACAGCGAACCTCGCGCTGATGGGCGCACAGTTCGACTTCGCAACACAGGAACTGCAGATCGCCAATTTGCGTACCGACGCGCTCGAGCGGGAAGTTGACCTTTCCAATGCGCGGGCGCGCCAGCGGACGATCCTGTTCGGCGGCATTGTTTTGATATTCGTGATCGCCCTCGCAGGCGGCGGCATGCACTACGCCTCGATGCGCCGCAGCCGCAACGAAATCCGGCGCGCGAACGACATGCTTCAGACGACCAACACCGCACTGGAGAAGGCCTCGCGCGCCAAGTCAGAGTTCCTGGCGACCACCAGCCATGAAATTCGCACGCCGCTGAACGGCATCCTGGGAATGACTCAGATGCTGATGCGTCAGGCGGGCCTGGATGAGCCGGTTCGCGAACGCATTGAACTCGTGCACGGCGCTGGCGAGACCATGAAGGCGATCGTCGACGATATTCTCGATGTCGCCAAGATGGAGACCGGCGTCATCGATCTGCACCTAGAGACGTTCGAACTGGAGAAGATGCTTTCCAGCGTCTCGCAGATCTGGCGTGACAGCGCCGAAAAGAAAGGGCTCTCGCTCAACGTCGACCTGGCCGAATGCCCGAGACAGATTGTCGGTGACCAGCAGCGCCTCCGCCAGATCGCTTTCAATCTGCTTTCGAACGCAATCAAGTTTACTGATCAGGGCGCAGTCTCGCTCAGCATTCGCACCCTGCCGACCGCCGATGGCGACAGGCTTTGTGTCGCTGTAAGCGATACCGGTCGCGGCATTCCCGCGGATCAGCTCGAAGACATTTTCAAACCGTTCCATCAGGTCGATGGCGGCACGACACGCCAGCAAGGCGGAACCGGACTCGGCCTCGCGATCTGCGCCAAGCTTGCCCAAGCGATGAACGGCGAGATGCAGGTGGATAGCACCGAGGGTGTCGGATCCGAATTCCGACTGCTTCTGCCGACCAAAGGGCTCGTGGTTGCGGGACCATCCGCTGGCGCGGATGGTGTGGACGCAATCACCTACATCGTCGCCGAGCCCAACCCGCTCAACCAGAGCATTCTGGAGGCGATGTGGCAGGAATCCGATGGCGAATTGCGCAGTGTCGAGACTTTCGCGGAAGTACTCACCGCCGTAGGTGAAACTACGCCCCGCGGCCTCCTGATCTCGACTGCCGCTCTTGATTCCTCGCCGGGCGAGGCAATGCAGCAATTGCTCGGGTTGCGCGAACAGGTTTCGGAGGCCCGGTTGGTTGTCGCCATCGCGCCGGATTCGCTGATCGAGCCGGCAATGTTGCATCTCAGCGGCGCAGATGAAGTGGTGCAGACGTCATTCGACGCCGCCAGCCTGATCGACCTGCTGCTTGCCATTGACGGAGAGGTTTCAGCAAAAGCCGGAACTTCCTAACCGAATGGAAGCTGACGTTAACTCGAATTCGCTAGGTTGAGGTGTAGCGAGAGAATCCTGATGAACGTCCTTTTTGTAGATGATGATGCAATGAACCGGCGTGTCGTTCGCGACATGCTTCAGGTTGCTGGCGTTTCCCTGGAAGAAGCGGCGGACGGCGAGTCTGGTCTGGATATGATCGAGACCAACGACTACGACCTGATCCTGATGGACCTGCGCATGCCGGGCATGGATGGCCTGACCGCCATCGCTCGCATCCGCGAACGCGCCGACGCCAAGGCGCAGCTTCCAATCATCGTTGTCACCGCTGATACGTCGCTCAATATCCGCGAAGATTGCATTGCCGGTGGCGCAGACGATGTTCTGCAGAAGCCGGTCGCGATGAAGTCGCTCTTCAAGACGATGGGACAGATGATCGCCGCTCGCGCTCCGCGCGCCGCATCCGCCGCCGGCTAAGCTCCCCCGCAACCTATCGCCTCCCCCGACGCCACTCCCTCACAGCAAGTGCGCTGTCGACCGGATCGTCCATCCACCGCCAAGGGCGATGGCGGCGTTGCGCAAGACGCCCGTTTCCAAGCGTCGACGCGCCAGTGCTTCGCTATGCGACGAAACGGCCCGGCAAATCCGGGCAATGTGTGGCGGAACATGTGGACGTGACCGGCTTCCGGCGGCAAATTGGCGGTCATGGCTGGACCACTTACAGGACTGAAGATCATCGAACTTGCCGGAATCGGGCCTGGTCCATTCTGCGGGATGATGCTTGCCGACCAAGGCGCGGAAGTGATCCACGTTCACCGGCCCGGCCGGCCGCCGGACACCCGCGACCCCCTGGTCCGCTCACGAAAGCTAGTGGAGGCCGATCTCAAGTCCGATGATGGCGTACAGCTCGTGCGAGACTTGGCGGCGGGCGCTGATGGTCTGTTTGAAGGTTATCGTCCGGGCGTGGCCGAACGCCTGGGACTCGGTCCCGATATCCTGCTGGCCGACAACCCAAAGCTCGTCTACGGGCGAATGACCGGATGGGGACAGGATGGCCCGCTGGCGCAAGCCGCCGGCCATGACATCAATTACATTGCGCTTGCCGGCGCCCTGCACGCGTTCGGGCGCGCTGGAGAAAAGCCCACGCCTCCGATCAATCTGGTCGGCGATTTTGGCGGCGGTGGAATGATGCTGGCCTTCGGCATGGTCTGCGCACTGCTAGAAGCGCAGCGATCCGGCAAGGGACAGGTCATCGACTGCGCCATGGTCGATGGCGCCGCCGCGTTGATGAGCATGATCTGGGGCTTCCGCGCGATGGGGCGGTGGGCTGACCAACGCGGCGTGAACCTGCTCGATACCGGCGCGCATTTCTACGACACCTACGAAACCTCCGATGGGCGGCACGTCGCGATCGGATCGATCGAACCCCAGTTCTATACAGAACTGCGTCGGCTCGCGGGGCTTGAGGATGATTCCCGTTTCGACGCGCAGATGGACCCCAGCGCTTGGCCGGAACTTAAGAAGGCGCTTGCCGACGTTTTCCTCACGCGCTCGCTTCGGGAATGGACTGATCTGATGGAGGGCACAGACGTCTGTTTCGCGCCTGTCCTGTCGATGGAAGAAGCGCCTGGCCATCCTCACAACGATCAGCGCGGCACTTTCGTCAACATCGACGGGGTGATCCAGCCGGCCCCGGCGCCGCGTTTTTCCAGGACGTGGGCCGACACCCCGCGCAAGCCTGAACCGTTCTAACGTTCGTTATCGTTTGAACAATTGCTCCAGTTCATCGAGCACCGCCGGGTCCTCGATTGTCGCTGGCATCGTGTACGATGCGCCATCGACAATGGCGCGCATCGTCTTGCGCAGGATCTTGCCAGACCGCGTCTTCGGCAGGCGCGCAACGATCTGGCAGCTCTTGAAGGCGGCGACCGGTCCGATGCGCTCACGCACCAGAGCGATCACTTCGCGCGCAACATCACCCTGCGGCGTCGTCACGCCAGCTTTCAGGACGAGAAAGCCGACCGGTACCTGCCCTTTCAGGTCGTCGTTCACTCCGACAACCGCACACTCCGCCACGGCCGGATGCCTGGCGACCGCCTCTTCCATCGCACCGGTCGACAGGCGATGGCCCGCCGTGTTGATGACGTCGTCGGTTCGCGACATCACGAACAGGTACCCATCGTCATCGACGTAACCAGCATCGCCGGTCTGATAGCAACCGGGGAATGTCTCCAGATAATCGCGTTGAAATCTGTCAGCGTCATTCCAGAGCGTGTGCAATGCGCCGGGCGGCAATGGCAGTCGGCAAACGATCGCGCCGGTCTCGCCGGCCGGCACATCCTTGCCCGCCTCATCCACCACTGACACCGTCCAGCCGGGTACCGGTCGCGACGGTGATCCCGCCTTGATTGGCAAGAGCTCGATGCCTGCGCAGTTCGCAACGATCGGCCAACCGGTTTCAGTCTGCCACCAGTGATCAATCACCGGCACGCCAAGGACCTTCTGCGACCATTCCAGTGTCGGCGGATCGCATCGTTCACCGGCCAGAAACAGCGTCCGCAGGCATGAAAGGTCGTAGTCTGCAACAAGGCTACCTTCCGGATCCTGCTGACGTATCGCGCGGATCGCGGTTGGCGCTGTGAAAAAGGTCGACACGCCATGTTCGGCGATCACGCGCCAGAATGCGCCGGCGTCCGGTGTGCCGACTGGCTTTCCTTCGTAGAGGATGGTCGTCGCACCGTTCAGCAGCGGTCCGTAGACGATGTAGGAGTGGCCAACGACCCAACCGACGTCTGACGCCGCCCAGTACACTTCGCCCGGCTTGCTGCCGTAAACATTTCGCATGCTCCAGGCCAGGGCCACAGCATGTCCGCCGTTTTCACGAACGACGCCCTTGGGCTTGCCGGTCGTTCCCGAGGTATACAAAACGTACAGCGGGTGTGACGCTTCCAGCGGCGTACACGGCGCAGGTTCGGCGCCGTCGTGCACCTGCTCCCATGTCACATCGCGACCGGTGACCATGCTGGCGTCACATTGCGGTCGCTGAAAAATGATGCAGGTGGATGGTTTGTGGTCGGACTGCTCGATCGCGGCATCGAGAAGTGGTTTGTACGCAACCACCCTGTTCGGCTCCAGGCCGCAACTTGCAGCGATGATGACGCGCGGTTCCGCATCGTCGATCCGCGCCGCCAGCTCAGCGGCGGCGAATCCGCCGAACACCACCGAATGGATCGCGCCAATTCGCGCGCACGCGAGCATGGCGATGGCTGTCTCCGGCACCATCGGCATGTAGATCACGACCCGGTCGCCTTTTTCGACGCCCTGCTTCAACAACGCTCCAGCAAACAGCTCGGTGCGCTGAAGAAGCTCCCGATAGCTGATCTTCGTTGTCACGCTGGTCAGCGGACTATCGTGGATCAGCGCGACCTGATCTCCCCGCCCGTCGCGAACGTGCCGGTCCAGCGCATTGAAACAGGTATTCAACTGTCCGCCCTCGAACCAGCGATAGTCGGTCGCCGGTCCTGAGGTGAAGACGGATGCGTACAGTTGGTCCCATTCGATCAGACTCGCGGCCTCTCCCCAGAATCCCTCCGGATCCGAGTTGGCCTTGCGCCACTCCGCTTCGTACTCACCCGCCAATCGTCTCTCCCTGGAAAGCCAAGCCGAAATCGAGAAATGCGCCTATTTGCCGATCGCGTTCATGCGATCATTCAGGCGCGCGCCGCCAAGCATGTTTGGCATCGCGTAATTACCCTCATGGCATGCGTACTCATGCACCCGATTCTCGGTCGAATAGAAGCTCAGTTCGGCCGCCCAGGGCTCGGTGTAGTTTTGTGGGTCGTTGATTTCGAATCGATAGAACAGTTCATCATCCGACACGCGGGTGAAGCGCTCGATCACCCTGCCCCCGGAAGATATCGGGATTGAGCTCGCCTGAACCTGTTCGGGCCGGATATTAATGGTTTCAACGACCAGCGTCGCGCCTTCATACCAACCGACGGAATCGCCGAGCCACGGCTTGATCAGGTCCGGCTTGTGAGACGCCCGCGCCTCCCCCTCACTGGCGAAGGTCGGGATGATGCGCGCATCATGCACCATCTCAACGAGCACCATGACGTGATCCGGCGCCTGCACGATCTGGTAGGTGTTGTTGTAAAGCGTCGACAGCATGCCAGGTCCGCCGGTATTGCCAAAGCCGATCAGGCAGCGTTCCGACAGCGGCGGGGCTTCCGGTCCCTCCGTGCCGCCTATCCCGGTTGCGTACCGCGTCGAACGCGAACGAAGCGATGCCGCATCAGTGCGCACAGGCGCGACTCCGTTGCTCGGCTCGACAACATAGGACGACCGAATTTCACCCTTCACGACCGCCAGCCGATCGCCGGGCGAAACCCAGAACTGGTCGTAGGCGCGCACGCCGAAATCCTCACCGCCCTTCTCCGGGGCTCCTTCGTCCGGATCGGTGTACTGCGAGACGGGGACGCCCTCCGGAGCAAAGCCGGCGATGTTCTTTGTTGCGATCACCTGCTGCGCCTCTTCAGGTGTCAAAACCAGTTTGCTGACGCCAGGAGGACGATTGAGACTGGTCAGGGACTCGTTGGTCCATGTTCCGGTGAGGTCGGTCGCCATTTCGCCCGACGCCTGTGCGCATACCGGGGAACAAAGCATCACGCCGACAGACAGGCTGCCGGCCAAAAGGTATCTCAGCATATCCACTCACCCTCCCAGTGAGAGCCAAACTGCATTGGCGGACCAGACGGTAGCGCCCAAGGGTCAGAGAGCAAGAGATCGCGCGCCACATGGGTGGCTGGCCAGGTTCTTTCCCGCGGATTCACGCCCTCCAAGCACGCAAGCGTGATCGGATCCTGTGGAGGGCCAGCTCTGACAAACGCGACCCGTCACGCAGACTCGGCCAGCATCCTGTCCCTGGTTCTATCGATATTCGGAACCAGCACATGGACGACAAATACCGCGAGGAATTTCGCCGTCGCACACAGAACGAGCATGGGGGCGTATGAACCGGTCCGGTCCAGCGTCAGTCCAGTGAACTCGTTCATCAACAATCCGCTCAGACTTCCGAATGTCGCGCCGAATCCGACGACGAGCCCAACCGTACGCGCCGGGAAGATATCCGTGGCGACGCCGAACATGTTGGTCGAAAACGCCTGGTGCGCCGCAAGCGTGAGCCCCAGCAAGATCGCGCCGACCCAGACGTTCGGCGCGATCATGACTAGCGGCACCGGAAGCGCCATGAAAGCAGCTACGATCATCGGCGTCTTGCGTGCAACGTTGAGCGACCGGCCACGCGCCAGAAGCGTACTGGCGAGCCATCCGCCAAAAAAAGACCCCGCACCCGCCAGGAGGAACACAACGGCCGTGGGTAACGCCAACTCCTCGGTTGTCAGACCATAGCGCTTGGCGAACAGGTCCGGCGCCCAGAACAGCAGGAACACCCAAACGAAGTCCGTCAGGAACTTTCCGGTCGCTACCGCCCACGCCCGCCGGTCAACCAGAAGTTTCTTCAATGCGCCGGCTTCGGTGGAGATCGCCACTGGCTCGGGCGGCGTTTCGTGTGTGGGTTTGGGCAGTAGCAGCCAGAACGCGAGCCATACAAAACCCAGTGCGCCGGTCACGATGAATGCCGCTTTCCAGCCGAACGCGACGGCGACCGCCGGAACAATCAACGGCGTCGCGACGGCGCCGATATTGGGCGCCGTGTTCATGATCCCAAGAGCCATCGAGCGGTCAGACCCACGGAACCAGGTCGCCACCGTCTTCACCGCTGCAGGCGTGTTAACCGCTTCGGTGACCCCCAGAACAATGCGCGCCCACAGAAACCCGGAGACGGTCGAAACAAACGCGTGGGCCATCGCCGCCAGACTCCAGCCGCCAACGCCCAGCGCGTACCCGGTTCGCAAGCCGACCCGGTCCACAAACCAGCCGACAACGAGCGTTGAGGCGATGATCGCGATCTGGAAGCCGGACACGATGTGCGCGTAGTCGAGGTCGCTCCACCCAAACGCCGCCTCCAGATCTTGCTTCAGCAGGGCGATTGTCTGCCGGTCGATGTAATTGATCATCGCCGCCGTGAAGACGAGGATAAGCGCTGCCCATCGGAAGGCGTCGCGCGCGACATACGCGGTTTCTCCTGCGCGATTCTCCATTGAACGCCTCCCTTGGTGGTCTGTTGCGCGGTTATTGTATTCCGCGCTTGGTCGTCAGGTATGTCGCGAAACTGGCCAGCCAGTGACTGCCGGAATAATGCTCGTCTGAAACCGACGCCAATCCGGTCTCACGGTGAATTCTGGCCGCCGCAACCAGGCTTGCTCGACGCTCATCTGTTTCAGGCAAAGCCGACGCCACGCCCTCCAGCGCCCAGGCGCGCGAGAGGTTCAGCCCATCAAGGTGCACCAGCTTTCCGTCCGTCGGATCAATCACGACGCCAGGGGCCAGCCAGTCTCCTGAACCATCTTTGGGCAATCCCGGAAGAAAAGCGCGCAACCAGTCCGCAAATTCGTCGGTCGGCAGGACACGGCGCATCACGTCGGCCTCCATCAGGCAAGGCGACAGGAAATCCTCTCCAGATGGTTCGTAGCCGAGCGGACACCCGACATCGTGCTGATGGAATTCCAGCGTCTTGCCGATCAGCATCCGCTCGAGCTCCTGATCGCCAACAACGCGCGCATAGTCGATCATCAGCCCGAACGCGAACGCCGTTTGATTGTGCGTCCCAAGGCGGATCGGATAGGCCAGCTTCGGCAGCCAGTCCTTGACGTTCGCGACGATGCGGTGCTCCAGCGGGCGCAGCGCATCTCGCCATTGTGCGAACTGAGCATCATCGCTTTCCTCCAATTCAGCGACGAGCTGGAGATACCAGGCAATCCCGTAGGGCCGCTCGAATGAGGCGCGATCGGGCGCAGTGTAGTAAGCGAGTTCCTGCGCCATGTTCTCTGCGGTGAAGCTTTGCGCCAGCGCAGCGCGGATCACCGGCTGGAACGGACTGCCAGGATCGAGACGCGCCAGCCGGACCAGCAGCCAGTGTCCGTGTACGGCCGAGTGCCAGTCAAAGCATCCGTAGAAGGCCGGCGTCAGTTCCTTCGGCGGCTGCACGTCTGCGTCGGAGTTGAGCACATGACTGATCTTGTTGGGATAGGCGCGATGAATGCACGACAGCGCCAGTATCGCGAACCGATCTTCCACCACGTCCGGACGCGGTGCTGGCAGGTTCTGGGTTTCATTCTCCACCGCCGCCACTGCCTGATCTTGTCCCGCGCCCTGACTGGTCGGCGTTTCATCGCAGCTGGCCATCAGGACGACCGCACCCATCGCCAGGATTGAAAGGCGCATTCTATTCATCCAGCCCGTTACGCTTCGGGCTATTCGAGGCCGTTTTGGCGCTAAGCGCAACCCGTCAATTCTTTGGACCGGGTTGATCGAGCCGACCATGCGGGCCGCGTTCAATTGGTGCTCGTCTCACGCCACCTATCGACCAGTCCGGACACAAAGATGGCGAGGTCGTCAGCGATGACCTCAACGCCCTGCGTGGTCGGATGTAGACCATCCGTCATTACGAGTTCAGGTTTCCCCAACACGCCCGCCATGAGGTTGGGATACAGCGCCAGACCATAGCGTTGCGCTAGCTCCGGGTAGATCGCATCAAACGCTTCGTCACGGGCGTCCAGACCGCTATCGTCTGGCGCGCTGATCCCGATGAGACCGACAAGAACGCCGTCTGCCTGCGCGCGCTCGATCAGGTCAGCGAGATTTTCTCTTGGCGTCGCCGGATCAATTCCGGACAGGTAATCGTTGGCGCCAAGAGCGATGAGCAGAATATCGGCGTTTGCGCCCTTTACGCTCCAATCATACCGCTCCAGCCCGCCTCTCGTCGTGTCTCCGGAAACCCCCGCATTGACCAAGGTCGCGTCGATCGACTGTCCATCGAGCCGGTCCTGGATCGCTTCCGGCAAGGCGTCTTGCGGCGGCAGCTGGTAACCCGCGGTCAGGCTGTCTCCCAGCATGACGATGATCGGCCGCAACTCATCTGCTTCAACCGGTATCGACCCCTCTCTCCCCGCAACGGCGCCCGGCCTTTCGGGCGCAGCTTGTTCCGGCGTTGGCGAGCACGCCGCGAGGCAAATCGCGAAGGTCACAAACTTTTCAATTCGAAATCCCACTGGCGTCTCCGGATGGCCCTGCGCCAAGTAGACATGCTGGCCGCTTTCGCTACCAGTTTCTGGACATGTCGATTCCAATGCAACCCACGATGAAGACCGATCAAAACCCGGCTCCGGACCGTCGGACAGAAGTCCTCGGCATGGAATCCGTGTTCCTGACGCTTGAAGCGCTCTCAGGGCCGGTCGAAATTCTCAAAGATGTCAGCCTGACGATTGATCGCGGCTCCATCGTGTCAATCATCGGACCATCCGGATCCGGCAAGTCATCCCTGATTTCTGTCGCAGCAGGGCTGGAGCGACCGACTTCGGGTCGTGTGCGCCTGTTGGGTGCTGACCTAGGGCAATTGAACGAGGACGGACTTGCAAGGCTGCGCCGGGGACGCGTGACAATGGTGTTCCAGTCATTCCACCTGATCCCGACCATGTCCGCCTATGACAATGTCCGTGGCCCTCTGGAGATCGCCGGCATGGACGATGTCGACGCGCGCGCGCGCAAGGCGCTTGATGATGTCGGTCTTTCGCACCGGCTGGATCACTTCCCCGGACAATTGTCCGGCGGCGAGCAGCAGCGCGTGGCAGTCGCTCGCGCCCTCGCCTGCGGGCCGGAGATCGTCTTCGCAGACGAACCGACCGGGAACCTCGACGCAAAATCCGGCGCACATGTCGCCGACCTCTTGTTCGGTCTCGCGGCCGACCATGGAGCAACGCTTGTCATGGTGACGCACGACCTCGAGCTTGCACAACGCGCCGACCAGACAATTACGATCAACGACGGCCGCATCGCATGAGGCCCGCCGTCCTGCGCATCGCGTGGAAGGAGTTCGCGGGCAGTATCGGACGGTTTCGTATCTTCCTCGCCTGTCTCGGCGTCGGCGCGTTTGCAATCGCGGCGTCGGGGTCTGTCACTGAAAGCTTTCGTGAGGGCGTCGCAGCCGAAGCACGGATGTTGCTGGGGGGAGATGTCGGGTTCTCCGGCGCGCAGCGCATGGCTCGGCCTGACGAACACGCTTTCATGGCCGGTTTAGGAGATCTCACCGAGACGGCGACGTTGCGCGTGATGGCAGAATCGTCGGCGACCCGGAAACAGGCCGACCTCCGGGTAGTTGACGATGCCTTTCCTCTCTTTGGCGATGTCGAACTCTCGGGAGGCGCAACCTCGCTCTCCGACGCCCTTCGCGAACGGGAGGGACGCTGGGGCGTCGCCGTCAGCCGGACCTTCCTCGAGCAGGTCGAGGTCAAAGTCGGCGACGACGTCATGCTTGGCTCGATTCCGGCGAGAGTTACAGCGGTTCTTGAGGCCGAACCCGACCGGCTGGGCGTTCCAGGCGCATTCGAACCCAGCGCGATCGCTCACATTGAGGCGGCCAGCACCGCGGGCAGGCTGGATGCCGGCATGCTGTTTCGTTCGCGCTATCTCGTTCGGCTGGCTCAACCGATCGATCTTGATCGACTGGAGGAGCAGATACGCAGTGAACTCGGCGAAGACAGCCTCAGCTTGCGTCGTCCGGAAGACGCTGTTGACGGTCTGAAGGAATTGCTGGACCTGCTTAATTCCTTTCTCGCTGTCGTCGGGGTCGCGTCGCTCGTCGCTGGCGGCATCGGGATCGCGCAAGCGACCGCCTCGTTTCTTGAGAGCCGTATCGGATCAATCTCGGCGCTGAAAGCGTTTGGCGCCAGTGCCTCGGATATCCGATGGATATACCTGCTTCAGCTCGGCGCACTGGCTCTTCTGGGCGCCGGCATAGGCGTCGCGCTTGGCGCCAGCGCTCCTTACCTGCTCGCGATCTTCGCTGACGGAGCCATTCCTCTTCCACAGACCCTGGCGATCTATCCCGGTCCGTTGTCGTATGCGCTGGTACTGTCACTACTCGCGGCAGCGGCCTTCTCGCTGCCGGCTCTGGGCCGCGCGCGCGCGACTCCCCCTGCCGCGCTGTTTCGCAGAATTGAACCCATCGCAAGTTCAAGACGGATCACTTCAGAGAACCTCGCGGCCGCGATCGCGGGCGTTCTCCTCATCCTGGTCGCCACTATGTTGTCGCCGCGACCGTTGATGAGCCTGGGTCTGCTAGCGGGCGCGGGGCTTTGCTACGCGCTCCTCAATGGCGCTGCTGAACTCATTCGCCGGCTTGCGCGTCGATGGGCGCGATCTGCGCGCGGTGAACGTCGCCTGATGCTCGCCAATCTCGGGGGACCGGGCTCGTTGGCGCCGCTGATCGCACCGGCTATCGGGTTGGGCATCGCGCTGCTGACACTAGTGACAGTCGTGCAGGCAAACCTCCTCCGTCAGATCGGAGAGACTGCGCCGGCTAATCTACCGTCACTGGTCTTTTCTCAGATCCCGAACCGAGAAGCTCCGCAGTTCGACGAATTGCTGGCGCGACAAGGCGTCGATATCGCTGATCCGGAGCGCTATCGCCGGATCCCGATGCTGTTGGCGCGAATATCCTCGATCCAGGGTAAACCGCTTGTCGAAGAGGAAGTCGCAGAATCGGAGCGCTGGGTCATCGGGCGAGAAATACAGGTGACCTACCTCCAGGACATGCCCGCCGAGGTCGAACTGTCTGCCGGTTCCTGGTGGCCTGCAGACTATGAAGGGCCGCCGCTGGTATCGATCGAAGCAGGTGTGGCCCGTGGCCTTGACCTTGATGTCGGCGACAAGCTGGGATTCCGGATATTCGGCCGGGAAGTCGAAGCGAGCGTCGCTTCGATCCGCAGGGTGTCATGGGATGGGTTTGGCGTGAATCGCGCCTTCATCTTCTCCCCCGGCGAGATATCCGCTGCAAACCCTCAGAACTTCGCCATCGCCCAGGTTGCGCCCGAGCGGGAGCGGGCAATCATCGACGCCCTGGGCGCGAGCTTTCCTGATATTATCGTGTTCCAGACGCGAGAGGCGCTGGCGACAGCCGAAAAGGTCGTGGGCGACATCTCCGTCGCCGTCAGCGCCATCGCGAGTGTCGTCACAATCGCGGGGCTTCTGGTGCTTGCCGGCGCGCTGGCGACAATCGCCCGGAAACGCCAGACGGAAGCCGCTCTGCTCAAGACGCAGGGAGCAACACGGGGCCGCATAATCCGGCTCTATGCCGGCGAGCTTGGCCTTGCGGGCCTGTGCGGCGTCGCCATTGGCGTCATATTTGGCGTCATCGCCGCCGCCGTGATCGTAATTCATGCGTTTGAAGCGCGGTGGTTTCTGCCCATCTGGCCGATCATAATCATTTCTGTAACGGCATTGGGGGTATCATCCGCTGGCGGGGCGGGCGCCGGATACATTCTGCTAACCAAGAATGCGGCACGTGTCTTGCGCGCGCAGTAGGCCGCTCGCCAGCGGACTTGCAAGGAGCCAAGGCTCCGACCTACGTTAACCCTGACTGACACCGCTGCAGGTTTGTGAAATGAACACCGTCAGATCTGCAGCGCCCGCGCGACCGACCGCAAACAGTGGCGGTCGTTTCTCTTTCAAGCTTTCTGACGAGTTCCTGCGCCAGGTTGACCTGGTTGCCTGGGTTCTCTGGGGCGTGGCGCAGACATTCCTGCCCTTCCAGGCGTCCGCCATCCGCTACCTGCTCAGCGTCTACTTCGTGGGCACCATGGCGATGCGCTACCGGCGCTTCGCCGGGCTGATGGCGCGCTGCTGGCCGATGTTCCTCTTGCCGCTGCTCGCGTTCATTTCCAGCCTGTGGGCGCCTTCCGCAGGAGAAGCCATCCGCAAGAGCATGATGCTCACCTTCACTGCGTTTGTCGGCATTTACGTGGCCCGGCAACTCACTGCCCGGCAGATCATCTATGCTGCTTTCGGGATCAACTTCTTCGCCGCGCTGTTGAGCGCCGTAAACCTCGATTATGAAGGCGGCGGCGCAACGGGCGTGTTCAACCAGAAGAACGTTCTCGCGCTCAGCATGTTCTTCCTGATTTCATCGGGGATCGTGCTGGCGTTTGACCGCGTCGCGCATTGGATCTTTCGGGTCGCCGCGGTGGCGATCATGCCGCTGGCGGTTTGGCTAATGATCAAGGCTGAGTCAGCAACGATCCTGATTCTTTCCATTCCGATGTGCGCGGCGCTCGTCGTGCAGGTCGTGTTCTGGGGACCGATGCAGAGAATCCGGCACATGCGATCACTGATGGCGCTGGTCGCGCTATTCCTGCTGGCTGCGGTCGTGCTTATCCTCTTCGGCCTTATTCAGTTCGACGCGGTGACCGCCCTACTCAACAGCGTGGGCAAGGACACAACGCTCACCGGACGCACGATCATGTGGGACCAGGCCAACCGGATCATGGCGGAAAATCCGTGGACGGGGCTTGGCGCAAATGGGTTCTGGCGGCCGGAGGTCGGCGAAGCCAACGCCATCCTGCGCGTCTTCCATTTCACGACCTACACACCGTTCAGCTTCCACAATTCCTATCTCGAGAACGGGGTGCAGTTCGGCTATCCCGGAATGATCGCCACCTATTTCCTCGGCGCATGGTGTTTCTACCGCGCGTTCATGACCTGGCTGATGCGCCAGGACCTGCACAACGCATACTTCCTGTTCCTCGCGATCATGATCCTCGCGCGCTCGTTCACCGAGATCGACCTCGCGACCGAGCTGGGTTGGACGTTCATCCTGATCCTGATCTGTGCCGCAAGAGAGAACCCGCGGCCTCAGCGACAAGCCGTCTACATGGCGCCAGTGGATGCAAATCCCGCCCATCCCGGCGAATCGTTGGCCCAGACGCCGCCGGACTGCCGGCGTTAGCAGGCCGCTAAGCGAGATCGTCGAGAATGTTCGGCGCCATATAGGTCGACGCTGCGACGGCCCAGTCGGCTTTCTCGCGGTTATACTCCCAGTGCCACGCCTCATTCGAAACCGTGCGCACCCAGCCGAATGACGGTCCGTGGAGTTTCAGCCATTCATAAACCGGATTGCCGTTTCCACCCGGCACGACGAAGTCGATCGCGACGCCCGACTGGTGTTTCGAGTAACCGGGCCTCGCGGCGAGATTGAATCCCGGGCGCCGCTCGGTCCAGCCATCGTGCAGATACTTCTGGTCCGGATATGAACGGAATCCATCATTGACGATCAGTCGCTTTCCGTCCCGCGCTGCAGCTTCAATCATGTCGATCAACGGATCGAGCGTATCGAGCGTGACGTGCTCGATCCGACCCTCGACATTGACGATCCGGACAAGGGTCACCTGACCGAGATATTCGCCATTCCGCCAGGCTGCGTTCGGCCCGTGCTCGTTGCTGTCTGTTGGCGCCACGCTTCCCAGCGTCTCGCCGAGAAACTTGCCGTCGAAATTGACCTTTGAGGTCCACCCGATCGGCGCGCCGCTCGCCGCGTCCACAACATGTACGTAGGCCTGCTGGCGCGTGCCGCTCCGTGCAGCGAACCGGACGTCATCCGCCCGCACGCGCGTACCGACCGGGATGATCTTGAAGACACCGTTCGACGCGCCGTCCGGGCGCTCCTCGGTCGGGGCGTAACGAAGGTATTCCAGCAGATTGTCCGCATTGCGCAACCGTGAGTCCGGATCCGTAATGGTGAACACCTTGCTCAAATAGGTTCGCGTCCGGTCGATGTTCTGAGCGCCCGGATCCGGCAGCGGGAATCCGTCTGTCGGCGCAAGCGGCGGCACAGGCGCGGGTGGCGGGCTCGGCGTCGGCGCCGAGTCCGCCGGAACTTCTACCGTCGCGCTGACCGGATGCAGTTGCGAGAGATGTTCAAACTGAACGAAGCCGACAAACGCACGATCGCCAAGGTCAGCAAAGACCGCCCACCACTGGCCATTATGCACGACCAAATCGAGGCGGCAGACGATCTGGCCGGGATCGAGACGTGCAAGGATCGGCGCATCATCGCTCGCCGTCTCCCTCAGGCGCAGCAGCGCCTGGTCTGTGTCTACCTCGTATACTCGGTCCCACACGGTCGTGCTCCTAGGTGTCCCTCGTCAGCCTGCGTCAGGATCCCGGCGTCGCGGCGAACTGCTGGCTGATACATCCTGACTGATCTCCGCTCTGGGCGATGCATGTACGGATGGCGCCGCATTTTCGCGACACCTCAGACCAGTTCGCGCGGGTTCGGCAAGTTGCCTCGCCACGGCTTTCATCGTTGGCGCACGCGGCCAGCACTTCCGGCTTCGGCGAAAAGTTTGGCAGGCTGGCGCCCTGCGCAACCGCTCGGGTGCCCGCTGCATCAAACGCCATCATCTGGCGCCGCTGCTCCTCGGTTTGTAGCGCGCCGCCTTGTGTCGCAATCGTAACCAGCGCTTCGTCGGCATAGCAAAGATAGGGCATGAAAAACTTCACGCGCTCCTCCACTTGTGGGCTCATGGCGTCCGCCGGCGTCGTATCCAGAGCCGTCAGCCCGGCTGTCCATTCCTCCTCGAAGAGAACCTCAAGCTCGGCCATTGCGTTGGTCATCGTCCGCCAGTCATCGCCAGTCATCGCCGCGACGTCGCCTCCGGCCATGCCGCGCACATAGTCAACGAGAGGCGCCGTCCTGATTGCGTCGAACAAGACGTCCGCTTCCCAGCAGGAGCGCGCTTTCTCGCCGCCCGGCCCGCTGTCCTGGTTGCAGACCCCGACCGCCTCAGACGAAACGCCTTCTGCAAAGGCGGCGACATTTGCCCCTAGGGCTTCGACCATGCCGGCGGCATTCCGCTGCTCTGGGGCAAGACGCAACAGGAAATAGGCCGCTTCGGACGCAAGCAGATTGGAATCGAGCTGTTCGCCGGTCTTGGTTGGTCCGGCGCTGGCCGCATCCGCCCTGCTCTCGGTCGCGACCCGAACCAGCGCCGCTTCATTTTCTGTGACCGCCGCTCGCAGGTCAGCAAGATCTTTCGTGTCCTCAAACTCTACGCGCAGCGCGTTCATCGCATCGACGTTGGCCTTGCGCGGATAGACCGTTTCACAGCCGGCGGAGCAAATGATTGCGGAAACTGCAACAGCACCGGCGAATGCATGTTTCATCCAACTTCCTCCATCTGCGTAGGCGGGGGGCTAACCGCTATACCGTGCGCCGGCAGAGTTCCCGGCGGCGACACTATTTGTTGCGTTGCGGCAGAACTCACAACTACAGGCTGGATATCACGCAACAAGCGCACAACATCGCTCCGCGTAACCCGCGCGCTGGCTGGTGCGTCTGGCGGCGTGCCCAGAACCTCGACAATGAAATGTTTGAACACGCGCACCCAGTCGTCTGCATTCATCCGTACTTGCGCGCCCGCTTGCGCACCGCTTCCGGCCTGGTCAACGAGGAAGCCGTTCAGAACAGTCAGGAATTCTTCCAGCGCCGATGGGGATCCATCCTGGCCGCGCACCGCCCCGCGCACGGACGTCGTCGCCGCACCTATCGTGGCGATGATGGCTTCACGCAGCGTTTCGCCAAACATGATCCGTCCGGGCGTGGAAGGCGCCGCCGCCATGTTCGCGGACGCTGTCTGCATCATGCTGGACAGCAAGACGCAGAGAATCTGTTGCTCAGGATCGTCTTCATCCATCGAAAACAAGGTCGCTGGATTCTTTGCCGCCTGTTCCAGCCCTGCAGACAGGACTCGTCGCCAGTCTTCGCCGCCCAGCAAACCGGTGGTGTCAGCGCTCATTGCAGTAGCGATCGTGCGGGTGAGCGCCAGGGTCTGGCGATTAGCGTCCGCGGGCAGGACAATATCGGGATCAGCGGCGACGGTGTTCGCGACAATACGAAAGAGGTCGATCGCCTGCTGACGATTGAACATCGACTCGATCACGTTGGGCAAGCGCGTTGCTGTCCCCCCAGCATCCGCGCCGCCATACTCCGCTCTCAGTCCATCGACGAAGCCGCCCACGATACTCGCCGCGATTTCCTGCGACGCCTTTGACCAATCGCTCCCGGCTGTTTCCTTGCCGATGCGGCGAGATAGCTTGACTGTCGCGACTCGACCGCCGGCATCGAATGCGCTCGACAAGAGGTCCGCGCCGAGGTCCGAATTCCAGTTGTAAGGTCGCGGCGCATCCTGAAGACGGGTCGCCGCGCTCGCGAGGAAATCGCGGACCGCATCAGAAACACCACCCTTGTCGGCAAGCACCAGCCCTGGTTGCTCCGCAACGGTTGCAAGCAAGTTGTTGTACAGCACAACCGCGCTTTTCTCGGAAATGACGCCTCGCAGGTTGAATGTGCCGGGCTCGCTTGTGACGAAGTCCGCAAGTGTTGCGCGCGCGATCACGCCGCCCAGCTCGTCGCTTGCAAACTCTCCTTTCAGGTAGAGGTCAGCATTGTCGCTGACGGCCTTGAGCACGCCGTGGGCCAATGGACCTGCGAAGAATTCCCGCATCCGTTTGGCGCGCAAACGCCGCAAACCGCCCTCGCGTTTCGCCTCCTCCGCCAGCGGGGTAAGGATACCTTCAACAAGCGGTTTGAGGTCACGCTCGCTGGTTACGAGGTCAGGATGGTTGGCTGCAACCTCGAGCGCGCCGGCAAGGAACGTATCAACGACGCCCGCGGCTGAGTTCGCGCCCGCATCTTCCCAGGACATCGCCAGTATCGAATCGATTGTCGGCCCCATGCCGATGAGGATCTTCTCAGCCTTGGCGCTGAGCCCGAGCACGCCAGGGTGCATGCTGGCGACATCCATCGTCGTCTGAACCAGCGCGCGCGCGAAGGGCGCCCAGAGCGAGCGAGGCTCGCGCTCCCACAGCTCGTGCTGCAGGATCAGCATACGCGACATACGCACTGCACGACCGCCGTGGTCTTCGCAGGGCACGCCGATCAGGTCATCGAGCGCACAACGCTCGCCGTTCACGATGCAGGTCTCGCCGGCGAGCAGAATTTCCCTCACGCGTGCGACAGCTTCGATTTTCTTCGCCACCGCATCAGCGCGGACTGTCAGGTCATTTTCAAAGTCGGGATTCACGAACAGATCCCGATACTCGTTGTGGCGCAGCGCGCTGATTTCCGGATCGGGGCTGATCCGCAGGTGCCTCAGCGCCCAACGCTCGGTGAACGCCTCATCCATGCCCTCCAGACTGTCGGGCAGAACATGGACGTCCTTGCGCGCGCGCCAGACTCGATAGCTCTCGCGCGCAGCGTCGCTGAGGCGGATCAACCCGATCACGCCTGACAGGAAGAGATCAGTAGAGACGGCGGCTACGGTCACGGCGCCCTCCTACGTTCCGCGACGTATCGGCCTGGACGCATCCCGGATGAACGCTGCACCGCGCGCGCCGCTGGAACCTGGATGCGCATCCTGATCGATCTCCTCGCCCAGTCGGGTCGACGAAAGGCGGCCTGAATTTATCAGGAACACATCTACCTGCGTATCGAGGTCTGGTTCCTTGCCCGGCCTTGCGATCGAAGTCTTGGCCACTCTGGTATGGTCGACAACGGCCTGCCGTTCGGACTCGCTCGACGCCTTGTTGGATACGGCGACTTTCCCGGTCATTTGGGCAGCCGTCCGGAAGACGTTGAACCAGAACGGCGCGCCAAGCCCCAACAGGCCGGCGGAGGCGATCATGCAGAACAACCACACATAACCTTCGCTGCTCAAGAACACACGCTGGGCGACACTCTTGTTCGCCTGCGCCGCGCACTTGGCGTCTGTGACGACAACCGTCCCGGCGCCTGCATCGTCGTCGCCCGTACCGGCGCCAATCATTCCGGCGAGACCGCTGAACAGGTTTGTATCGCCGCAGTACGGGAAATAGCTCTGGCCCATTGGAAGACCGGATACCGTCAGCGCCGATAGCTGGGTATCGACCTGTTCGAGTGATTGGCGAAGCCCCGACGCTTCCTCGCGCAGGCCGGCGATCAATTCCGCGTTTTGCTGCACTGAAGCGCCTGTCGAATCGACCGGTAGAGCTTCGAGCCGGTTCAGCGTCTGCTGCAGATCAGAGATGCGCTGCGTGATCGCCTGTTCGCTGGAACCATCGGATGATTGGACGTTCAGGAATTGCAGGGTCTCTGACATCGCCTCCTCATTCGAGGCGAGGTGACGATAGATCTCCAGCGCATTGACATTGGCGAGCACGACGAATGCAAAAGCCGCCAGCGACGACAACATCTTCGCCCGCATGCGAAAGACCGCGGTTTGCGCCTCGCCCATGCGGTCAAACTGGTAGGACATGAGCGCGATCTTGCGCTCGATTGCGGGCCGATCTGCGGTGGCCAGCTCCCGACCGAATTCGGTTTGCGCCAGCTGTTCGACGAACTGCAGCTTGGTCAGACTGTCAAATCGCCGCCCCAGCCGTTTGAGGATCCATGTTCTCGCAGCCAATCGCTCCAGAAACGTATCCCGCTTCGTGGGGATCGATGACATCTCGGCGGCGAATGCTTTCGACGCCTTGCCCGAGGTGTCAGCGCGGCGATGATCGACCCTCAGGTCACTGGCGGCGTCGGCCTGGTCGAGTGACATCGTGTGGTGAAGCGATCGCAGCATACGCTGCAGGCCGCCACTGCGCGCAGCGATGAGCTTGTGTATTCCCTCGGTAACAATCGTCGTCACGGTCGACAGGACCGCGAAGATTCCAGCAAAGGCCAGCAGCGCCACGAGCCAGTTCATGTCTCAATCCGTTCACTCCGCGTGGGCCGGTGGCGGCGAACTGGCGAGAGGGCCGACAACTGGTGATTGTTCTTCCGAGGCTCGCGCTTGCGAATTCGGCAGACGGCGTACCAACGCGGCAGCACCGTGTTCACCAATCGTTGGCTCCCGATTCCGTCCCTACCATGTCCCCATGCGGCTTTTCTTTCTTCCGCCCGACGACCCTAGACCCAAGTCCTGCCCGCTTCAAAGTGATAATTACCGCCCGAAACCGGATCGGGATCTTCAGTTCGATGGAATCAAAGGCAGCTGCGTTTCATACAAATTTGCACCGAAGAGATGACATGCAGGCTGCTGCCATTATCTGTCGAGAGGTCGGATAGGCTGCGCCATGAAGGTCGACTTCGTGTCAGCATACCCCTAGGTTCATGGCGTCCGATTGGTTCGGGCCGGACACGGAACAGGAGTTCAGGTCTTGCCCAACGGACAGACGCATTCGTCGGCTCCTAGCGCCCTCATGCGACGGCTGAGCGCAGTGCGTTCGCGGACTGTCGATCTGGCGCGCGGTTTGTCAGACGCGGACGCGATGCTGCAGTCGATGCCAGATGCGTCGCCGGCCAAATGGCACCTCGCGCACACAACCTGGTTTTTCGAGGAGTTCCTGATCGCGCCAATCCGGGGTGACGCTGCGCGATATGATTCGCGCTACGCATACCTGTTTAATTCGTACTACGACGCCGTCGGCCCGCGACACGCCAGGCCACAGCGGGGAATGTTGTCTCGGCCCAGCCTCTCCGAGGTGCTTGGGTATCGTGCGCATGTTGATGGATTGCTGGAAGCCTGCGTCTCAGACGCGACGCCAGCACAGCTGGCGTTGGTGGAGTTGGGCATTCACCACGAGCAGCAACATCAGGAATTGCTGCTGACCGACATCCTCCACGCGTTCGCCCAGAATCCGCTGGCACCTGCGTTCAGGCCGCCCGAGCCGCTTGCGCTTGATCCTGCGCCCGTCCTTCCCGCGGACTGGGTTGCATTTGACGGCGGTCAGATCACGGTCGGCTGTGGAGGCGATACATTCTCTTTCGATAGTGAACGGCCAGCGCATGATGTGCTTGTCCCACCATTCGCACTCGCAACGCGCGCGGTAACGAATGCAGAATGGATCGCTTTCATTGAAGACGGCGGATATTCCCGACCGGAGTTCTGGCTATCGGACGGATTCGCTACAGCCCAGGAAAACGGATGGGACGCGCCGTTGTACTGGCGCTGTGAGGATGGTGACTGGCGCACAATGACCTTGCGCGGTGTCGAACTTGTCGGCCTCGATACGCCTGTCACACATGTCAGCTATTATGAAGCTGATGCGTTCGCGCGTTGGGCTGGATATCGCCTGCCGACCGAACACGAATGGGAGACAGCGGCGCAAGCCGTCCCGATCAAGGGGAATTTTGCCAGTTCAGGTCGGCTGCGCCCTGCCCGGCAATCCCAGCCAGCAAATGGTCAACCTGTCGGCATGTTCGGCGATGTATGGGAATGGACTGCCAGCGCTTTTGCGCCGTATCCCGGATTTCGCGCCGCCAGCGGCGCGGTCGGAGAATACAATGGCAAATTCATGAGCGGACAAATGGTGCTTCGAGGCGGTTCCTGCGCCACACCCGAAGGGCATATGCGGCCTAGTTATCGAAACTTCTTCCACCCCGACAAGCGCTGGCAGTTCTCCGGACTAAGACTGGCCAAGGATCTCTGATGAATTCAACTTCCCCGAACGCGCGCGGCGAAGCTGCGCAGCGCGCAGCGTTTTTCGCCGATGTTGTCTCGGGCCTGAGCCAACAAACCAAGTCACTGCCCTGCAAGTGGTTCTACGACGCTCAAGGCTCAGCGATCTACGACGAGATCACACAGGCCCCCGAATACTATCCGACCCGCACGGAGGTCGCCATTCTCGAATCGCAAGCTGACAAGATCGCTGAGACGGCAGGGCCGGACGCCGTACTCGTCGAATTCGGTCCGGGCGCAACGACAAAAACCGGCATAGTGCTGGACGCCATGGAAACGCCGTCCGCCTACGTGCCAATCGACGTGTCTGACACGTTTCTCGACCAGATCTCGAACATCGTGCGGGCGGATCATCCTGCCCTCAACATAATTCCTGTGCGCGCCGATTTCATGCAACCGGTGTCGCTTCCATCGGAGAAGCTTTCCGGCGCCAAACTGGTCGGGTTCTTTCCCGGATCGACGATCGGCAATCTCTCCGATGATGAGATCCGCACGTTCCTGAACAATGCGCGCACAATGCTTGGCGAAGACGCGTTGCTGGTGATCGGGTACGACCTTGCCAAGGAAGCTGCAGTACTTGAGGCGGCGTACGACGATGCCGACGGTGCGACAGCGCGCTTCAACCTCAATCTACTTGCGCGGATCAACCGCGAGCTCGATGGCGACTTTGACCTGTCGAAGTTCAGCCATCGAGCAGTCTGGAATGCGGAGGCGTCGCGGGTCGAGATGCATCTCGTGAGTGAGTGTGAGCAGGTTGTTCACGTCGGCGGCAAGTCCTTCAGGTTCACAGAAGGTGAGACCATCCACACGGAAAATTCGCGCAAGTTCGTGAAATCAAAGGTCGCCGCCCTGTTCCGTTCTGCCGGCTGGTCGCCGGTTTCCGACCTGACGGACAAGGCTGATCAATTCGCGGTCACGCTGCTGGAGCCCGCCGCCTAGGTCGTGAAAATCTACAATATCCGGCGGACCAGGCGCGAAAAGGGATTCAACCACGCCAGAAACTGTCCGGGGCGAAGCCGTGCCTTCAGCCAGCCCGGCATCAGCAGGCGCAGACTTTCGGCAGCGCCCGAAACTTCGCCGCGCTCCTTCAACGATCGCCAGGCGCGCACGCGAGCCGAATACGGCAAGCCGCCCATGTAGACCTTCTCGATGTCGACCAGAGACTGCACCGAACCGAACATGCCTTCATGACGAATGTCCGGTTCGCCCAACCCTGGTTCATCGATACTGTCAGGCATTTGCGGGGGAGACGGAATGACCGGCAGCCCCAGCGCGCGTTCGTATGCCCGCTCCAGCCAGCCAACCCATGCCTTTGGTTCGCAACAGTCTTCGACATTGCGCCTGCTCGCTTCGCCGGCTCTGGCGCGATACTCCGGATCGTCGATCAGCCTGGACAGCGTGTCCCAGTATTCGGACCAGCTTGAGCAGACCAGCGAAGTCCCCTCGAGCCCAAGGTGATTGATCCCGACAATGTTCGCCTCTTCAGGCGCCTCAAGCACCGAGGCGATCGGCAAACCATAGCGCGCCGCTTCCATTTGCGAGGTAGAGGACACGAAGGGATAGGAATCGACGTAGATGTCGGCCGCTTCAAGAAAGCGATACACGTCGTTGCGCGGCTCGAACGGAATAATGCGGCCACCCACCACCTCGCTCGCC
>JBHIWT010000009.1:0-38032 GCA_041987265.1 Hyphomonadaceae bacterium
TCAGCAGTCCATCGCCCGCGAAACCCGGGTGACCGATCCGTCCCCGCCGTCAGGCCGCACTGTATCACCAGTTTGCAGCCAACGCGTAGCGCCTTTCAGCGCAACCACACACGGCACGCCCATCTCCCGCGCCACGATCGCCGAGTGCGACAACAAAGACCCGCGCTCGGCAATCACCCCGGCCGCATTGGCGAACACCGCAATCCAGCCCGGATCGGTATGACGCGCCACCAGAATCTCGCCCGGTTCAAGCCGCTCGACGAGTGGATCGTTCACCACCCGCACCTTCGCCGTCACCACGCCCCGGCAGCACGCAAGACCGCTGCGCTGCTCGCCCGCGTCATCCGGCGACGGCAGCGGCGACACCACAACCGCATCGATATCCACCGCATGCCCATGCGTTGAAAACCGCTCCGGCGGATCCTCGCGCATCAGCGAAGCCGCGTTTTCCTTGGCCCGCAACGCCGCAAGCGATTTCAGATCGCCGGTCACAGTCGTGCCGTCCACCGCGCCCAGCGTTTCTTCCACCGTCAGATTGAATACATCCCGCGCGTCGTTCAGACGGCCAGCGTCCACCAGCCGCGCGCCGATGTTCAGGAATATGCGCCGCACCCGGCCAAACAGCCGCGTCCGCTCGAACCGCAAATTCTCCCGGTCCCGCACCCGCGCCCGCGTCCACCGCAACAAGCGCGACGCGACGAACGACTTCACCGTCCCGTCCATCACCCCCGACACCAGCTCGCTGGTAATGTCCTTGCTCGCCAGCCCCGGTTCGCGCGTCTCCTCATCGCTCCCCGCGCGCGCCGCCGCCGCAACCGCCGCCAGCACCGGCGACGGATCGTCATGCAGCGTCCGCGCTTCAAGCTTCAGCTCCTGCGCACAGCGATCGCCGAACTTGCGGATATAGTCCTCAAACGCGATCTTCAGTTCAGGCGCATCTTCAAGCGCCGCCGCCTCGCCGCGCTCCAGTCGATCCGCCAGCCCCGAATGCCGTGCCGCCATCGCGCCCATCTCGCGAATGCGCCGCGCCGGTTCGGCTGAAATGATGTCGCCCTGACCAACCAGAACCCGCGACAGCAGGTCAGCGCCGGCGTCCCCTCCCCATTTCTGCATCGCCTTCTGCGTCACGCCAAACGCGATCATGCACAGAAAGTCGTTCACCAGCGGCGCATCCCACTGGCGCAACAGCCGGTCCTCCAGCTTGCGGTATTCCTCGACCAGCTCGCCGGCGCTCATCTTGTCGACCGCCGCGTTCGAGGTCTCCAACGCATCATTCAGCCGCCGATAGAACGCCCGCTTGGTCCACCAAAGTCGCGCCTGATGGGAAACCAGCCCCAGCCCGACCCGCGCCAGCTTCGCCCGGTCCAGCAGCCGCGCATGGAAATCATCCGTCGGCGGCGCAATCCGCTCGGCGATGTGCTCCGGCAATGGCTCGGACACGCCCATCATCGTTTCCATGAACGACCGGTTGGACTTGAACCCCGGAAACATCGCCAACGCGCGATACCAGTTCAGAAGGTTGTAATAGACCCGCCCGTCGATCCGCCCCAGCATCGCGCCGAACACGTGCCGGTTGCTCATCACCTGCGCGCGCGGCACCCCCATCAACCGCGCGAACGCCTGGTAGACATACGAATAGACATACCGCGCGAACGAGAAGGTCAGGGGCGACGTCACGCCCGGATAGCTCTCCACGATATTGGAATTGTCCCAGATCGTGATTGCGTCCATCGCCTCGGTCGGCGACGCGATCTCGGCCAGGGTCGTGATCGGCCGCGACTGCAGCATGCGGATATCGCCGCCTTCGAACGCCCATTCGATATCCTGCGGCGCGCCGAAATGCGCCTCCGCCCGCCGCGCCAGCTCTGCAACCGCCTTCAGGTCTGCATCGCTTGCAACTGGCGCATCGCCCTCGACAGACACTGTCTCGATCCGTCCGTCACGCAACACGCGGAAGCTGTCGCCATCGACCTCGCCGCTCACCAGCTCGTCCGCAAGACCGCTGACCGCGCTGATCACCACCACGTCGCGCGCGCCGCTCACCGGATCAGCGGAAAACGCCACGCCAGCGATCCGCGCATCCACCATCTTCTGCACGACCACCGCCGGCGGCTGCGCTTCCTCGCCCAGCCCCCGCTCCTTGCGATAGGCGGCAACGCCCTCGGCAAACCCCGACTTCCACACCCGGAACGCAGAAGCCGCCACATCCTCAGCGGCGACATTCAATTCCGTCTCGAACTGACCGGCATGTGAACCCGCCGCGCCGTCTTCTTCCAGCGCGGAAGACCGCACCGCAAACGGCCCATCGCCAAGTCCAGCAAGCTCGGCTTCTACCTCGCGCTTGGCCGCCGCCCGCAGGCCGCGGCTCATGAACGCCTCAGCGGTAATCACGAAAAAATCCGGGACAGGAAAGGTCGCCGCCAGCTGCGCCAGCGCCGCGCCCTTGCCCCCTGCAAGCTCCGCCGATACCGCCTGTGCGGCGTCCAGCACGAACTTAGTGGTCTTGACCGTCAGCTCAGCCATGCCCGCTCCACCATCGGCCCCACGCCTAACAGAAGGTAGTTTCCGAGGACATAAATTCCCGCCATCAATTCAAGGCGCTGGGCGGCCTTCCTCGTACCTTCGGAGGCATAATCGATGGCAGCAAACACCCCCAATGCGGCGACAATCAGCAACCCGGCCAGAAAAACCGGATGCGCCCCCGTCTCCACATGCACGTAGGCCGACAAGGCCAGCCCGGCAAACATCGCCGCCGCCGCCCAATACCCCGCCGCCTTCACGCCCCACAGTTTCGAATAGGTCTCCACCCCTTCGCGCTCATCCTCCGGCGCCCACGCCTTGCGCGCAATCTCCAGGCTCACCCCGTTCGCCAGCGACAGCAGAAGGAAAGCCGCCAGTCCACCCCCATGCGCCCCGCCCGGCGCAATCCCCGCCGGCATCCAGTCCGTCGCCGTCGCATACAGATCGATCAGCGGCATCACCGCCATGTGCGAAACCATGTAGAGAACCGGCCGCTTCTTCAGAGCCTGAGGCGCGAAGAACTCCTTCGTCATCAGCCCCATCCACGCCCACACCAGCAGCAGCACGCCCGTCAGCCGCCAGTCCAGCCACCACGTCGCCACCAGCGTCACGCCCGCCGCCGCCCACGCGACCCAGCGCAATTCCTTCAGCGACACCAGCCCGCGCGGCACCGGCCGCTCCGGCCGATACTTGGTGTCTTCAAGATGATCCTTGTGCTCGTCCGCCACCCGCAGCTGCATGAAGAAGCACATCAGCGCGACAACTGCGACAACCATCGCGCCCCACGCTGGCGACCCGCCGCGCAACAGGGCCGAAACACAAACCGCCGACGTCCCGAACGCAACGATCAGCGCGCCATGCTTGAACAGCGGAAACCGCTCCGCCTGATATTCCCACAACCGCTCCGCCAACGAGCGTGTATCACGCCCGCCCGCCATCGCTTCGCTTGCAGGTTCGCCCGCCTCCATCAGTCGCGATCCCGCGCCAGCTTGCGGTGTGCGCTGGTGAACTCGTTGGCGCACAACGCCCCGATGATCGACAACTCCCCGGCCAGACACACCGCCGCGCACACTTCCGCGAACGCCCGCGCCTTGCCGCTTCCTTTGAGGCCCAGAATGTTGAGCGCCGCCAACTGGCTCGGCAGACCCGTCCCGCCGCCAACCGTCCCGACAATCACATTGGGCAACATCACCGAAACGAACAGCTTGTCCCCGTCACGATGCTCGATCCGCGTCACCCCCACTGCGCTTTCCGCCACGCACGCCGCATCCTGCCCCGTCGCGATGTAGAGCGCCGCCAGCCCGTTGGCGTAATGACCCTGCACCCCGATCGACCCGGACATCACCCCGCCCAGCGCCGACATCCGCCAATAATCCTCCATCCGCTCCGGCGTCGTATGCAGGTGCGAGCGCACCAGCTCCCCGTCCAGCTCCACCGAAGCCGTCACCTTCCGCCCACGCGACGACTGGAACGACATCGCCGACGCCTTCTTGTCGCCGGAGAAGTTCGCTTCAACAAACCAGTGACGCGGCTGCACCGGGCTCTTTTCAAGGATCGCCTTGCACACCGCCTCGGTCGCAATCGTCACCATGTTCTGCCCGGCGGCGTCTCCGGTCGTGTACGTACACACCAGATAGACATGATCGCCCTCGACATGCGGCGACACCTCCACCAGCTCCCCGTGGTTGGTCGTCGTCTTCGCCGCCGCCTTCAGCATGTCGACCTGTTCAACCACCCAGGCGACAAACAGCCCCGCCTCCGTCACCGTCGCAAACGCAAACCCCGGCGCCCGGTGCACCCCCTCGGCCAGCACGCCGGTCGTGCATCCCCCCGCAGCCGAAATCAGCCGCGCGCCGCGCCCATAGCTTGCAACCAAAGCAGCTTCCGTCGTCGCCAGCGGCGCATAGAAATCGCCCTTGGCGAAAATCCCGTTCACCCGCAAAGGCCCGATCACCCCGACAGGAACCTCCACTGTCCCCGCATAATTCTCGATATTGTTGCCATAGGCCGGCAGGTCCGCCTGCGCACGATCGCCATACAGCCGCTCACGATCCGCGTCCCCGGCGCCGGAATGCTTCAGCAGCGTCCGCCAGTTCGCGGAAGTGAACTTCGGATCCAGCCGCCGCGACGGACGCACCATCGGCGGCAGCGGCGTATCCGCATCAGGCCGGCTGCCCGCCGCCACCTCGTCGCGCGAGCGCGCCGCCAACATCTCGGCGATCAACCGCCGCGTCGCCTCGAATGCGCTGGGCAAGGCATCCCCCTGATCATCGCCCGTCCGGGCCATTGCGAGCGGCACATTGTGCGCCGCCGACCCCAAACTCAAGGCCCGCCAGACGACCATAAAGTGACAAAAATCAGGCGCTTTCCACCGTTCGTTCGGCGCTTTCCCCTGCGCCCGTCTTGATCCGCACCGCAACTCCCGGCTCTATCCTAAGCCACAGGGACACGGACGGGACGCCTCAACATGCCAACGCTCGAGCTGCGTGCAGAGAAGATCGAACAGACGATCGAACAGCTCCAGCGTCGCATCGAGGAGCGTTTCCCCGGCCGCGGCCTCGCCCGCCTGTGCGGCGAACTTCACGCCATCGCCCGCACCGACCGGGAAAAGATGCGCTGGCGCAAGCGCCCCAATCTCTGGATCCGCGCCAGCGTCGCCATCATCATCATGCTCGGCGTCGCCGGCATGGTCTGGGCGGTCGACACCCTGATGCACCTGCGCATCGACGCCGAGGCGTTCTCCGCGCTGGAAGGCGCCGAAGCCATCTTCAACATCGTCGCGCTTGTCGGCGCCGCCATCTGGTTCCTGCTCAACCTCGAAAGCGTCTGGCGCCGCGAAGCCATCCTCGGCGACCTCCACGAACTGCGCTCCATCGCCCACGTCGTCGATATGCACCAGCTGACCAAAGACCCGACACGATCGGCCGACGGCCACAAGGACACCAAGTCCTCCCCCAAGAACCGGCTGACGCCCTACGAGCTTGAACGCTACCTCGACTATTGCTCGGAAATGCTCGCCCTCACCGGCAAGCTCGCCGCCCTCTACATGCAGGACACGCGCGACCCGGTCATCATCCAGACCGTCGACGAGATCGAGAACCTCACCACCAATCTCTCTCGCAAGATCTGGCAGAAGATCGTCATGCTCCGCCCCGGCGGCGAAACCTCGATTAACGCCTGATCTGTGTCCCAACCGTCATCCCGGACGGCGAAGCCGCAATCCGGGACCCATTCCTCCACATCCGGACTCGTCAGAAATGGATCCCGCATCTCCGCGAGCGATGCTCGCTACGTGCGGGATGACAACCCCAAAGTGCTGACCAAATAGAATGGCCAAGTCAGCCGCACGCACCAATCACCCCTTTCCCCAATCGATCAAATTTCACCGATCCGCTTCGCGCGATGTTTTCCATGACCGGCTAGAAACTCAGCCATGGAAAACGTCATCTCATTCCCGGACAAGCTCTGCCGCGTCCTCGTCATCGACGCCGACCCGGCCAGCACCGCCCAGGTCCGCGATGCGCTCGCCCCGGTCTCGCCGCGTCTTCGCGTCTACAACGCGCCAGACGTTCCGGCGGCAACCAAACGCCTTGCCGACGGCGAATGGGACCTCGTCATTCTGAAACCTTGGCAGGCGCGCCCCGGCAATCCGCTGCCGATCTCGCTCATTCGCAAGGCCGGATATAACGGCCCGGTTGTCCCGATGACCGCAGGCGGACCGGCCATCCAGCGCCACCCGAAAGGCGCGCGTAAGCCGATCACACAGACCCCGAAGCCAATCTTGCAGCACCAAAATAAAGCAGCAAAATCAGCCGCTTCGCGCTACGCCAGCGTCCCCGCCCAGATTTCGCAACTACTGGACGAGGCCTTCGCAGGCGCCTAACCTCCTCCCCGAATGCGCCGACACACTGAACCTGGCGCCAGAGGGAGGAATACGAATGCCCGCCAGCTTCATCGGCTCGCGCCGCGCCATGCTCAAGGGCTCTGTCGCCCTGGCCAGCCTTGCAGGCGTTGGCGGCCTTTCCGCCTGCCAGCCTTCTTCCTCTACCGACAATGGCGTTCCCATCGCCGACACCGAATACGGACAGGTCCGCGGAACGGTTGAAGACACGATCAACGTCTTCAAGGGCGTGCGCTATGGCGCCGACACCTCCACCACCCGCTTCGCCGCTCCACAGAAACCCCAGCCCTGGGAAGACGTCGCCGACGCGCTTGCTTACGGCAACAGCGCGCCGCAACCCGTCGGCGGCGATGGCGGCGGCCTGTTCTCCGACTGGCGGCCCAATCCGCCGCTCCCCACCAGCGAAGACTGCCTCTTCCTCAACGTCTGGACGCCGGCCGTAAACGACGGCGCCGCGCGTCCCGTCATGGTCTGGTTCCATGGCGGCGGTTACACCACCGGCTCCGGTTCATCCTTCGCCTATGACGGCGTTAATCTCGCCAAGCGTGGCGACGTGGTCGTCGTCACCGTCAACCACCGCCTCAACCTGTTCGGCTACATGAACCTCACGGGTTACGGCGAAGGGTTCGAAGACAGCGCCGCCGCCGGCATCCTCGACATGGTCATGGCGCTCGAATGGGTGCGCGACAACATCACGAATTTTGGCGGCGATCCAAACAATGTCCTCATCTTCGGCGAGTCCGGCGGCGGCGCGAAAGTCTGCACGCTTCTCGCCATGCCGGCGGCGCGCGGCCTCTTCCACCGCGCCGTCGTCCAGTCCGGCCCGACCGTCCAGTACCCGCCTGCAACCGCCGCCGCTGTCGCGGCCGCTGAAGTCGTCGGCAATCTCGGCCTCTCGTCCGACACGGTCGACCAGATCCGCACCATGCCCGTCGCCGATATCCAGGCCGCCGCAGAAGGCGTCGCCCGCGCAGGCTCCGGCCCCACGCTCGACGGCAAGAACCTCGTCGTTCACCCGTTCGAGCCGACCGCTGCGCCAGCCGGCGCCGGCGTCCCGCTACTCATCGGCTGCAACCGCACCGAGGGCACCTCCCTCGCGGGCGGACGGGACCCGACCCTGTTCGACATCACCTGGGAAACCCTGCCGGAGAAACTCGGCGAGGCGCTCCCCGGCCGCGACATCCCCGCGATCATCGAAGCCTACCGCACCAACTTCCCGGACTACGACGCCCCGGAAGTCTATTTCACCGCCCAGTCGGACGCGACCTTCTTCGCGGGCTCCGTCACTGTCGCCGACCGCAAGGCCGAACAGGGCGGACCGGTCTATTTCTACCACCTCGACTGGACCACCCCGGTTCACGGCGGCAAGCGCTACGTCCCCCACGCGCTCGACATCGGCATGGCGTTCGACAACGTCGCCAAATCCGAAAGCATGTCCGGCCCCGCAGGCCCGGAGCCACAGGCCATCGCAGACCAGATGTCGGAAAGCTGGCTCGCCTTCGCGCGTTCCGGCGACCCCAACAATTCCAACGTACCGGAATGGCCAACCTACACGCCGGACAACCGCGCCATGATGGTGTTCCGCACCGAACCGGGCGTCGAAATCGACATCCGCGCCACCGAACGCTCGATGCTGGCCCAGTCCTGACGCGAGCCCAGTTCACAAACCACAGAGCCCATCGTAGCACCAGACGATGGGCTCTGTTGTTTCAGGCCCCCGAACATCGGCAACGACGCTGCAGGTAGATCATGGACTGGCAGACCCAACTCGACACTTTCAGGGAATGGGCCTTCAACCTGGATGCGCCCGGACCGCGCGCCATGTGGGCGATCATCGCGGTGGTCGGCTCCTACATCATCGGCGGCATTGTCTCGCGCATCCTGCGCGGCTTCTTCCACCGCCTTGGCGGCCTGAAGAAACAGAAGGACCAGCAACCCGAGGCCGACCAGTCCGGCGACAGCGTGATGCTCGACATTGTCGGCTCGCTGATCCGCCTCGTTTTCGTGCTCGGCGGCCTTGCGGTCGCAGCCGATATTATCGGCGTCTACGACATCGCCAACGCACAGGAACTCGGGATCGCGGCGGTGAAAGGCCTCGTCATCCTCATCGCCGTCTGGTTCCTCGGCTCCTGGTTATCCGGCAAGGTCCGCTCTTTCGGCGACAAGATGGACCGCGCCAACACAGGCGCCGGCAAGACCCTGTTCGCCTTCCTCGGTTCGCTGGTGAAGTTCGCCGCCCTCGCCATCGGCCTCATCGCCGCGCTCCAGCAATTCGGCTTCCCGATCGCCTCGCTCGTCGCCGTCGTCGGCGCCGCGGGCCTCGCCATCGCGCTGGCCCTTCAGGACACGCTCAAGGCCGTCGCCGCCGGGGTCATCATCGCCATCTTCCGCCCCTACCGCATCGGCGATTTCGTCGAGATCGACGGCGAGATGGGCACCGTCGCCGACATCACCCCGTTCACCACCGTCCTCAACACGCTCGACAACAAGCGCATCATCATCACCAACGACGCCGCCTGGGCCTCGACCATCGAGAATTTCAACGCCAACCCGCGCCGCCGCCTCGATGAAATCATCGGCATTTCCTACGACGACGACATCCGCAAGGCGATGGCGATCATGGAACGGGTTGTGACCTCCGACCCCCGCGCGCTGAAAGACCCGCCCTTCTGGGTCAAGGTCAACACGCTGAACGAATACTCGGTCGACCTGCGCTTCCGGGTCTGGTGCAAGACCGCCGACTATTTCGACTTCCGGTGCGACATGCTCCAGTACATCAAGGAAGCCTTCGACGAAGAAGGCGTCACCATCCCCTTCCCCCACCAGGTCGAAATCGCCAAGGACGGCGCCAAATTCGTCCTGGCGAAAGAGGTGGAAGAAAAGCCGGCAGGCTAATTCATCGTTCAGGGCGCAGAAGGACCGCGCAACAAGCCGCGCGAACACTTTTCTCCGCCAAAGGCCAGCACAATCGGATGAATGTGCAGAGCCTTTAGGTGGACTGGTTCGCCTCGCAGGTTTCGCTTTGAACACGCAGGAGCGCGCGACCAATGGCGAAGTGCCATGCAGGGGCGAAGACCAGCGTGCCGCCAATGAATGACGCCACGATCAACGCCTGAGACATCACCGCATAACCGGCGACTCCCACACCAAAGAAGATGCCCGCAAGCACGCCAAGCGCGGCCGTCAACACGCCAAAGCGCTTTGCACGCCACCCGGCAAGGCTTGCGGCGATCATCCACACACCGACACCGCCGAGAGTCAGAACCCCGTCCGGCACATCCAGCGCCAGCCCGGCGACAACATGCACCGCCTGCTGAAACGAAGGATCAGCCGACACGTAGTCAGCGAGAATCTTCCGATCCCATGCAAGCTCCATGAGATGACTGCGCGCATTCACCGCCAGCCCAAGAATGCCGAGCATGCTCGCCCATGAAATGAGACCGAAAAGGTGGTCCTCCAGATACCTCGACAACGGAAGCACGACGCCAATTCCAAATATTCCAACCGCGACGAACGACCAGTGCATGGCCAGATGTGCACTGGGATCAGAAGCAAGAACCGACCAGAATTCGTGTGGCGTGATGTCGGGATTTGCGGCGAGCTCAGCGGGCATGAGGGCGGCGGCGACCGCTGCAGCGACATAACTCGCTCCCGTCAACACGGAGAGAACGCCCGCCACGCGGATGGTGGAGCTTGATGAATGCATGAGAACCTCCTCCAGCAGGAATTGCCGCCGCAGGCATTCACGCATGGCAGGCCCGCAGCCGGTCCGATGGCAAACCGCTCCCCCTGGGGCGCGCGCGCCAACCCTAATCCAGCGCCTTCTCGTTGCGCTCGCCGGTGCGGATGCGCACCACATCGGAAAGGCTGGAAACGAAAATCTTGCCGTCGCCGATCTTGTCGGATCCGGCCACCTTCTCGATCGCCGAGATCACCGATTCCACCATTCCCGAAGCCACCGCCACATCCACACGGATCTTCGGCACCTCGGCGACCTTGTATTCGGCTCCGCGATAGAACTCGGTATGCCCGCGCTGGCGGCCAAACCCCTGAACCTGCGTCGCCGTCACCCCCGACACGCCGAGAGTCATCAGCGCATCGCGCACCTGGTCATATTTGTGCGGGCGAATGATCGCCGTCACCATGCGCATCGGCGCTTCCTCCTCATATTGCAGCCCGAGATTCACCAACCGGCGGATCGCCTCTGAACGCGACGGCAGATCGTGCTGCGTACGCCGCCACTCATCCACCACACGGCCGAACTCCGCCGACGCAACCAGCTGAATTCTCTGGTCCAACTTCTCCGACAAAGCACAATCCCTTCATCTCGCAGCCCCGGCGCGGGCCGCTCCGCACCAGACATAACAATCTTACACATGTTTGGCTATTTTTTCGCAGAAAGGATAACAAAGCCGATCCCGACGGTAAGTTTCCGCCCGAATTAACCAAATCCGGCCGAATCGCAGCGTCCGTTTCAACCGGATGAAAACCTTGTCCGGCTAACGTCACGGAAAATAAGACACGTGATGGACGGACCAAGATGCAAGACCCACGTAAGGCGAGGGCCCTAAAGCCGCGCAACCTGTCCTTGCTGATCCTCGACAGCAACAATTTCACGCGCGGCCTGATCGCCGAAATTCTGCGTAATCTCAACGCAACCAACCTGTCGCTCGCGCGCAATCTCGAAGCGGCCGAAGCCGCCCTCTTCGAGCGCAATATCGACCTAATTCTCGTGTCCTGGGAAAAGGGCGACAGCCTCGACGGCCTGCGCTTCGTGCGCCAATTGCGCCGCGTCGAAGACGATCGCATCCGTCGCCTGCCGGTGATCTTCCTGACCTCCGGCCTCACCAAGCAATTCGTCATCGACGGCCGCGACGCCGGCGTCGACGAATTCATGTCCAAGCCGATTTCACCGGCGGCCATGCGCCAGCGCCTCGAAATGGTGGTGGAAACCCCGCGCCCCTTCGTCGACTGCAACGTCTATGTCGGACCGTGCCGCCGTCGCAAGAATCCCGCTGACTATCACGGCACGAAGCGCCGCGCCGGCGAACGCACCCGCGACCGCGGAACCACGACGACGGACAAGGATGAAGAAGCAGCGAAGTCGCCAATCCGGCTCGCGCTCGCCGACGTGCGCGGCCTGTCCGGGCAAATCCGCGCCAGCGCGCCGGAATCCCTGGACGCCGCTGTCGAGGCATTGGCGCTCGCCAAGGAAATCGCGATGGAAGATCAGGATCACGCCCTGATCAGCGCCCTCGCCGCCTACGAAGCCTACATCACGGTCGCAGCGCCGCTGGGTCAGATGGACCCATCCGTCGTCAACACCGCGCTCGGCGCGCTCGAACAGCTCGCCACACTACCTGTCGGCTTCACCGAAGCCAGAGAAAGCGTTGCCATCGCCTTGGGGAAAGCGATCCAGAGAAAACTAGCGGCCTGATCCAATGAAACCGACCTCACGAGACCTCACCCCCGCGGCGCTCAAGAAGATGAGCGTGCTGATCGTCGATCCCAACGCATACCTGCGCGGCGTCGTCGCCGATGCGCTGCGCCGCCTGCAAATCGTCAACATCGCCTCCGCCGCCAGCGCGACCGAGGCCTTCACGATGGCGCGCACGTTCAAGCCCGACCTCGTCCTCGTCGACTGGGACGCCGGCAAGATGTCAGGCCTGGAATTCACCCGCGAAGTCCGCCGCAACGCCTCCGGCATGCCGCGTGAAACCGCGATCATCCTGCTCGCTTCGGCCATCGACCACGAACAGCTGATGGCTGCGCGTCAGGCCGGCATCAACGAATTCCTGCTGAAGCCGATCTCGGCCCAGACCGTGCTGTCGCGTATCGAGGAAGTCATTCTCAAGCCGCGCCGCTTCATCGTCTCGCGCACCTATGTCGGCCCTTGCCGCCGTCGCCGCGACGATCCGGAATATGTCGGCCCGTGGCGCCGCCTCACCGACGAACCTGCGCGCGATGCGCCCAAGGACGCTGCTCGCGAAAACACCTTCCGCCTGCGCGCCATCATCGACAACCTCACCGGGTTCGCTGATGAACATACCGACGATCGCACTGCTGCGATCCGCGGCATGTATCGCCTGCTCAACGAGTACGCTGAAGAGGTCAACATTGTCGGCGACGCCACGATCGGACGCGTCTGGACCTCGGCGCTGCAATACATCGAAGGCGTGGGCATGACCGACAGCTACGACCTCGACGTCATCCGCTTCCACTTCCAGACGATCGGCCGCATCCTCGACATGCCCGAGGAAGACACCCACCACCGGGTCGCGGTCGCCAACGAACTGGAACGTCTGGTTACCAAGAAGATCCAGGCCGCCGCCTGATCGCAACCGGCGCTACGGTTTCAGGATCACTTTCCCGACCAGTCGCCGGTCGCGCATCATCTCGAACGCATCGCGCCACTGCGACAGATCCAGCTCGGCGTGGATCATCGGTCGCGTCCTGCCCGCAGCGAGCCAGCTCCAGATCGTCTCGCGCACCCGCGCGCCGGCGACCGGGTCGCGGCGACCGTACTCGCCGGCTCGCACGCCGACCACTGAGAAGCCCTTGATCAGCGGCATGTTGGTTTTCACCTCGGCGATCCGTCCGCCGGCAAACCCGACCACCAGCAGACGCCCGCCCCAGGCGATGCATCGAACCGACTCGTCGAACACATCGCCGCCCACAGGGTCGAAGATGACATCCGCGCCGCGCCCATCCGTCAGCGCCTTCACCGGTTCGCGGAATCCATCGCCAACCACGAATACGTGCGCTGCGCCGTAGGCCTTCAACGCCTCGACCTTGTCTGCGCTACCCGTCGTCGCGATCACCCGCGCGCCCACCAGTCGCCCGACATCAATAGCAGCCAGCCCGACGCCGCCGCTGGCGCCATGCACCAACAGCCACTCCCCAGCCTTCAGGCCGCCACGTTCGATCAGCGATACATAAGCTGTGGTGTAGGCTGCCGGGTAAGCCGCCGCTTGCGCCGCGCCGACACCTTCCGGAACGCTGACCAGCGCCTCAGGCCGCACGCTCGCATACTCCGCGAATGCGCCCGTCTTGCCGCCGCCCGCAACCCGCGTCCCAATCGCGGCGGCCGACCCGTCTCCAAGGCGTGCGCCCTCCGGCGCCGCCTCGATCACCCCCGCCAGATCCATCCCCACCACGAACGGCGGCTCCGGCCGGAACTGGTACTTCCCCTCCAGCATCAACAGGTCGGGAAAGTTCAGGCTGGCGGCCTCAACACGCACCATGACCTCATCCGGGCCGACCGCCGGCCGATCGACCTCCCGAAGCCCGACGCCCTCGAAATCCGGCCCCAGACGCTCGCAAACAACGGCCTTCACGACACACCCATTTCGCAATCGCAGCAATTATTCACAATCTGGTTCAACCGCCCGAAATCCCCATAAGGCATTATACTTGTGTACCTTTTCGTATCGTTCGGCTTCCCGTTCACGCGCATGTTAACGTAACGTCACTTGCGAAAATGCTGCAGCGCCGCATAACGTACACCTGACCGCGCCGGGTCCTCCCTCCCGGCCGGTCGGGAAACGTGCAGAGGGTCTTTTTGAGTTGGTCATATCCATCAACCGGAGACTTTTAGACATGAAAAAACTTCTGATCACGAGCCTGGTCCTTGCTGGCGTCTGCGCGCCCGCAATGGCTGAAGAAACGTCAATCGAGGTGGTGGTGCCCGCCAATATCGCGGAACCCGCCGTCGCCGAGGCCTACAAGGCCGAACTTGAAAAGGCCATCAAGGTTGTCTGCCGCAAGGCCGCCAACCCGCCGATCGGCCTTGGCTATTACACGATGCTCGACTGCGTCGAAGAGACGACCAAGAAAGTCGCGGCGGACGACCCGACCGGACTTCTGGCCGCCTCGATCGGACAGCCCAGAACCGTCGTTCTCGCCGGCCAGACGGCCAACTAGGGCCGCTTGCCCGACAGAACCGGAACCGCTCGCGCTCCCCCGCGGGCGGTTCCTTTTTGCCGCCTCACTCCGCAGGCGCTTCCCGAACCCTAATCCCCGAAACTCCCGGCCGGTCCGGGAAACACCACCGGCGACTCAGCCCCATCCACCGAGACCGACGCAACCCCGAAGAAGTAATTGTCGATCACCAGGTTCTCGAACGTCCATTCGCTCACATCGCCCACCCAGCGCGAATGCGTCCATTGCGGCGCATCCGTAAGCCGCCAGTACACCTTGTAGCCGGCGAGATTCCCCGCCGCCGCACCCTCGGCCTTCTTCCACATCAGCTTGGCCGAAGGCTGCACCGCGCCTTCGATCCGCACATTCGCCGGAAACGGCGGCGCCGCCGCCATCCCCGCAAGGCTCACCACATTCAGCGACGTCAGCTTGCGCGCATAGTCGAAGTCCACGCCTTCGATCACGTCGCCATATTCGATCCCGTCTTCCGTGCGCAGATCCTGATGCTGACGATTGTAGTTCTCGTGCGTCTCCATGATCCGCACGCCGGGGATCCCGATCTCGTTAAACGGCCGGTGATGCCCGCCACGCCCGAACCGGTCGAGACGATAGACCATCATCACATCGAGATTGGGGATGTACCGGTCCGCCATCACATCGACATAGCGCGCAAGATTGCGCGAAGGGCTGTCGACCTCGCCGCCCGTAAACCTGCGCGCCCGCGCCTCGTCGGCCGTCTCCACAACCCGCGTGCCTTCGGAGAACACCCGCGCCGATGAATTGTCGATCACTCCGTCGACGCCGGAAATATTCCCGATCATGTCGTTGTTCAGCACCGCCTTCAGCCGCCACCCCTCGGCCTGCGCGTGCCGTCCGACAATCTGCCCGCCGAACAGACCCTGCTCTTCACCGGCAAGCCCGGCATAGACGATCGTCCCCGCGAACTTGTGCCTGGACAACACCCGCGCCGCCTCGATCGCGCCCGCCATACCCGACGCATTGTCGTTCGCCCCCGGACTGTCATCCGTCGCGTTCAGCGGATCCGTCACCCGGCTGTCGATGTCGCCCGACATCATCACCATACGATCCGGCTCAAGCTCGCCGCGCTGGATCGCCACGACCGACAACACCTCCACCGGATCAGGAATACGGTCCGTCCCTTCGATCACCTCCGACACGGTGATCACTTCAAGGCATCCCCCGCACGCTTCGGAGATCGCGTTGAACTCCGCCTCGATCCAACGGCGCGCCGCACCGATCCCGCGCGTATCGCTTTGTGTCTCCGACGCCGTGTGCCGCGTCCCGAAACCCGCAAGCGTGCGAATGTCCTTTTCGATCCGCTCCGCCGACACATCCGCCGCAAGCTGGTGCAGCAGCGAATACTCCATCGGCGGCGCAACACTCACCTGCGGCGTCTGCGCCTCCGCCCGTCCCTGCACGCCATCGGGCGTGGCGCACGCGGCCAACCCTGCGAATCCGATCACGGCCCATAATTTCATTGTCGCGTTCCATCCAGCTGCCTGCCCATTCCCTGCCACATTCAGCCGCGACCGGGCCACCGCAAGATAGGGACTTTACGCTACGTCCCGGATTTTATATGAATATTCAGGCAGTCAAGCGACGCGATACCTGCCCCAAAAATGCCTTGAAAGATCGGGTTGACGTCACGTCGGTTATCGATAATTTTTTATCGTCAATCGAGCAAATAGAGCAACAAATGCCAGCTCGCTGACACGACGACCGAGAAACTAATAAATAAAGAGAAACGTCATGACAACGATAAAAACTGGTACGTCCCTGATCGCCTCCGCCGCCCTTCTTTCCGCCTGCGCTTTCCTGGTCATCACCGACCAGCCGGCGTTCGCTGAAACACGGGCCCAGACCAGCGCGAACGATTTCGCGTTCGACTTCGACTACGCCCAAAAGGAACTGCAGTCGCGCGATGGCGCCAACGCCATGCTGACGCGGCTCCAGAACAAGGTCCGGCGCGAATGCCGCTCGGAAAACCGCACCACCCTGGCCGAGCGCCGCCTGACCCAGGCCTGCATCAACGCCACGATGGAAAAAACGGTCCGTGACATCGGCTCCACCGCCCTGGCCACCGCCTACGAGAATCGCACCGACGGTTGACCCCACAAGAAACTATCGGAGCGAGAGAGGCCGGATCCCACAAGGGTCCGGCCTCTTGGTTTCTCGGGCGCCTAAACCGCGCGCAAGACATCCTTGAGATCGGAAATCCCCTCAGCCCGCATGATCTCCAGCACTTCGCGCTTGATCCGCTTCACCAGCCCCGGCCCGGAAAACACCAGCGCCGAATAAAGCTGCACTGCCTGCGCGCCGGCCACCAGTTTGCGCCAGACATCGAAGCCGCTCGCAATGCCGCCTGCGCCGATCAGGTCCTTCTCTCCGCCAAGCGCCTCGGCGAACTCGGCCAGCACCTCGGTCGACTTCAGCATGAGCGGCGCGCCAGACAATCCGCCCGCCTCCCCCTTCAGCGCCGACACCAGATCCTCGCGCCGCTCCACCGTCGTGTTCGAGACGATCAACCCGTCCAGATAGCGCGCCGCCTTCGCCGCCTCGCAGATCGCGCCGATCTCCGCAGCATCCAGATCCGGCGCCACTTTCAGGAATACCGGACGCCGCCCGAACTCCGCGTCCAGCGCAACCGCCGCCTCACCCGTCGCGCCCAACAGGTCCTCCAGCGCCGTGCGCTCCTGCAGTCCGCGCAGACCGGGCGTGTTCGGCGAGGAAATATTCATCGTCACATACGAACACCGCCGCCAAACGGCGTTCAGTCCGGCGACATAATCCGCAACCCAGTCCTCGCTGGTCTTGTTGGCTCCGACATTCGCGCCGACCACGCCCCAGTCCGGCCGGTTCTCCAGCCGCGCGGCGAACGCCTCAAGCCCCTGATTGTTGAATCCCATCCGGTTGATCACCGCACGATCGGGCGTCAGGCGAAACAGCCGCGGCTTGTCATTGCCGGCCTGCGGCTTCGGCGTCACCGTTCCGCATTCAACAAACCCGAAGCCGTAGCCCAGCATCGGGCGAAATACTTCCGCATCCTTGTCGAACCCTGCCGCCAGCCCCACCGGATTAGGCAGCTCCAGCCCCGAACGCTCCATCCGCACCCGCAACTCCGGCGCGTCCGGTTTCGGTCTGCCCGGCCCGAACCCCGCCTTCAGCCCCGCCAGCGCCGCGCGATGCGCCGCCTCCGCCGGCAGCATCCGCATGCCGGCCGCCGCCAGGTCTTCCAGACTCACGAAATCACATCCGGCTTGCCAAGTTTCGGATCGCGGTCGCGCGCCCGCGCAACTTCATCCGGCACCATCGGATTGTCATCTTCGTCCAGCTCCAACAGCCAGATCGACAACGCCTGCGAAGCGCGCACATCGCCATAAACATGCGGGAACTTGTCCCCGCCGCGCGCCTTCTCCCACTTGAGTTCGTCCTCGAACGCGTCCTCGTCAAACGACGCCAACACGCACCCTTCGATACCGTGGAACCACTTCGACAGCGTTTCCTTCAACTGCGTGCGCGTCGAGAAGTGCACATAACCGTCGGCTTCATCCACCGGCGCCTTGACCAGCGCGCCGGCCTCAGCCGCCGCCCACTGCTCCTTCGTCAGCACTTTGTAGATTCGTCTACCCATCCCCGCGTTCTGCACCCACCGAAATAAACAGGCAAGCTGCCCGACGTCCGCCCCGAACCGTCATCCCGGACGGCCAAAGGCCGATCCGGGACCCGGCGACAAAGCGCAAATGCGCGCGGACTCACAGACAACAAGACCACCGACCTCCTCCCCCGAACGGGGGAGGCGCAACGCTCACCACCCGACCAACCGGCAATCCCGGGAGGGGGACCGCCCTCCGCCCCGCCCCCAAACCCCGCCGCTCAACAATGGATAACAGCGCCATAATCCACCCGGCTATCCAACCCCATCCCGCGTCAGCCTAATCTCCCTCAATGACCGGGAAGGCTGAGCACATAACCACCCAGCGCGACGGGCCGACATGGCTCGCCGCGCTACCGGCGTTTGTACGGACGCTGCTGGCCGCGATCTGGCGCGCGCCTGCGTTCGATCGCCTCCTTCGAGCCGCTCGCGCGCACCCCATGGTGGCGCCCGGCGCGACACAGCCGACGGCCCGCACACGACCGCCGCATGCGCAATCGCGCGACCATGCGATAGCGGCCAAACCAGACAGAATTTCACAGAATGCCGGGCGCCTTTGCGCCCGCATCGCCGAGACAATCGGCCGGGATGACGATCGCCGGGCGCGCCGACAACGCGCCTGTCATCAATGCTGCGCACCCTTTGCGTGCGCTTCGGGAACACCGCCGCACATCACACCTTGATTTAGGACCATATTCCTACTAGGAATTGCTTCCCGTCCTCTGGACGAATGATAACGGGAAGTCGCACCCATGCGCCCAGCCGCCATCTGGTCCGCCATAGACGCCCTCGCCGCACGCAACGGCCTCTCGCCATCCGGCCTCGCCCGCCGCGCCGGCCTCGACCCCACCTCGTTCAACAAGTCCAAGCGTCGCGCCGCCGACGGATCGCCCCGCTGGCTCTCCACCGAAAGCCTGATGAAGACGCTCAACGCCGTCGGCTCGACGATGGACGAGTTTGTCGCCCTCGCCGAAAACCGCCCCGCCCCCTACGCCCCGCTGCTTGGCTTCGCCAAGGCCGGCAATGACGGCTATTTCGATTCAGACGGCTTTCCCGCCGGCGACGGCTGGGAGGAAATCCGCTTCCCCGGCATCGAGAACCGGCACGTCTACGCCCTGCAGATCACCGGCGATTCCATGGAGCCCGTCTACCGCTCGGGCGACCGCATCGTCATAGACCCGGAAGCTGAACTGCGCCGCGGCGACCGCATCGTCGCCCGCACGCTCGACGGCGAGGTCCTCGCCAAACAGCTCGGCCGCCGCAACAACCGCACGGTCGAACTCCTCTCCCTCAATCCTGCCTACGAACCGCGCCAGATCCCCCGCAACAAGATCGCCTGGATGGCCCGCATCCTCTGGGCCAGCCAGTAGCCAAATCAGACAACTCTTTATTGGAGAGAGTTACATGACTGACGAGTTATCGAAGGAGGCAGCGATTACGCTCGCGGCCCACAGAGCGAACGAATGGTTCAAAGCACATGCGGAGCAGCGAATCCGCCTCTTCAATTTCTATGTAATCCTCTTAGCAGCATCACTTGCTGGTTTCGTATCGACCTTGTCCGCCAATCTTTATCCCGTCACGATAGTAATTTCGCTGCTGCTGGTAGTACTCACCTACGCATTCAAACAACTCGATCGGCGATCCGCAAAACTCGTAAAAGATGCTGAGCGGGCTCAAAACAAAATCGATGAAATGGTGGCCGCCCGACTAGAGCTAGCCGAACTGCGTATCGCAGATGCTGCCGAACAGAAGAAGGGAATCATGTCGTATCGGCAGTCATTCAATCTTATCTACCTAGCGGGGATCACATTGGCGGCGCTTGGGGCGGTCGTGGCCATCCTGCTGTTTGGAGCCGAAGGAATTCGCAACATCGGGCTAACAGCCTAGAGCAACTCCAGCGCCAGCGCCTCCGCCGCATCCCGGTCGCGCCGCAACACTTCCAGCAAACGCACCGCCCGCGCCCGCATCACTTGCTCGACATGGTCGTCCGCCTCAGCCGCGATCGCCGCCTCCAGCGCAGCTTCCGCCGCCTTGCGATACTTGCGTCCGTCCAGCGCCACCAGCGCACGGCCAAAACTCCAGTGCACGCCGATATCGTCCGGCGCCAGCCGCGCCGCTTCGGCGTAATGCTCGCGCGCGTCGCCGACATCCGCGCCCACCATCATCGCGCCCAGCCCCCCGGCCCGCCGCCGCACCTCCACATGCCAGACCGCCGCGAACCCATGCGCATAGTAATTGTCCGGATCATCCTCCAGCACGCTGTCGACCAGCAGCTTGCCCAGCTTGCCCAGCCCGGACCGATTGGCCTCCATCAGCCCCATCGACCGCGTCTGCAACGACGCCGCAATCGCCAGCTGCAACCGCCCCTCGACATGCCCGCGATCCAGCGACACCGCCTTGGCCGCATCCTGATAGGCCCGGTCCAGAACGTCGGCATCGATCGTCGACGGCCCCGTCATGCACAAGGCCAGCAAAGAGCGCGCTGCAAACGCCAGATCGTCAGCCGTTCCGCCCAGCTCCGCCGCCGCCGCCGCGCGCAGGTAGTGTCCCTCCACGAATTGCTGGGCGAGCACGGGATTGGTCGGCTCGGCGCGCGCCATCCCGACAGGCCATAATCCAGCCAGCCCCCAAACCGCCAAAGCTGCGAAAGACCGCCTCATACCCGGCATCCGCTCCAAACCCTGAGCGGAATTCTGGCGCGCAACCGCGCCGCCTGCAATGCCTCAGATCAGCTGGCGCCCTACTTCCGCGCCAACGCCTCACGGATCATCAGCGCTGTCTCCGAAACGCCAAAAAGCGCGATGAACGAGCCAAACCGCGGCCCCTGGCTCTGCCCCAGACAGACTTCATAGATCGCCTTGAACCAGTCCCGCAGCGGCTCGAACTCATGGTCCTTGCCGACCGCGAACACCACGGTCTGCAGCGCTTCGCCCTCAACCGGACCGTCATAATCCTCCAGCCGACCGGCCAGATCCTCCAGCGCCGCCCGCTCCTTGTCGTCCGGCGCACGATAGACCTTCGCCGGCTCGATGAAGCCGGCATAATACTTCAGCGCAAACCCGACCAACCGGTTCAGCAACGGTTCGCTCTCAGGCGTCGCCTCCGGCGCCTCGCGGCGGATGAAGCCCCACAGCACATCTTCGTTGTTCGCATTCGCCGCCGACACCAGGTTCAGCAACATCGCAAACGAAACCGGAGACGACTTCGCCGGCGGCTCGCCGCCATGAATATGCCAGACAGGATTCTCAAGCTGCGCCGCTGGCTCCTCGTTGGGAAACTTGCCGAGGAACGTCAGATACTCGTCCACCGTTTTCGGGATCACATCGAAGTACAGCTTCTTGGCCGCACGCGGCTTCTGGAACTGATACAGCGCCAGCGATTCCTGCGGTGCGTACTCCAGCCACTGCTCAACCGAAATCCCGTTCCCCTTGGTCTTGGAGATCTTCTCGCCCTTCTCGTCGAGAAACAGCTCATAGACATATTGCTGCGGCGGCTCCGCCCCGAGGATACGACAGATCCGCGAATAGATCGGCGCGTTGGCCTGATGGTCCTTGCCGAACATTTCAAAGTCGACGCCCAGCGCCGCCCAGCGCATGCCGAAGTCCGGCTTCCACTGCAGCTTCACATGCCCGCCCGTCACCGGCAGCGTCGTCTCCGTTCCGTCTTCATCATCGAACGTCACAGTTCCCGCCGCCGCGTCCACAGCCTTCATCGGCACATACAGAACGCGGCCCGACTTCGGAGAGATCGGCAGAAACGGCGAATACGTCGCCCGTCGCTCCTCGCCCAGCGTCGGCAGCATCACCTTCATGATGTCGTCGTACTTCTCGGCGGTCCGCTTCAACATCTCATCGTAAGCGCCCGACCTGTAGAGTTCCGTCGCCGAAGCGAACTCGTATTCGAATCCGAAACTGTCGAGAAACGCCCGCAGCCGCGCATTCATGTTCAGCCCATAGCTGTCATGCGTCCCGAACGGATCGGGCACATCCGTCAGCGGCTTCTGCAGGAAGGCATGCAGGGCTTCAGGGTTCGGCACGGTGTCGGGCACCTTGCGCATGCCGTCCATGTCATCCGACACGCAGATCAGCTTCGTCGTGTAAGCGCCGCCGGTCAGCGCCTCGAATGCGCGACGCACCATTGTCGTGCGCACCACCTCGCCGAACGTCCCGATGTGCGGAAGCCCCGAGGGGCCATACCCGGTCTCGAACACAACCGGCGCGTCCTTCGCGCGGCCCTTCGCCTCCAGCTTTTCAATGCGCTTCTTCAGCTCGCGCGCCTGCTCGAACGGCCACGCCTTGGCGCTCTCGGCTAACGCTTCCATCGTCATTGAATCGCTCCATACCGGAGCGCACGGCCTATGCGCAGCCGCCGCGCCGGTCAAGCAATCCGGCCCGCAACGCCGCCATCTCAGCGCTCAGCGCTTGATCTCCGGAAAGGCGCCCGGCGGCAATTCCGACAGGCTCATCCCGCTCGGGCGCGACTTCAGCACCCAGGCGAACAGCGGCGGCGCCATCAACGCGACCAACCCCGCCTTGATCCACACCACGCCCGGTACACCGTCGATCGGCAACAGGAACAGCAGAACCCCAACCAGGCCGATCAGCACCACCACAAACGCCAGCATCGTAATGTACCCAAGATACGACGCGCCGCGCCGCGCCTTGGCGTAGGGCGCCTTCGCCGCAACCACATGGATCAGCTCGCGCACGAACGGCGCATACAATTCCGAGCGATCCTCGTAGTTCGCCGTCCCGACATAATGTGCATTGTCGATCTCGATGCGCCGGCTGTTGCGCAGCCCCAGAACGGTCTGGTGCCGCCACGGCCGAAATCGCGCAGGCGCCGGCGCCGTCTGCACTTCCAGCACATCGCCCAGGTGTGTGCGCCACTCGCGCCCGCGTCCGTCGCTCTCGTACAGGTAATCGCCATCAACCCACCAGCCGCAATCCTGCCTGTCGAACCGCGTATTGCGCTTCGCATACTGGATCGCCGTCGGCGGACCGTCCTCCACGATCGTCTCCCGCGTCGTCGCGGGCACGTCCTCGTCTTGCGTTTGTTCGTTCATGACACTGCGTCCCCACGCCGTCTGTCATTGCGCCGGATTGCCGGTCCCACACCCCGCGCCTGCATCACTCTCGCGCGCAATCCCGCATCAGGCAATGCGCCGGCGGAACGTGCTTATCCACGCCCCACATACGGCATGTTAGAAGCCATCACCGTCATGAACAGCACATTCGCATCCAGGGGGAGTTCCGCCATATGCACGACCGAGCGCGCAACATCTTCCACGTCCATCATCGGTTCGGCGCGCACCTCTCCGTTCGCCTGCGGTACGCCCTTGCCGATCACAGCCGCCATCTCCGTCTCGGCATTACCCACATCGATCTGGCCGCACGCGATGTTGAAGTCCCGCCCGTCCAGGGCAATGCACTTCGTCAGTCCACTGATCGCATGCTTGGTCACGGTGTAGGGCGTCGACCCGGGCCGCGGGACATGCGCCGAGATCGATCCGTTGTTGATGATCCGTCCCCCCTGTGGCGACTGCGCGCGCATCTGTGCGAACGCCGCCCGCGCACACAATACCGAGCCGGTCAGATTCACATCCAGCACACCGAACCAGTCCTCCAGCGGCATTTCGTCAATCGTCTTGCCGCGCGAACCGCGTCCGGCGTTGTTAAACAACAGATCCAGCCGCCCCAGTTCGCCAACCGCCTCGGCGAACACGCGCTCAACCTCGTCCGGCTTGGTCACATCGCCGACCACCACGACGCCCGCGTCCATCAGCCCCGCCGTCTCCTCCAGCCGCTCTCTGCGCCGCCCCACCAACGCCACGCGCCAGCCAGCCTTCGACAAAGCCACCGCACTCGCCCGCCCGATCCCGCTGCCCGCGCCGGTCACAAGAGCTGTTTTCATGAGACCCTCCACTCACACTCAACTCAACAATCCCCCAATCCACCTCTTCCGTCATCCCGGACGGCCAAAGGCCGGTCCGGGATCCGGCAGCCGGCCCTGCCCCCCGACACCCCCCGCGACACCCCGTCGCCCGGCACGCATTGTGCAACGCAATTGACAATCAGTCGCAATTCGGTGCAAATGACTCGCATGATCATCTGTGTCTGCCATCGTCTATCGACACGCCACGTCAACGAGGCGCTCGACGCCGGCGCGCAATCGCCGCGACAGGTGCACACACATCATAAGACCCGGATTAATTGCGGAAAATGCAGCGAAACCGTCTGCCAGATGATCGGTGAGCGCCGCGCGATCGCTACTCAGACCGCCGCTGCCGTCGCGGCTGAGTGATTGCGAACGCAAACGCCTCGCAAACGCACAAAACTCAAATAAAAACAACGCACAACTTCACGGACGCCGTGCGGCCTGCTAGTCAGTCCGCAAGGATTCGCAATACCGACGACGGAGACCGCCATGAAAGGTGACGCAAAGGTCATCGAGTACCTCAACAAGGCGCTCAAGAACGAACTCACCGCCATCAACCAGTACTTCCTCCACTCCCGCATGCTGCGTGACTGGGGCGTCTCGGAACTGGCGGAGAAGGAGTACAAGGAATCCATCGAGGAGATGGAACACGCCGACTGGCTGATCGAGCGCATCCTCTTTCTGGAAGGCCTTCCCAACCTTCAGGACCTCGGCAAGCTGCTGATCGGCGAGGACGTGAAGGAAATCCTCGAGTGCGACCTCAAGATGGAGGAGCTGGCCATCCCGCTTCTGCGCGAGGCCATGAAGTATTGCGAGACGAAAGGCGATTACGTCTCGCGCGACCTGTTCGGTAAGATCCTCCACAACGAGGAAGAACACGTCGACTGGCTGGAAACCCAGTTCTCCCTGATCGAAAAGATCGGCATGGAAAACTTCATCCAGCTCCAGACCAAGCCAAACGCGGGCGGCGCACAGGACTAAGTCTCACCCGGAGTTACTTTCTCCGCTCATCCCCGCGAAAGCGGGGATCCAGTCTGCTGGAGAAAGCTCGGGCGAAGCCCGTCCACCCATTTGCTCGATTCCCGCCTGCGCGGGAATGAGCGGTTCGTTTGCCAATGTTATCGCCCTCAACCAATCCCAGCGCCCAAGACTAGCGCGCATCCAGCCGGCGCAGATAGTCCTTCAGCAAGCCCTCCGCCTCACGCGTCAGTCCGGCGTCATAGCGAACGCGCAGATCCTTCGCCCCCGCTTCGTCGAACGCATGCGTCGCCTTCTCGAAGAAGGCGACCTCGATCGGCGCGCCCGGCGTCCGCATCCGCCGCAACGCCGACGCCAGTCCCCGCCCGCCGACGATCACGTCCCGCCCACCCACGATCGCCAGCGGCGCGACATCCACCCGCAAACCATTCAAGCGAGCAATCGAAGGCAGGCTTGCGTACGGATAGACCAGAAACGCCCCGGCAAGACCGCCAAGCGGCTCATCGCCGACGCCGGTCAATCCGGTCAGCCGCTCGATCTCACTGCCGGGCGCCATCGCCATCGCATCCAGCGCGGTCCAGCCGCCATGACTCCATCCGGCGACAACAATGCGCTGCGCATCGGCCCAGTCCTGCCGCCGCACCCATTCCATCGCCGCGTAAAGATCGCCCGCCCGCTCCGCCCCGCGCAGCTTCATGCCCGTGCAAACCAGCGCATAGGCTTCAGCGCTCGCAATCCGTCGGTGCGCATAACTGTCGACCACCACAGCCGCCCAGCCAGCCTCCTTCACCACCTCCGCCCAGCGGTCCTGCAAACCCTTGCGTCCGCCACAACCATGCAACTGAATGACGACCGGATACGGCTCGTCGCCATCGGGCCTGAGGACGTCGATGCCCGGCGCCAGCGCCTCTATTCGATGCTCAATCGTTTCCGGCGGCGGGGCCAGGAATCCGCCCCCAGGCCGCCCGATCAATTTGACGCCCTGTTGCGCAATTCGGCCAGCAACGCCCGATTGAAATCGTCCGGCGCCAGGTCGTTCCAGCTCTTGATCTCATCTGTAAGCAGCGCCCGCTCCTTCGCCGCCACGAAGTCCTCTCCGGGGATCAATCCCAGTTCGAACAGACGCTCCGCTGAATACCCGGTCATGATGAAGGCGTGGTGCCAGTCGAGGTCGGCTGTCTTCGCCAACTCGTTGGTGCAGTTCGAAAACAGTGTGTTGTACCACCGCGCTCTGGTTGAAACCCTGATCGTCTTTTCCAGCACACGCGTGAGGAAACTCACTTCCTGCTCATCCGTCAGCTCGAGCGGGTAGACCAGCACATCGTGATCCAGATAGACAGCGCGCCGCGTCAAGAGGTCTTTCGGCGTCGCCCAGATGTACGCAAGCTCGAACGCGTTGAACGTTCCCCAGAACGCCGAATAGCTTTCATTCTCTTCCTTACGCGCCTCGATCGTCAGCCCGACCAGCCGGTCATCGCCAAACTCGAACAACACCAACGTGTGCGCCATCATCTCAAGGCCCGGATGCGGTTCGATCATGAACCACACATTTCGGAGATCCTCGAACGCGCCAGCGAACGCCGCGACGTCACGCGCCACATCACTGTCCGCATCATAGGCCCAGTCCCGAACATGGCTCATCGAAAACCCGTCTGCGCGCAGTTCGATATCCGGCATCCGTTCAAGATTATCGACCCAGTCCCGGTCCAGCCGCGGCGTCGCTGTAAACGCCAGCAAAAGGAACAGGCACAACCCACCGAGCACGGCGTATCCGAGCACCCGCACAGGATGCGCGCGCGAAAAACTCAGCAGTGTCGCCCAGCGCTCAGTGACAAAAGACATACAATCCCCCACTAGCTCAAAGGCGCAAAACTCGAAGCCTGCGCACGCTTCCAGTCCTCGCCAAGATGCGTACTCCCTGCATCATCGATCAGCGCACCCCGTTCGATCAAGCGGAACGCCACGCTTCCTTCCGCCGTATGCCGGTCATCGATCCGGCGGATCAGATCGTCCGGAACCAGTTCGTTGGGATGTCGCCGCCCCGCCGCGCCAACAATCTCGGAAAACGAGCGCAGAGTGTTGCGATGAAAGTTCGCCACCCGCAGCGCCTTGTCCGCCACAACCAACCCGCGTTGCCGCCCCCTGTCCTGGGTAGCGATCCCGGTCGGACAGCGATTGTTGTGGCAGTGCAGCGACTGCACACACCCCAGAGCAAGCATGAAACCCCGCGCCGTGTTCACCCAGTCCGCGCCCAGCGCCATCGACGAAGCCAGCGAGAACGCCGAGATCTGCTTGCCCGAACAGGCCAACCTCACCTCATCCTTCAGCCCCGCGCCAACCAGCGCATTGCGCATGAACACCAGCCCGTCCCGCAGCGGCGCGCCGACATGATCCATGAACTCCGCAGGAGCAGCCCCAGTCCCACCCTCCGCGCCATCGACAACGATGAAGTCAGGCCTGATCCCTGTCTCGATCATCGCCTTCATCATCGCCATCACTTCGTGCCGCTTGCCGACGCAAAGCTTGAAGCCGACCGGTTTTCCGCCGGACTTCTCCCGCAACAGCGCGATGAACTCCATCAACTCCACCGGCGTGGAAAACGCCGAATGCCAGGCCGGACTTTCACAGCGGACGCCAATCGGAATGCCCCGCGCCTCTGCGATCTCCTTGGTCACTTTCTCGCCCGGCAACACGCCGCCATGCCCGGGCTTGGCGCCCTGGCTCAGCTTGATCTCGATCATCTTCACCTGAGCCAGCGCCGCCTGCTCTGCGAATCTCCCTGCATCAAAGCCGCCGTCACTTGCCCGACAACCGAAATACCCCGACCCGATCTCCCACACGAGATCGCCACCACCCGCCTTGTGATAGCGCGACACGCCACCCTCACCGGTGTCGTGATAGAACCCGCCAATCGCCGCGCCCCGGCTCAGCGCTTCGATCGCGTGCGCGCCAAGCGAACCGAAACTCATCGCCGAGATATTGAACACGCTCGACGAATACGGCTGTCTGCAATCCTTCCCTCCGACCTCGACACGAAACGTCTCCGCGTCCGCCTTCACCGGACAGGCCGCGTGCGTGATCCATTCATACGGCGGCTCGTCGAACGCCAGATGCGAACCGAACGGTTCGACGCTCATCACATCCTTCGCCCGCCGGTAGACAAGCGATCGCTGCTCGATGTTGAACGGCTTCCCCTCCGTCTCGCTCTCGACGATGTAGCCGCGCAGAAACGGCCGCAACCATTCGAAGAACCAGCGTACATGCCCGACCAGCGGAAAGTTCCGCCAGAGCGTATGCCGCTGCTGCGCCATGTCGAAAAAGCCGACCAAAGACACCAGCACCAACGGCCCGGCGCCCAGCCACCACCAATGCGAATGCGCCGCCGCCAGATAGACACCGCCTGCGCTCACCGCCAGCACAATCAGAAAGGGCACGAAGCGTATCATTCTCTCACTCTTGCGGCGGACCATCAGGGGCCCGTGATTCCGCCACCCTGCCTTCGCGCGAGACAAAAACAAGATGACAGCGAGTTGACTTGATCTCGCCGCATAGATCCGTCATCACCGCGCCCCTGGATCAACCCCTGTTGGAACGCGCGTCATGAAACGCACTGTCACAACATATCCAAACGTCGCCGCTCAGCTCGTTCTGAGTGATGACGCTTGCATGGAGGGATTGGTCTAGAGGCTGGAACGCCAGCCGCCCGGCATCTGCCGGTTCAACCGCCCTCCGCGCACTTCAGGCCGGAGGGTTTTTTCTTGCCCGCATTTCAGTCCGGCTCCGATGTGCGCGGAGGTCTGCGCGGAACGACGGGGAGGAAACTATCCGCCCCCTCGCCCGCCCGCGCTATGACAGCTCTGAAAGGAGCGCAGACATGAGCACGTTTGAAGTGTTCGAAACGGCCCAGGGCGGTCGCATCAAGGCCTGGATCAAGGGCGTGCCGCTGGAAGACGCAGCGCGCACACAGCTTGAGAATGTCGCTGGCCTGCCCTTCGTGCACTCGCACCTCGCCGTCATGCCTGACGTTCACTTCGGACGTGGCGCGACGGTGGGTTCGGTGATCCCCACGAAGGGCGCGATCATCCCGGCGGCGGTCGGCGTCGACATCGGTTGTGGCATGATGGCGGTGGAGACCACCCTCACTGCCGCGCAGCTGCCCGACAGCCTCGCCAAACTGCGTTCGGACATCGAACGCAAGGTGCCGGTCGGCAACGGACGCGGCGGCGAATTCGGCAACGTGCCGGACTCGGTCGCCACGCGCCTGCGCTCGTCGGATCTCACGGAACGCCTCGATGCGATCCGCGAGAAGCACCGCAAGATCCCGTCGCACAAGGTGGCCACCCAACTGGGCACGCTGGGCGGCGGCAACCACTTCATCGAGATCTGCCTCGACGAGTCAGATCGCGTTTGGGTGATGCTGCACTCGGGATCGCGCGGTGTTGGCAACCAGATCGGGCAATACTTCATCCAGGAAGCCAGAATGGCGCTGGAGAAGCGTGTGCTCGGCTACCACGTCCCGGACCGGGACCTCGCCTTCTTCATCGAGGGCGAGCCCCTGTTCGACGACTACATCGAAGCGGTCGGCTGGGCGCAGGACTACGCGCGCGCCAACCGGGAAGCGATGATGGAACGCACGCTCCAGGCGATGCGTGACGCGCTTCCGAAGTTCAAGCTCGGCAAGATGGCGGTGAACTGCCACCACAACTACGTCGAGAAGGAACGCCACTTCGACGCCGACGTCTGGGTCACCCGCAAGGGCGCCGTGCGCGCCGGCGAGGGCGACCTCGGCATCATCCCGGGTTCGATGGGCGCGAAATCGTTTATCGTGCGCGGGAAAGGCAATGCGGACTCGTTCTGCTCGTGCTCGCACGGCGCCGGACGGGCGATGTCGCGGACGAAGGCCAAGCAGACCTTCACCCTGAAGGATCACCGCGCGGCCACCGAAGGCGTCGAATGCCGCAAGGACGCAGCCGTGATCGACGAAACGCCGATGGCCTACAAGGACATCGACGCCGTCATCAACGCCCAGTCCGACCTGATCGAGGTGCTCCACACCCTGAAACAGGTCGTTTGCGTCAAAGGCTGAGGCCGGTGGTCCGGGCGCCCCAAAAGGCGCTCGGACCATGCCGCCAAGCCAGTGAACAGTGGACCGGCGACGAGGTAAGTAGGGCCCCATTGACCCGTAATTTATGTTACATCTCTACTGAATGTGATTTGACCGGATCGTCAAAACACCTGAAAACAAGCGGGAACTCTGCAGTTTCCAACAGACTCGGAAGAAACGTCGAAATGAAACGCCTCCTCGCCGCCGCCTCCCTAGCCGTCCTCGCCGCCGCCTGCTCAGCCGCAAACGACTCAACCCAAACCGCCGAAGGCGACGTCTACTTGCCGCCGATCGCTGAAAACTTCCAACTGGTCGACCAGAACCACGAGGCTTGGGAGCTCCGCTATTACGCGCACGCTCCTGCAATCGTGCTCGCGTCGCACGCGCTCGGCGACCAGACTTCGGTTGACGCCGGCAAGGCGCTTTCGGCCCTGCAATCGCAATTTGGCGACAACAATCTTCAGGTTTTCCTCCTCAACGCTTCTGAAACGGCCGGCTACGATGAAGTGGCTGAAGCTGCCAAGACCGATGGCTACGCAGACGTTCGCGTTCTGATGGATGAGTACCAGCTCGTCAGCGAGAACCTCAAAGTCGAAACCACCGGCGAAGCCTTCGTCATCGACCCGAAAACCTGGCAGTTCGTCTATCGCGGGCCGGCCGACGAAAAGCTGACCGCCGCCGTCGAGAGCCTTGTTGCCGGTGAGACCGTTCAGCCGGTCGCCTACGCAGCGGCTGGCGCGCCGGTGAGCCTCCCCGGCCTCGCCAACTCCGACGTTCACGCAAACATCTCCTACGCTGACGATATCGCGCCCGTACTCGTCGAAAAGTGCGCCGGCTGCCACACTGAAGGCGGTATCGGCCCCTTCGCGATGACCAGCTACGACGTCGTCAAGGGCTTTTCCCCGATGATCCGCGAGTCGCTGCGTACCGACCGCATGCCCCCCTTCTTCGCCAATCGCCACACCGGCCAGTGGCTCAATGACCAGAACCTCACGTCCGACGAGATGAAAACGCTGGTCCACTGGATCGAAGCCGGCTCGCCGCGCGGCGAAGGCGCCGACCCGCTTGTGACCGAAGTGAAGCCGGCGGTTGAGTGGCCGCTAGGCGAACCCGACGTGGTCTACACGATCCCGGCCGCCGAAATCCCTGCGACCGGCGTCGTCGAGTACAAGTACCCGGCGGTCCGCAACACCTCTACCGAGAGCAAGTGGCTCAAAGCCTCAACGATCATCCCGGGCGACCGTACGGTGCTGCACCACGTTCTTTCCGGATACATGGACGAAATGCCGGCGGACGGCGAACTGGCCGCCCAAACACGCTGGAAAGGTTCGGTTGGCTCCTACACCCCCGGCGCTGCGCCCCAGATCCTCCCCCAGGGCACCGGCGTCGAAGTCCCCGCCGGCGGTGCAATCGGCTTCCAGATGCATTACACGACCACTGGCAAGGCCGCGACCGACGCGACCCGCATCGGCCTCTACTTCCACGAGGAGCCGCCGGAATTCATCAAGCGCTCCACGGTGATCGTCGACGCAACAATCCGGCTGGAACCGGGCAAGGCCGAGCAGAAGGAGGTCGCCTACATGACCTTCCCGCACGATGCGATGCTCTACACCGTCTATCCACACGCTCACTATCGCGCGGTGCAGGCCAGCCTTGAGGCGCATTACCCCGACGGCACGACCGAACTCATCCTCGATCTGCCCCGTTACGACTTCAACTGGCAGCGCGACTACGATTTCGCCGAGCCGAAACTCATCCCGGCTGGAACGCGCATGGTCGCTCGCATGACCTACGACAACTCCGAGCACAACCACGCCAACCCGGATCCGACGGAAACCGTCACCTGGGGCGACCAGACGTTCGAGGAAATGTTCTACATGCGGATGAACTACCGCTGGATGGACGAAACTCGCGAAAATCAGGTCGGCGAACAATACGACCGCGAAATGATGTCGTCGTTGATGACCGGCATGGTCGATAACAACCTCAACGGCAAGATCGACCCCGCAGAGGCGCTGAAGCTGGCGACCGTCATGGAAGCCTTCGGCAACGCGCTTGGCGGCGGTTCGGACGCGGGCGGAACCGGCGGCGGACGATAATCCTCCCCGCCGGCTACTTCCTCGGTTTCTGCCGGAAATCGGCGTAAATCCCTATGACGACGCATCTTTCCGGCGTATGCCCGAAAGATGCGTCAACTTATCCTCATGCGCCACGCAAAGACCGAGCAAGCCGCTCCTGGTCAAAGCGATTTCAGCCGCGAACTCACAGAACGCGGCCGTATGGACGCGCCGCTTGTCGCTGCCCAACTCAGCGCGCTTGGCGCTGAACCGGAGCTAGCGCTTGTTTCTGACGCGACGCGCGCACGGCAAACCTGGGAGCTGGTCCAACCATGTTTCCCCGCCTGCTCTCATAGATTGATGTCCACACTCTATCTCGCGGAGGCCGAGACCATCATTCGCGAGGCCCTGCAGAGCCACAAGGACCGGGTACTCGTCATCGGACACAATCCCGGCCTGCACGAACTTGCGAGCGTCATCGCAGACAACGACACGCCGGCAGAGCTGGCGCTCCACCAGAAGTTCCCCACCAGCGCCGCGGTAGTCTTCGAACGAGAAAGCCCTACGACCGCATGGAAGCTTCGCACATTCGTCCAGGCGAAAGAGCTGCGCGACTAACCGGCGGAATTCAGCCGCCCAAGGCCCCCTGAACGCTCAAGCGCAGATCGGGGTACGACCAACCCTGAACAAGTCCCAGAATGTAGACTGCATAGAGCGCCAGAAAAACACTACCGGTCAGCACACCGACGCGCCGCCTCACCAGCACGACGAATGCAAACGCCAACCCGGCAAGCAGCATCACGTAATGACTGTAATCGTGGAATTCCGGGCTCAAGGTTTGTTGGCCAAACAGCGCCACGGCGCCGCCCACCCCGAGGATGTTGAAGATATTCGATCCGAGTATGTTGCCGATGGCGACCTCGCTCTGGCGCCGGATCGCGGCCGCCAAAGCGGCGCCAAGCTCCGGAAGCGATGTGCCCAGCGCCAGCAATGACAATCCAAGTACTTCTTCACTGATGTTGGTTGACCTGGCGATGCCAATGCCTCCCTCGATCAGCAGGTGAGCGCCCAGTGGTAACCCGACGATGCCGATCAGGATCAGAATTACCATGCGCCAGAATGGCATCGCCTGAAGCCTGCGCTCCTGCGGCGTGTCTTCCGTCGTGTCCACGTGCCCATACGACCACGCAAATATCAGCCCCACCAGAAGCACAAGGAGAAACCCTGCGCCAATCATCTGGTTGAGCCCCCAGACCAGAGTGATCACGATCCAGGCGATGGTGACCGCGTACATGAACAGCGTCATGCCGAGCACGCGCGGCGCCATTGTCGTCACAGGAAAAATGATCGCCGGCGCCGCGATCACGAGAAGAATGTTTGCGATGTTCGACCCGACAATGTTGCCATGCGCCAGGCCAAAGCTTCCCTGGCCTGCCGCTTCGATCGAAATGAAGAACTCGGGGATCGAGGTTCCGAACCCGACAATCACAATCGCGACGAGGATCGGCGCCACATTCGTCTTGTGCGCGGCAGCCAGCGCGCCCCGGACGATACAATCGCCCGAATAGAGCAGGAACACGAAGCCGGCCAGCGTCAACGCGATTGCTGCTGTCAGAAAGTCCCCACTCGCCTCAGGCACAATTGTCCCCGCACAAACAGCCGCTTAGTCGATGCGACGATACTCAATGAGATTCAGGATCGCGAACACGCAAACGACGCCGAGAATTGCCCACACAGCAGCCATGCCGATATCTCCAAACAACAGATTCTGAGCCAACTCCTACCCCGCTTTGACCAACGATGCCATGCCCCACAACCTGACAGGCGAATCCTGCGAACAGGGCCAGGCGGGGAGCCGGCGCCAAATCCTGCCAATTGATTGCGCGAACTGAACCGGAAAGGCCCGAAAGAGTGCCAAGCAATAGAGACCGACTGTTCCAGCTTTTCTGGCGCCTCCAGCGGCCGCTCACCCTTGGTGTCCGTGGCGTTGTCACCAACGCTGACGGCGACGTGCTACTGGTCCGACACACCTACACCCCTGGCTGGCACTTTCCCGGCGGCGGCGTGGAGAAACGGGAAACCGCACAAATCGCCCTGCACCGGGAACTCAAGGAAGAAGCGGAGATCACTGCCAACGGAGCGATGGATCTCGTGTCAGTCCACTCGAACCACAGCGCCTTTCCCAACGATCATGTTCTGTTGTTTCGCGTCAGAGAGTGGACGCAGGGCGCCTTCCGCCCTTCACGAGAAATCGCCGAGATCGCCTTCTTCGATCCGCTAGATCCCCCGAATGGCGTGACCGGCGGCACGCGACGGCGACTGAACGAAGTGTTCAGCAACGCGCCGCTGAGCGCCTATTGGTAAATCAATCGACCATTTCCGGCGCCGAAGACTTCTTCGGTGACGACTTGCCGTCAGACACAAACTTGAATGACAGCTTGTCAGGATCCTTCTTGTCGATGTCGATCTTGACGCCGCCGCCCTTCTGCAACGCGCCAAACAGCAATTCTTCGGCGAGCGGCTTCTTAACGTGCTCCTGGATGAGCCGCGACAGCGGACGCGCTCCAAAGGCTTCATCATAGCCTCGCTGGGCGAGCCATTTGCGCGCTTTCGGCGTGAGCGCGATATTGACATTGCGATCCGCGAGCTGGCTCTCAAGCTGCAGGATGAACTTGTCGACGACCTGCTCGATAATTTCCTGGCTGAGACCAGCGAACGGAATGGTCGCATCCAGACGGTTACGGAACTCCGGCGTGAACAGACGCTTGATCGCTTCTTCGTCCTCGCCTTCCCGTTTGCCGCGACCGAAGCCGATGGCTTCCTTGGCGGCGTCAGATGCGCCCGCGTTCGTCGTCATGATCAGGATCACGTTTCTGAAGTCGACCTTCTTGCCGTTGGCGTCTGTCAGAACACCATTGTCCATCACCTGCAGCAGAATATTGAACAGGTCCGGGTGGGCTTTCTCGATTTCGTCGAGCAACAGCACACAGTGTGGATGCTGATCGACCCCATCAGTCAGCAGGCCGCCCTGATCATATCCAACATATCCCGGAGGTGCGCCGAGCAGACGCGAAACCGTATGGCGCTCCATGTACTCCGACATGTCGAATCGCAGCAACTCGACGCCCAGCAGCGACGAAAGCTGACGAGCGACCTCGGTCTTGCCGACGCCCGTCGGCCCCGAAAACAGATAACAGCCAATCGGTTTGTTCGGCTCACGCAATCCAGCACGCGCAAGTTTGATCGCCGCAGACAACGCAGTGATCGCATCGTCCTGTCCGAAAACAACCCGCTTGAGGTCATTGTCGAGACTCTTCAGCAACTGAGCATCAGACTTGGTGACCTGCTTGGCAGGAATACGCGCCATCTTGGAAACGACAAGTTCGATCTCACGCGGCCCGATCTGCTTCCGACGCTTGCTGTCGGGCAGCAGCCACTGGCTCGCTCCGGCCTCATCGATCACGTCGATCGCCTTGTCCGGCAATTTCCGGTCGGTGATGTAACGCGCCGACATCTCCACTGCGGTCCGGATGGCTTCGTTGGTGTAGCGCAGCCCGTGGAATTCTTCGAAATACGGCTTGAGGCCCATCATGATCTTGATGGAGTCGGACACCGACGGTTCGACGACGTCGATTTTCTGGAAGCGTCGCGCCAGCGCGCGATCCTTTTCGAAGTGCTGCCGATACTCCTTGTAGGTCGTCGAGCCCATGCAGCGCAGCTGCCCGGATTGCAGCGCGGGCTTCAATAGGTTCGACGCATCCATCGCGCCGCCCGATGTCGCCCCAGCTCCGATCACAGTGTGAATCTCGTCGATGAAGAGCACCGCCTTCGGCTGTTCTTCCAGTTCCTTCACCACGGCCTTGAGACGTTCTTCGAAATCGCCGCGATAGCGCGTACCGGCAAGCAACGCGCCCATATCCAGCGAGAAAATCACCGCGTCATCAAGAATGGCCGGCGCATCGCCATCGACAATCTTCTTGGCGAGCCCCTCAGCAATCGCCGTCTTTCCTACGCCGGGGTCGCCGACAAGCAGCGGGTTGTTCTTGCGCCGGCGGCAGAGAACCTGAATGGCGCGCTCGACCTCTGAGGTCCGCCCGATCAGCGGATCGGTCTTACCCTTCTCGGCCTTCTCATTGAGGTTGACGCAATACGCAGCAAGCGCCTCGCCGACTGGCTTGGCGCCAGTCTCCTCTTCACGTTCGGGCTGGGCCCCCTCGACCGAGCGCGGCTTGGCCATGCCCGGCTTCTTCGCGATACCGTGCGAGATGTAGTTGACCGCATCATAGCGGGTCATGTCCTGCTCCTGCAGGAAGTAGGCGGCGTGGCTGTCGCGTTCCGCGAAAATCGAAACCAACACGTTTGCGCCGGTCACCTCATCGCGGCTGGCGCTTTCCACGTGCAGCATCGCGCGCTGAATGACCCGCTGGAAAGCGGCGGTCGGGTGCACCTGTCCGCTGTCCTCGACGACAAAACTTGCGCAGTCATTGTCGAGATAGTTGATCAGGTCGCGGCGCAGCTTCTCGAGATCAACCTTGCAGGCGACCAGAACCTCGCACGCGTCTTCGTCCTCGGTCAGCGCGAGGAGCAGGTGTTCAAGCGTCGCGTATTCGTGCTTTCGCTCGCCGGCCAGTTGCAGCGCGCGCTCGATTCCGTGTTCCAGACTGGGCGTCAGTGACGGCATATGGGCCTTAGTCCTCGCGTTCCATTGTGCACTGGAGAGGATGCTCGTTCCGCCGCGCCAGGTCCAGCACCTGCGCGACTTTCGTCTCTGCGACGTCGAATGGGTACACGCCGCAGACACCAACGCCGAAATTGTGGACATGCAGCATGATCCGGGTCGCCTCTTCCCGCGACTTGGCGAAGCAATGCTCCAGGATCAGCACGACAAATTCCATCGGCGTGTAATCGTCATTCAGAATCAAGACCCGATACATCGACGGCTTTTTTGTCTTCGGCTTCGCACGCGTGGCGACGCCGACCTCCCGATCCGTATCATTTGGGTTACGCTTGTCGCTCATCGAAACCAGGCGTCTGTCCTAGGTCTTGCTCGGCGCCGCCAGCGGCAACGCCTATTCTGCCTATTAGATATGCAAACCGGCGCCATACGGAAGAGGCAAGACTGTCGTCGGCCATTTCCGGCCCGGTCCACAGTTAACCGCCGCCCAAGATTTGCGGGCAATTGCCCAAACATGCCTCATTGAGCGAAATCTCCAACCGAAACATCGCCTAGCACGGTTCATGCATCGTTCAAGGCAGTCCTGATTTGATCAAAACCAGCTTGAACCAAAGGGAGAGATCGGGGCGAACGAGAAAATGAGTTCAAAGAAGGGTGAGCTAACCCGGCCTGCTGAGATTCGTTGGTGACGGCGATTAAGCATTAAGTAAGCTGGTAGGCACACCTTTCAAGAGAACCTGGTTCGACTTGGTTAAGGGATCCAGCCGTCATGATATCGCGCGCGCTTGCTTTGCCGCTACGTTCCATTTTGGTCTCCGCCATCGCCCTGTGCGCGTCTGCGACACCTGCGCTGGCGGAAAAGTATGCGTCGATCGTGGTCGATATGGACTCAGCAAAGGTGCTTCACGCGCGCAACGCCGATGAAGAACGTTTTCCCGCGTCGCTAACCAAGGTCATGACCTTGTACATGGTCTTTGATGCGCTCGATTCCGGCGACCTTGCGCTTGACGATCGTATGACAGTTTCGCGCGCGGCGTCCCGCCAGCAACCATCCAAGCTGGCGCTGAAGGCCGGATCCACAATCCGCGTCGACCACGCCATCCGTGCGCTCGTCACGAAATCGGCCAACGATGTCGCAGTTGTGATCGCCGAACGACTGGGCGGAACCGAGGCCGACTTCGCAGAAATGATGACCGTCAAAGCCCGTGAACTTGGTTTGACGGAAACACGCTTCCAGAATGCATCAGGTCTGCCGGATCGAAATCAG
>JBHIWT010000010.1:0-37076 GCA_041987265.1 Hyphomonadaceae bacterium
GGCAACGTTGCCATGGATTGCGGCACTGTCGGCGCAGACCTTTGCACCGATGTTGACGCGAACGGCTTCCAGTATTCCAAGGACGGCATTGGCTTTACGGCGACTGCCTACACCTATGATGGAATGGACCGCGAAGCTACGCAGCTGATCCAGGATATCTCACCGGCCAATTCCGGTCTTGCAGCGCTTTCCGAAATGGATGCGGGGCAGGGCGCGGTTTCACTTGAACTGCGCCGTCGCCTCGCGGCGAAGACCTACGCACGCACAGCGGCGTACGATGCTGCGATCTCGACCTGGTATCTGCGTGAAACCGGCGAGGCCGCTGGTGACTGGCGCGCGGTCGGCGGCAAGCTCGGCCAGACGCTGAGATATGGAGAAAACCCGCATCAGAACGCTGCGGTCTATCTCGGCGCGGAACCGCGCCCCGGCGTGCTCTCCGCGCGTCAGGTGCAAGGCAAGGAGCTGTCCTACAACAACCTCAACGACACCGACGCCGCCTACGAACTGGTCGCCGAGTTCGATCCCGCTGAAGGCCCGGCTGTCGCCATCATCAAGCATGCCAATCCGTGTGGCGTGGCGCGCGGCGGAACCTTCCTGGACGCCTATCGCGAGGCGCTGGCCTGTGACCGTGAATCGGCTTTCGGCGGGATCGTCGCTCTCAACGGCGCGCTGGATGAAGCGACCGCGCAGGCCATCACCGAAATCTTCACCGAGGTCGTGATTGCTCCGGGCGCAGACGAAGCGGCGCTCGCCGTGTTCGCGAAAAAGAAGAACTTGCGCCTCCTGCTTACCGACGCGTTGCCGGACCCAACTGCGAAGGGGCTGACATTCCGTAGTATTGCTGGCGGTTTCCTGATGCAGGACCGGGATTCCGGACGCATCACCGAGGCCGATCTCAAGGTCGTGACCAAGCGCCAGCCGACGAAGGAGGAGCTAGCCGACATGCTGTTCGCCTGGACGGTGGCCAAGCATGTGAAATCGAACGCCATCGTGTTCGCAAAGGGTGGGGTCACGGCGGCGATCGGTCCCGGCCAGACCAGTCGCGTGGAATCAACCTACGTGGCGGCGCACAAGGCGGAAAAAGCGCGCGAGGCGTCCGGCTGGGATGTCACGCGCACCAAGGGAAGCGCGGTGGCTTCCGAAGCCTTCTTCCCGTTCCCCGACGGATTGCTGGCGGCGGCTGATGCGGGCGCGACTTCGGTGATCCAGCCTGGCGGATCCGTGCGTGATGACGAGGTTATCGCCGCGGCCGATGAAGCGGGTCTGGCGATGGCATTCACCGGTATGCGCCACTTCCGCCACTAGCTAACCCCCGGCATTCATTGGACGAATTTCGCCGCTGGGTTGAGCGACTTGAGCGGGCCGCGTCGCTGTGCACATCATGTCGGCGACGGACAAGATGGGGAGACGCTCATGTCGGAGGCAACGCGGGACACGCGGCGCATCGCCGTGGTCTTCATTCATGGACAGGGCGAACAGCGTCCGATGGAGGATGTGCAGGAGCTCGCCCGCACCGTCTGCGATAACGATCCCGAACTTCGCAAGTTGCGCGACGGCAAACCGATAAAGACCTGGACCGTTCCCGACCCGACCGTCGGGCTCGCCGATACCGGACGCGTCACCACTGACGCCGGCCTGCATCACAGCCGCATCGATTTTCTGGAATTCTACTGGGCCCATCTCATGACCGGCAATCGCGCCGACCACGTCATGAAATGGATCCACGCCTTGCAGAAGCGGCCGCGCAAGGAAGCGCCGGACCGCCTGCGGGTCATTCGGCAGGGGATCCTGCGCGCGGCGGAGAGCTTCTCGTTTATTGCGCTCGTTTACGCGGTGTTGGTGGCGCTGATGCTGCCGCCGCCGAACGCGCAGGATGATTCCGATCGCCTGTTCGCGCCGATTAGCACCGGTTTCGACTGGAGCGAGCTCAACGCAGCCTTTGGGCTCAGCTGGCTGGCGTTGGCGATGATGCTGTTCTCCTCGGTCTGGATTGTGATCACCGACATCCGGGGCGGGGGGTGGCGGCCCGCCAAGCAACGCACGCTGAAACAGCTGAAAGGCGATAGCCGCTCTCAGGGCCGTCAGGCGTTTCGGCGGATCATCCTCGCGCCGGCGGCGTTCATGCTGCTTGCGCTGGCGGCAACCGCGCTGGGGCCGACGCTGGAGATCGCCGACCTGCGGTTTGTCATTCTGCCGATGGTCGCCGTCTCTGCCTTCCTCGCGATCAAGCGCTACGTGGCGACGGCGGCGATGTTCTCGCTCGTCACGGCGATGGCTGCGCTTGTCGCCTTCTTCGGCGGAGATCTGGCGGTGGAGAACATCAGCGCGGTCCTGTTTCCCTTCGATGCAGGCGCGGCGCAGAATTGGCTGCTGGGTCCGCAATGGCTGGCTTCGGTCGCCAAACCAGCCGTAGACGCAATCGACCTCGACTGGATCTACCCGCGCGCAGGACTGCTGACCCACATCCTGTTCTTCGTTCAGTTTCTCGCCGGCTGCTGGTTCCTTGCAGGCCTCAACGAGTCGACCGGTGCGCAGAAGACGATCTGGGTCAGGTTCGCCCTCGCACTTCTCTGGGTCGTGCTGTCCGCAGCCGCTTCAGTGGTGATGTTCTGGACCGGCCTGATCGAGCAGCCGGAATCCGCACTGATATTCTGGCTCGGCGGATTGCTTGTGCTCATCGTGGTAGGCACGGCGATCCTGTTTTATGCGGCCAACCAGGCGTTTCTCGTCCCGGTCATGGCGGATTCGGCCCGCTATTTCGGGCGGGAACCCGAAAGCATCGCCGCGCGCGAGGCCATCCGCAAAGCAGGCATCAACCTGATGGACCAGCTTCACGGCCTGACACCGGGATCAAGGCCCTATGACCGCATCATCATCGTCGCCCACTCACTGGGCTCAGTCGTAGGTTACGAGCTCATCACCGATTACTGGGCGCGCCACAGTGGCAGTTATCAGCTCGATACTGATGTCGCCCTGAAGGCCGCTGTAGAGCAGGTTGATGTCGCCGCCGCCGAACTCGGGAGAGACCGCACCGTCTCCGACCTTCCGGTGAAACGATATCAGGATGCGCAGGCGAATCTCTGGCGGAAACTGCGCCATGCCCAGATCGACCTCGACGAGAGAGGCGACCCAAGCGCGCCTGGCTGGAAGATTTCCGATTTCATCACGCTTGGTTCGCCGCTCACTTATGCATCGCTGTTGATGGCCGCTGACCGCAAGGATTTTGCGCAGCGTCAGGCGGATCGCAAACTCTACGCTTGCCCGCCAGCGCCCGTCGACAACGATCCGGAACCTGACCTCGATCCCGATATCGCCATGCGTCGGCTCACCTATTCGCCGCGCCCGGGCAGCCAGAAATTCGCGCACTCGGCCTGTTTCGGTCCGGTGCGCTGGACCAATCTGTTCTTCCGTACGCGCAGGTTCATTCTTGCGGGCGATCTGATCGGCGGCCCGGTTTCGAATGCGCGCAACACTGATGGACTTGGCTGGGGCGTCAACGACCGGCCGCTGGACCACGCCGGAACCGGGCAGATGTTTGCGCACATGGAATACTGGCGCTCACGCGCTGCGTCAGACGGCAAATCCACCAAGGATCCGAAACCAGCCGCTCATGTCGACGAACTGATCGCCGCGCTGAGGCTCGCTGAACCGTTCTGAACGAAACACGCCCGGCGAACGGAGCGTTCGCCGGGCGCCGATAATCAACTTCCGCTTGCGATTAGCTGTTGCGGTTCTTGACCGCCTTTTCGTTGGCGACTTCGCGATCGGATTCGTCGAACTCGACGCTGGCCTTGCGTGCGAAGTAGGCGCGTGATTTCTTCGCGAAGACCTGCATGGAGCGGTCCATGTTGCCGGGCGCCATGGACATCTGCGACACGGCGCCAACGCCGACGGAATTGGCGTCGTCGATATTGTCGAAGTTCGCGCCCAGGAAAACGACCTCCCAGCCTTTCTTCCGGACACGGTCCAGCGCCGCCTTGGCGCCCTCACGCGTTACTTCGCGGCTGGCGTTTTCCATGCCGTCGGTCATCACGACGATGATCGCCTGGTCCGCGTTGTCGGTCTCGGCCAGCGAGACGATCCGGCCGATCGCATCGAGCAGGGGAGTCATGCCGCGCGGGGAAGCTTCCGCGTCCGTGACATTCTCCCAGTGTAAAGCAGGCACGTCTTTCCGAAGGACGTCGAATTGCAGGCCCGCCTGATCGTCAAACACGGCGAAAGTGACCTTGGCGTCGACGGCGTCGCCGTCGGTCTTGTTGTCGAGCTCCTTTGCGTAGGCGTTCACGGATGAAAGGGCTTCAGCCCAGAGCGATTGCATCGATCCGGACCTGTCGAGCAGGATGTATGCGTGCACGTGCAGCGCATCCTCTTCTTCTTTAAGACCCCCCGGCCCTGACAGGGCACATGGGAGGATCGCAAGAGGTTTCAAGGGGCGACTTGCAGCGCGACTGCGCGCCGCTATGTTGCGCGCCAATTCACGATCCGTTTGAAAGCGCCGTTACATGTCTGACGCCCCCAAGAAAGTCGTGCTCGCCTATTCCGGCGGGCTGGATACCTCGATCATCCTGAAATGGCTGCAGACAGAGCTCGGCTGCGAGGTCGTCACCTTCACCGCGGACCTCGGACAGGGTGAGGAAGTTGAGCCTGCCCGCAAGAAAGCCGAGCTAATGGGGCTCGCCCCCGAAAACATCTACATCGAGGACCTTCGCGAAGAGTTCGTGCGCGATTTCGTCTTCCCCATGTTCCGCGCCAATGCGGTCTACGAGGGGACCTACCTGCTCGGTACGTCGATCGCGCGCCCGTTGATCTCCAAACGCCTGGTCGAAATCGCCGCCGAAACCGGCGCGGACGCTATCGCGCACGGCGCCACGGGGAAGGGCAATGATCAGGTACGGTTCGAGCTTTCGGCATACGCTCTCAACCCGAACATCAAGATCGTCGCGCCATGGCGTCACTGGAACTTCAAGTCGCGCACCGATCTTCTCAAATTCGCCGAAGAACACCAGATCCCGGTGCCGAAAGACAAGCAGGGCGAAGCGCCGTTCTCGGTGGACGCCAACCTCCTGCACTCATCCTCGGAAGGTAAAGTGCTCGAGGATCCGAATGTCGAGGCGCCGGACTACGTCTATCAGCGGACGATTTCGCCGATGGAAGCGCCCGACGAAGTCACCGAGATCGAGATCGGGTTCGAGAAAGGCGACGCTGTTTCGATCAACGGCAAGACCCTGTCGCCCGCGACCCTCCTGACCGATCTGAACAAGCTCGCTCACGATAACGGAATTGGCCGTATCGACATTGTCGAGAACCGTTTCGTCGGAATGAAGTCTCGGGGCGTCTATGAAACGCCTGGCGGCACGATACTGCTGGCCGCCCATCGTGCGATCGAGTCGATCACGCTGGACCGCGGCGCAGGGCACCTCAAGGACGAGCTGATGCCGCGCTATGCCGAGCTGATCTACAACGGCTTCTGGTTCTCGCCGGAGCGCGAAATGCTCCAGGCGGCGATCGACAAGAGCCAGGAAGCCGTCACGGGTACGGTTCGACTGAAGCTCTACAAGGGCAACATCATCATCACCGGGCGCGCTTCGTCGAACTCGTTGTACTCTGAAGCACATGTCACGTTCGAGGATGACGCCGGCGCCTACGATCAAAAGGACGCAGAGGGTTTTATCCGCCTGAATGCTCTGCGCCTGCGTCTGTTGGGTCAGCGCGGCAAGTAAGCCCAGCAATTGGGCGCCTAAGTCTCGCGCGCTTTGTCACGGCAAGTTAGGGCAGTGCGGGCATTGACCTTGCAGGCGCTGCGGGCATGAAGCGCGCAGTCAGCAAGATCGGGATATGTCATGGACCTGTCGAAAATCTCCGTTGGACCCAACCCGCCGGAGGACGTGCACGTTGTCGTCGAGGTGCCGCTGGGCGGCGAGCCGATCAAGTATGAGATCGACAAGGCGTCGGGCGCGATGTTCGTCGACCGGTTTCTCTACACCTCCATGCGCTATCCCTGCAATTACGGCTTCATTCCGCACACGCTGTCGCTGGACGGCGACCCGATCGATGTGATGGTGGTGGGCAACCGTGCACTGGTGCCTGGCTGCGTCGTACGCGCCAAGCCTGTTGGTGTGCTGCTGATGGAAGACGACAAGGGTCAGGACGAGAAGATCCTCGCCGTGCCGCACGTCGAGCTGACGCGTTATTACGAAAAGGTCCACTGCTACACCGACCTGCCAGCGATCCTCGTGGAGCGGATCGTGCACTTTTTCGAGCACTACAAGGACCTGGAACCCAACAAGTGGGTGAAGATCGAAGGCCTCAAGGGCGCAGATACTGCGCGCGACCTGATCTCGCAGGCTGTGGAACGGGCAACGGCGGCTCGCTGAGCGCTTAGTCGCCAGGGCCCTTCGTCCGTATCGGCAATTGCTGGGGCATCATGTCTGGCGGCGAGTCGCCGCGTAGCCCCGGGTCCACGCGGCAGCGGGCCTGCTCCTCAGGGCTGTTCTCATGATGATGCAGGCAGATCTGCCGATCCGCCGCTGCCGCTGAGACCGGCTCGGTGACGCAACCGGCCAGCGTCGTCGACGCCAGCACGCCAAGAGACAGGAAGGCGGCAGTCCGGCTCAGGCGTCGCATGTCGCAGTCTCCTTTACAGGGCTCTTCAACCTCAAGAGCCGGAAATAGGGCGATCGATCAGGACCGCAAGCAGGATCGCGGGGCCGCCGTGGGCGCGCCAGGCGTGGCTTGTGCCGCGCTGGATGACGACCTGACCCGGTTGGATCCTTGTCTCGCCGGTGTCCAGCACCAGTGAGACATCGCCCTTCAATAGACAGATAACGTCCAGCGTCTCGGTTTGATGCATCGCCGGGTGCAGGGACTGATCGCGCAGATGATCTTCCGCGCCAAAATCCGCAAAGCGCTGTCGCGTTCGCTCATTGGCCACATCCGCCGGCACGTCCGGATCAAGCGGGTGGATCACGAACCAGCGCACTTTCACATGATCGCTGTCAGGGGAGAGCAGGGACCTCCTGGGACCCAGGTCGTCGGTCGCCTCTGGATTGATGTCGCCAGAGACAATGTCCTGCCAGATTTCAAACAGGCCGCCGCTTTCCAGATCGCCGGCGCTTGCCGACGGCGGACCATCGACAATGACGACCGACCGTCCTTCAGCATTGTTGCCGGTAATCACGCGTCGCAGCGTATCTTCGAAGCCTGCCATCCAGCCGACCCGTACCACTCGCCCCAGGAACGGAGCGATTTCAGCCTAACACAGGCTAGGCGCTCGTCCGCATGAATTTAAGGGAATGTCGGCGACGACCTATTCAAGCACATCCTCGTCCGAGGGGTCGCCTGTGGATTCATGCCGGCGTTCTGCGCGCCGGGCGGTATCGTTCTCCGCAACCCAGCGCATGCATTCCAGACGCTCATCCGCGTTGATGATCTTGCGGCAATTGTCGCGCGCCGCAGCCGTGTAGCTTCCTTGCCAGTCGAGGCAGCCAGTCAGGCAAATCGCCACTGGAAAGAACAGGTATCGCAACATCATCCAACTCCGCCCGGGGCGTAGACGGGCTTTGGACCCTCTCGCGGATTGCGCCAGCTGTCTTGTGTTCTTCGCCGGCAATTCAGCCAATCGTCTGTGTTGGGAGACGACTTGCACCCGTTTCTCGCGGTTCGTTCCAGATCGCTCGGGCTCGGGATCTCGGATTGTTCGATCGGAATCTCGATCACAGAGCACGCAGACACCAGCGCACAAAACCCTACCGGAAACAGCGCGCGCATCGCTCAGCTCCCTTTCCCCATCCGCGCCACCTGCTTGTGACGCGGGCAGCCTACCTCATGATCGTTGACCATGCCCATAGCCTGCATCACGGCGTATACGATCGTCGGTCCGCAGAACTTGAACCCGCGTTTCTTCATGTCTTTTGCGATCGCCTCTGACAGAGGCGTTTTCGCTGGCGCTTCGCGCCAATGCTTCAGCTTGTTCTGGATCGGTTTGCCGCCAACGAACGCCCAGACATAGTCGGAGAAATCCTCGCCGTTCTCGGCCATGTCGAGATAGATGCGCGCGTTGTTGATCGTCGCGTTGATCTTGGCCGGGCTGCGAATGATTCCGGGATTCTTCAACGCCTTGGCGACTCGCTTGTCGCTCCAGCGCGCAATGCGCTGCGGGTCGAAACCTTCGAATTCCTCCCGCATGCTCTCGCGCTTGCGCAGGATCGTGATCCAGGAGAGGCCCGCTTGGAAGCCGTCGAGCTGGAACTTCTCCCAGAGCGCGCGTGAGTCGCGTTCGGGCACGCCCCATTCTTCGTCATGATACGCGCGGTAAAGCGCGTCTTCAGCAGCGGCCCAGCCACAGACGATGTCACTCTTCGGTTTCATGCTGCACGCCTGTCTGATGGAGAGGATAAATTAAACAAAACAGGACAAAAACAAGAACAAAAAGGCATATTCAGTTTGAGGCATTTAGTCCAGCGCAGGTTTCGTCGGTATAGCTAAGTCCGCCGACAGCCAGTCTGGCCAGATTGGCTGACAGTCTTGGCCGCTAACCTGAACCGCGTGGCCAGCAGCTCCCGCTTCCGCCAGCCGGTCGATCCGGACCCGTGCAAGACCCAATGTCCCGGAATGCGAGGTCATCTGGCCAATCTCGAAATCCTCCGCGATCACCGGGACAGGGACGACCGGCGCGCTCTCGGCGAACGCGAGCACCAGCGTACGGCGACGCGCCGTGCTCCGCCGCTTCATCCGTGACACCACTTCCTGGCCGACAAAGCATCCCTTGGCGAAGTCGACGCCGGACAGCGCGTCCATGTTGATATCAGCGGGAAAAACTTCACCGGACGCAAAGTCGACCCCCTGTTCGGCCAGGCCTGCCGCGATGCGCGCGGCGTGATAGGCCGCGATCGATCCGTCGCTCGGCGCAGTGTCGCGTGACGTGACGCTCCTCGCGGGCGCCTCCGTTGATCGCGGATCGGCCGCGCCGGAAAATGCAACCGCGCAGAGATCTTCGCGAATGGCGATTTCGACCTTAGAGCGCAGCTTGTACATCGACAGTCGGCGCTTGAGGTCGTCACGCGCTGAGGCGGCGCAATCCAACAGAAAGCCGCCCTCAGTAGGGACGACGAGGAAGTCAGCGATGATCTTACCCTGCGGTGTCAACAGCGCGCTGTAACGGATCTTGCCTTCATCCGCACTGCGGACCGTGTTCGTCACAAGGCCGGCAAGAAACGCCTCTGCGTCATCGCCGGTAACCGAGACGATAGCGCGCTGGCGGAGATGGACGGGTTGGCTCATGACGGCGTCAGGCTCGCTTGGGGCTGTCGTCCCCATTTAGGACATGCAGGTCACAGAATCGAGACCGACCTAAACTCTGCGTCACGTGTGTGGCGTCGGGTTTTCAACAACCCACCGCCGTGCGATAACCGCGCGTCAATTTTGGGCGCTCGTTCCGGATTTGGCTGCTTCCGGGGTGCGGCTAAGCACCCTCCAAGGTTCGTCGGCGCGAATTCGTCATCGGACATTACTGAGAGACTATCTGACTATGGCTATCGGCACTGTTAAGTGGTTCAACGACCAAAAAGGCTACGGCTTCATCGAGCCAGAAGCTGGCGGCGGCGATGTGTTCGTTCACATTTCTGCGGTTCAGCAATCTGGTCTTCCGGGCCTGACCGAAGGACAAAAGATCAGCTACGAGCTCGAGAAAGACAAACGCTCGGGCAAGATGGCGGCGACACAACTCGCGAACGTCTAACTCCCGGATGTCGGGCGCTTCCAGCGCTGGACAAAGGAGTTCGACCAAAAACAGAATTCCTGATCGGGTCGGCGAAAGCCGGCCCGATTTCTATTTGGGAGGCAATTCCTCCAGCGGCTCGTCAATCAGGCCGCGCGCCGCGAGCTGCGCCGCCAGGGCCGTGCCGGATCGCACCCAGACGCGTGTGGCGCCCGTAGCGCCCAGCCTGTCCAGCGCGTCTTCGAAGCTTTCGCGAGGCTGCAGGTCGAACTCAGCGTCAAATGAGTCAGGCCCATCTGCGACCGCTAGCCATGGCCTGCCGGTCGCCAGCAGTTTGAAAAAACCGCAATTCAGGAGCTTTGCTTCCTGTCCGCAGACGCCGGCTTCTACCTCGACGCCCGCGTCCGTCAGCAGCATGACGCCGTCGCTCGCGTGCGGATTGGGGTCTGAGCAGGCGAACACCACGCGCCTAACGCCAGCATCGATCAAACGTGTTGCACAAGATGGTGCGCCGCTCGAACGCTGGCTGCATGGCTCGAGCGAGACATAGACGGTGGCGCCGCGCGCCCGTTCGCCGGCTTGAACGAGCGCGTTCTCTTCTGCATGGGGTCGCCCGCCGTCACCCGTAGCCGCCTCGGCGATGACCTTTCCATCGGCGACCAGAACGCACCCAACGGACGGATTCGGGGCGGTGCGGCCCAGCCGGGCGCGCGCGAGTGCCAGCGCGCGCTTCATCCAAGCGAGGTCTGTGTCGAGCGCGCTCACACGGCAGGCAGGGGCGTCGCCCGCGCGTCGTCAAGATAACGAGCCGAGGCGACCTTGAGGTCATCCGCCAGGTCGATCAGCAGCGGGTTGCCGGTCGGGATTTCGACCCCCGTAATGGCTTCGTCGGACACATTGAACAGGTGTTTGACGATCGCGCGCAACGAATTGCCGTGTGCGGCGATAATCACGTTTTCTCCACTCTCAAGGACCGGCGCGATATCGCTCGCCCAATAGGGCAGGACCCGTTCGAGCGTCAGTTTCAGGCTCTCGGCACGCGGAACCTCAATGCCCGCATAGCGAGGATCGCTGGAAAGATCGAATTCCGAACCGGGCTCGAGATCCGGAGGGGGAATGTCAAATGAGCGGCGCCAGATCTTGACCTGGTCGTCGCCGTGTTTTTCGGCCGTCTCCGCCTTGTTGAGGCCAGTCAGCCCGCCGTAGTGGCGCTCATTCAGTCGGTAGTCCTTGGTCACCGGCAGCCAGACTCGGCCCATTTCTTCCAGCGCCAGCCATAGCGTCCGGATCGCGCGGGTCTGGACACTGGCGAAGGCGCGGCCGAACGCGACGCCGGAACCAGCAAGCAGTTTCCCGGAACTGCGCGCTTCCGCTTCGCCTTTCTCGGTCAGATTGACATCCCACCAGCCGGTGAACCGGTTCTCCAGGTTCCATTGGCTCTGCCCATGCCGAATGAGCGCCAGCTTGGCCATGTCGCGATCGTCCTTCTGCCGTTTGTTTTTCGGAGCATGGCTGTAGCAGGCGTATTGCGCGCTGCAAACACGCAGCCAACAACGACGGCTCGATCAGAGGTCGCCATCGGCGAAGATCTCGCCGTCGAGGTCGTCAAGCCGAGTCTGCAGATGCGCCCTGACATCCTGAACCGCCTGATTGTAGACAGCGGGGCCCAGCGTCCGCAGCATCAGCTGGATGAGCTCGTCCGCGCGAAATTCGGATAGCGTCTCATCGAACTCTTCGCTGAAGAAGCTCTGCAAATGGTCGCGGAGCCGGACATGCCGTTCATCGGAGAGTTCGATCGCCTTCATGGGGTTGAGGCGACGTTGACGACATCTTCTACCAGTTGCCCCGGGTTCGCTTCGCGCCGTTGATAGGCTGCGAGTAGTGACGTGTAGGGCGGCACATACTGCCAGCCATGTTCAGCCGTATTGACCTTGATCTCGAAGTGCAGATGCAGCGTTGTCGGCGTGCCGCCAAAATCGTTCGACACATAGCCGATGATGTCGCCTTTCTTGACGGACTGCCCCATCGCAACCTTTAGCTGCGACATGTTGAGATGCATGTAGCGGTAAATGCGGCCGTTCGCGCGCACATTGACGGAATAGCTGCCGACGTTCGAGATCACCCCGTCTTCGACTGCGACCACCTCATAGCGCGTGCGGTCCGCGGCCGGAGTAGATCGCTCGGCCAGGCAACCCTCTCGGTCGCCGACGCGAATATCCTGTCCAAGGTGAACCCCGGTTTCCTCGCAGTAGGGCGTCGTCGTCGTGCGGGACCGGGACTCGCAGTAATTGTCACGCCATGGGGCAGTAAAGTTCCGCGCGTCGCACTGATCGCCGCCCTTCACGCCGCCGCCAAACCGATAGACTTGAGATTGCGGGTGAGCCGCCGCGTCGCGGATCGGGAACAGCAAATCAGGTACGAACACGGTCTCATCAGGCGACCCGGTGCCGCTCGTCGGCTCAAGATCGCCCGCGTCGTAATACGTGAAGGTCGGTTCGATAACTGGCGCGGGCGCCTCGCCATCGGCGGGCGTTCCCTCATCGTCCTCAACTGGCGCTGTGGGCGTTGAGTCGCTGATCGGGATCGCCTCATTCTCCGGCGCATCCTCAAACGGGGTGCCGTCGTCCGGAGCGCCGGTATTTGCGTGCGGGTTCGGCACCGTCTCGGGCGGCTCTGGGTCGGGAAGGCCGGCGTCCGGATCGAGCGGGTCGATCGGCTCGAGGGGTGGTGGGGGAGGAGGTACGCGCGGACCGTCCTGTTGCTCGCTCTCGTCGACTTCCTCGATCCACGGCCAAAGAACGTATGCGCCTGCATCACAGCCTGCCGCGCCCAGCAGGGCCACACCTGCGATCGCGCTGCGAACTCCCAGAAAGGCCCGTCCCATGCCAGTCTCCGTTACTCTGCGCCATTCATCCGGTCGTCGCTGCAGGATAGTCCTCAGCGAGTCTGCGCGACAAACAGGCTATCAGCGAATGCGCGCGCTTCACCTTCAGTGATGCAGCTCTCGCCCCCGTCCACCTGTCGGCACTCGAATTCGATCAGATAGTCGGCGCCAAAACGAGAGAAAGACAGCTGGGCGCTCGCCTCGCTGACCATGAAGGTCATCTCGTCGCCGCGATCAACACGCGCGTCGCCATATACGCTCTTGGTTCCGTTCACGATCGCATCGTAGCTCGGCATCTCGTATGTGGCGAAATATCCGTCGTCGGTCACGATCATTGCAGGCGGGCGCGCGTTTTGAGCTTGCACGACGCCAGATGGCAGTAGGACCGGTACTTCCGGAGCCGCTCCGCCCGATGCGTTCTGCGTAGTGATTGGGGAAGCGTTGACGGTCGAGTTCGCGCGCGCGGTTCGCGCCGCTTCCCAGTCGATCTCTGATGCGGTTTGCGCCGGGCCCGTCGGAGTTGCGACCGGCGCCTGGGCGACCTGCACCTGCGCGTCGCCTTGCGGTATAGGCGCGCCTTCGAGCGCTGCAGCTTCCTGCGCAGCGCGTTCCTGTGCAGCGACGACTTCTGGATCCTCACAGGCGCCCAGCGCGAAGGCCAGCGCGGCGGTTGCAGCTATCAGACGCATTATCGTCCTCCCGGGTGCGCAGTCGCGTTAGGTTCCGCATAGGATACTTCAGGCATCTGACTGATGCGGCGGGCGAGGGCCCGCATTTCCTGCGGAGAATCATTTCCTGCCGCAACAAGTACCAGCTCGTTCGAATAGGTCACACGCTCCAGGCGCATCTGGGCAAGCGCTGGCCAGTTTCTCTTGAAGGACGAGAATTCGGTGCGGGCTGCGCCCTGATCGCGCCAGAAAAGGTCGGTGATGGATTTCACCATCGCATCGTCCTTGAACTTGACGACAATCTCGACCCCGAGTTCAGGCGACCCTTGGCCGCCAGGCGTCTGATTCTGCGCGACGCCCGGCAGGGCGGGCCCGCTTTGCGGCGCAGGGTAACCGGTCGTAGCGACGGACTGGCCATCGCCCGCATCATTGTTGGCGAGCGACAATGTCACGACGCCAGCGATCGCCACCAACGCCGCTGCTCCGGCCGGAGCGGCAAGACGGATCGTTTCTTCGTTCGGGGCATCGTTCGCGCCCATGATCGTCTCCTTCGGGCAGGCAATCGCGCGCATGGCGCCACGCGCCTCCCATAAACAGCATTATCGCACAGAAAACCGGCTTCTGCGCAACGGATCAATCAAACCAACGCATTACTCCAGCGAAGCGTTCGCCAAATTCAGCATCGCGGCGCCACAGGGGCGGTAACACATTCCCTCCTCGCCCGGAATTGGGCTGGTGCCGGGGTAGGCGGAGCATTTTCCCGAGCATTGGTTCGCGGAACGTGGCGTCGACGCGCTGAGCAGGCGATTCCGCAGCTCCGAAGGTACGGCAGTTGGGAAGCGCGCCTTTAGCAAAGCCAGCGCCGCGCTGACATGCGGCGCGGCCATCGAGGTTCCGTTCTCGTAGGCGTAATAGCATTCCGCGACCTGCGTATCGGGTTGCGCCGGATCGTAACAATCGGTGGCGAATTTGGTCGACAGCACGCCGTCGGGACGGCCGTCGCCGTCATCGTCGCGGGTCATGTCGCCGCCGGGCGCCATGATGTCGACATCCTCACCGAAGTTCGAATACGGTGTGAGAATGCCGCGCGCGTCGCTGGCGGCGACCGAGATCACGTTTCGGCATCCGCCAGGCGCGAAATACCTGGTGTCGATGCGCGCGTTGCCCGCAGCAGTGACGACGATGGCGCCTGCCGCAACGGCGTCATCTATCGCCGCTTGCATCGAGGCAGGGCAGGGTTCGAACAGGCCAATCGACAGATTGATGATGTCTGCAGGTTCCTGGACCCAGACTTCCTCCCCCTGGGCGTCACGCGCCGGGACCTTGCCGGCGGCCCAGCGGATCGCATCGTTGATATCTGACAGCCGTCCCCCGCAACGACCGAGCGCACGCACCGGAACGATGGTGACGTCCCATGCGCCGCCAGCGACGCCGTTTGCATTGTTCGTCGCCGCGACGCCGATCGTCCCGGCGACATGCGTCCCGTGGAACGTGTCGGAGGTCGTCGGGTCAGACGGATCGCAGCGGTCGCCGGGGTCGTGCGGATCAGGGTCGCGCCCGTCACCGTCATTTCCCATCGCGGGATCTGACACCATGTCGAACCCGACGCCCAGGTTCGCCGAACCTGCAATGTCCGGGTGATTCATCTGGATGCCGGTATCGATGACCGCGACGGTCACTTCGCGGGAACCGGTGACTTTCGCCCGTTCCCAGAAGTCCGCGAATGAGGCGCCGCCCGCAGAATTGCCGGCGCCGGCGCCCTGATTCTTGAAATGCCACTGGAGACCGTAGAGCGGGTCGTTGGGACCCGTCGCAGTTGTGACCGGCCGGTCTTTCTTCGGCCGCCGCAGAATCTGCGGCGTGAACATGTAGTCCTTCTCGACATATTCGTAATCGCCGGTCTCGCGCAGCGCCTGGACAACGCATTCCGTCGCGAGGACTGGGTCGGCCTGCATCTGTTCGCGCGTCGGATTGCCGGCGCACTCATCCTGCGGCTGCTTCTTCAGCATTGCGAACCGTGCCGCCAATGCTTCGACTCGGGTCGGGTCGATTGGCGCGCCGTCCTCGAACTTGGTGGGATCAACGCCGATCGTGATTCGCATAAGCCCGCCCTCATCGGGCGTGACAACGCCTGACAGGCCGAGTTCTTCGAGTTTGTTGTACGCGCGGTCGCGCGCGGTGAGCGCCTCGTTGATCTTCAGCTTGCTGCGCACGGCGAGCGCTTTCGGTACGGGCGCGGCAGAGTCTTTCGACCGCCGTACGACTTCGTCGCCAACTTCCTGCGCGCTTTCGCTGCTCTTCGTCACCTGACGTTCCGCCAGACGACGCGCGACGCGCAGTGAGTCCTCCGTCACCGGCAGATTCTTTTCAGTGACGACCCGCTGCAGCCTGCGCGGCGCGTCCTGTGCGCGCCTGCGCAATTCGCCAGTGTCGGGACTTTCGACTGGTGGAGCGAGTTCCGTTGGCGCTTCGACAATGACCGGGGCCGGTGCTGGCGCCGGAACGATCGTGCGCGGCGCAGCTTCGAGAGGCGCGCGCTGGACAGCGCCGACGCGAGCGCTGCGCGCTGGCGCGGGTTCGGTTGTGGCAGGCGCTTCGGCGGTCACTTCCGGTTCGGGTTCAGCGACCACCGGATCGGGAATGTCGGCGGATGCGTCCGTCACCAGCGTGTCGAGTTCTTCGTCCTCAACGATTGGCTCGACCATCTCTTCCCGCGGCTTCGCGATCACGGAGCCGACGGCGAAATAGGTCTGGGTCGCGAGCATTTCATCAAGGCTTACCGGCTCCGGCTCGACGGCTTGCACTCGAACGCCGTTGAGTGCGCGCGCATCCAGCGGCACGGCGGTCAGCGGATCAGCGGGCGGCTGGCCCAGGATTTCGGTGTTGATCTGTTCGATTACCGAATCCGCGAGCTCGCCAAACTGTTGCAGGCGCCGATCTGCGGCTTCGCATGCAGAGACGACGATCAGCGCGGTTCCCAAAGTGAACCAGCGCCCGACAGGCCATTTGCGCATCACCCATTCCTCTGAATTTCACTTCGCCTGAGAGGCGAACGGTTTCAGCAAGTATCGTCCGAGCAGAATTAACTACCATGCGTTCCGCCAATCAAGAACGCCGGGGCGCACCAGCGAGCCATTGGGGCCGTTCCGGAGCAGTAGGGCGGTCCTGCCACATTTGCCTTCAGAGCGTCGTGAACCGGACCAATCGCTGCAACCTTCGACTCATTGAATGCGTTGGTCGGTGAACCAATATTCATCGCGTCGCGAAGGTGATGATCGAGTTGTGACGGTAAGGTGGTCGAACATGACAGATGGAACAGAAAACCGGTTTGTCTCCCGATTGATGACGGTCGTGATCTCAGGCGCGGCGTTTTTCAGCGTTGCAGCATTCCTGATCACCGGCGACGCGTCGCTGTTTGCGGACGCGGCGAGCTAATTTCCGTCGTCGCCTTGCAAGGCGTCCATTTCACTATCCGACCAGCCAAAATGATGACCCAGTTCGTGCACCAGAAGGTGCGAAACGAGCTGCTCCAGGTCGACATCGCCGCGCATCATCCACTCATCCAGAATGGCGAGCCGATATAGCCAGACGACGGGCGGTACTGTGGACGGAGATGAAATCGTCTCCAGCGTCAGCGCGACGCCGGAGTAAAGCCCGGTCAGCTCGAATGGATCCTCAATGTGCAGGGCCTCGAGCGTCTCAGGGTCGGCCAGATCCTCGATGCGGATGCTGACGGCGCGCGCCTGTGTCCGGAATGGCTCGTCCAGCGCGTCAAGCGCGACCTGCGCCATCCTGGCGAACTCGTCATTGTTGGGGGGCGTTCCCCATTTCCGGCCTTCGGTCATCGCGCCTAGCTATGGCATTCCGGCTGCGGCGCCAAACGGCGGCGGATGCCGCCAGCTTGTGCGCGGGGCGCATTTGCCAGCTGAAACTGCACGCGCCATAGTTTGCGGGGCAGGCGAAAAAGCCGGGCGAAAGATGCAAAATGTAATGCCAACTCAGGCTTTCGGCGATCCGGTTCCGGAAGGACGGGCGGCCGACATCGTGCGTGGCGTGCAGCGCATGATGGCGCAGCTGGGATTTTCAACGCTGACCGAGATGACGCTGGCCAACAATCGCCGCGCCGATGTGATCTGCGTCTCCGGCAAGGGCGAGATTGTCATCGTTGAGGTGAAGTCCTGTCTGAACGATTTCGCGACGGACCAGAAATGGCCGGAATACGCGGACTATTGCGACCGCTTCTTCTTCGCGGTCGACATCGATTTCCCGCACGACCGGCTTCCCGAGAACGAGGGTTATATCGTCGCTGACCAATTCGGCGGCGCGATCGTCCGGGAAGCCGAGGCGAGCCGGCTGGCGGGCGCCCGGCGCAAGGCGGTGACGCTGAGTTTCGCGCGGCTCGCCGCGGCGCGCCTCTTGCGTGTAGCGGACTCAGACCCCGCCGCGCAGGTCGACGGGCTGGAAGCTGAGACAAAGTCCGCCTGATGCCGCTGACATATCCGATCGCAACGACGGCGAAGACAGCACTTTCCGCGAAGGCCCATGCGCGCTCCAAAGCTGACGCCGAGCGCGCCATCGACGGGGGCGTACGATTGGTCTCTGACTGGCTGCGGCCGTCGCAGGCGGAATACGAGAGAATGCAGGCCAAGGTCGAGACCGGTGTGCGTGATGGGTATGTGCAGATCTACGAAGCGAAGGGCGGAAAGCCGGTTCTGGCGGTGACGTACTGGAAGCGCGAGAAGACGACGAAATCCAAACCCGGGGCCGCCAGGCGCCGGAAAGCGGCCACCAAACCGGCTGAAGACCACACGGACGATCTTTATTTCTCCAAGGCGAGAAAGCCGCGTCCCGCTGTCAGGCGGGCGCGCCGGCCGGTGGACCCGCGTCAGATGGATCTCTTCATCGCCCCGGACAGACGCGGCCATGAAGGCCCGGACCCGATGAACCCGAAAATCATCGTGGTCGAGGAGGAGGGCACTGGCGGGACGCTCGGCTCCGGCAGGTCTCTCCGGGACTCAACGAAACCAAAGAAGTAGCCTATCCCTGATCCATCGCGCATGAGTCGTGAATGTTGAGGCCGCCCTGCCTGGCGGCGCCGGGAGACTTGCAAGTTGGACGACACGCCCGCTGACGTTCGTCCCCAGCCCGGGGAAACCCTGAGCGCTGAACAGCGCGAAAGGTTCAGCGACCTGCTCGAAGCTGTCGCGACAGCACAGGACCGCGCCGCATATTCCGAGATCTTCGCTTATTATGCGCCCCGCGTGAAAAGCTACCTGATGCGGCTGGGATCGGACGACGCAGCCGCCGAGGAGATCGCACAGGACGTGATGGTCACGGTGTGGCGCAAGGCCAACCTGTTTGACCGCAAGCAGGCGTCGGTATCGACCTGGATCTTTCGCATCGCGCGAAACCGGCGGATCGACGTTTTCCGGCGCAACAACAAGCCCGCGCTCGATCCCGAGGAGCCGATGATCCTGCCCGCGGGGGTGGCGGCGCCGGACGCCGGCGTCGAGGCGCAAGACATCGAGAACCAGGTCCGCAGCGCGATGACCGAATTGCCGGAAGAACAGCTCGCGATGGTGAAACTCGCGTTTTACGAGGGCCTTTCACACCGGGAGATTGCGGAGAAGCTGGACGTTCCGCTTGGAACCGTGAAGTCAAGAATTCGGCTGGCCTTCGCAAGAATGAGGGGACGACTGGAAGATGAGTGATCCAGTGCGCGATCTCGCTCGTACAAGCCTGTGCAGACGTATGCAGTTTGCCTGGAAATCTGAGGCGGAAGAATGATCAGGGTTGAAGCCGGCCCGGAACTGGAGCTTGAGACGCTTGCCGCGCTGGCGGCGGGTCGCGCAGATCCCGGTCTGTCCTTGCTGTTGGAATGTGCGATGGAAATGCGCGGATCACGCACGCCCGCACCGGACGCAGTCGCGGGCGCCCTGCTTGAGTCGGAGCAACCTGTGACTATGAGCGCCGATGCGCTTTCACGCGTCTTCGCCGCGATCGATGGCGATCAGGCAGGACAGGCGACGCACAAGTCCGACGCGCCAGACGACGCTGCCCGCGAGCTGATCCGGATCCCGCAAAACCTTCGGCAGAGGATCGAAGACGCCGAGCGGCGGAACGGCTGGAAATCAAACGCCGGCCTGCGCACGCTGGAGCTTGACCTTGGTGGCGCGCATAAGGCCGAAATCATGCGCATACCGGCCGGCGCCGGTGTCCCGCGCCATACCCACCGTGGCCAGGAACTGACCCTTTGCCTGTCCGGCGGGTTTTCAGACGGCGTCGGAGCCTACGGTCCCGGTGACGTCTCGATCACCGATCCGACCATCACCCACCGCCCTGTCGCTGATACTGACGGGCCATGTTATGTGCTTGCGGTGACGGACGCCGGCCTGAAATTCACAGGTTTGCTGGGACTGCTGCAGAAAGCCTTCGGACGCTAGCCCGCTGACGATTAGGCGGGCAGCGGATAGGTCGCTTCCTCATCATACCGGTTCTGTCCGTTCGTTCGGTGCGATGAGTAGAGTTCGAACTGGGCGACCGTGAAGGCTTCGGCGCGAAACTCGCGCATGTCCTGCTGGAAGGCTGCGGCTTCATTGACATTGGTGCCGGAACAATAGGCCAGTGTAACGTGCGGTCGAAACGTGCGGTGCGGCATGTCCAGTTCCAGCTGTCGGCCGGCGCGCTCGCAATCCTTCGCGAGCCGCTCGAGCGCGGGGGAGGGCGACACCCCGGCCCAGAGCGACGTCGGTTGCTTGCGCCCAAACCAGCCGACGCCTTCGAGCATGAGCTCGAAGGGAGCGACTCTTGTTTGTGCAATCAGTTCGTCGAGTTCGCGCGCAACGGGCACGCCTACGTCGCCGTAGAAGGCGAGGGTTAGGTGCAGTGCGGCCCGCTCGCGCCATCGAACGCCAAATATGTCGCGCTGCAGCAACTCCAGGCGCGCGGCGACGTCGTCCGGTATGGAAATGGCGGCGAACAAGCGAAGAGACATGGACACAACATCGTGGATGCGATGCGGCAGGATCCGTCACGCAAATTTCATCTGGATCGATATGGGACAATGCGAGGGAAAGGTCGCCTGATCCTCCCGCATTCCGCCATCATTCTATGTTAGCACAGCCTTCACCGAATGTCTGAATGACTGACGCAAACGCGGGGCGAGCGACCGGTTTTACTTGCAAGAAAAGCCGCCAATCCCCATTATCTAACCAGAAATTCGCGTGATTGCGCGGAAATTGAGAGGTTGAACGAACAACATGGCTGACTTCCAGTTTGCCCAGACCCGCACAGGCGCCGTCGGCGATACATCGACGGATGTCGGTCTGAGGAAATTCATGCTCGGCGTCTACAACAAGCTGACGCTTGGCATCCTGCTCGCCGGTGTGCTGGCCTACGTCGCCGGCACGGTTGAGCCCGTCACCCAACTCGTCTTCGGAACGCCGCTGGTCTACGTCGTCCAGTGGGGACCGATCGCGCTGCTTCTGGGATCGATGTTCTTCATGAAGAACCCGTCGCCGCTGGGCACAGGGATCATGTACTGGACAATCGTTTCCCTGCTCGGCCTCGGCCTCGGCATCTGGGTGGCGATGGCAGAGACCTCAACCGGCTTCGCCACACGCGGCGGCACCGACCTGTCGCTGACCTACGTCACGATCGCAAAAGCGTTCCTGATCACGGCGTCGGCCTTCGCCGCGCTGTCGCTGTGGGGCTACACGACCAAGCGCAACCTTGGGCCGATCGGCAACTTCGCCGTGATGGCGCTTTGGGGCGTTATCGCTCTCGCCCTCGTGCAGATCTTCCTGCCGGCCAGCTCCACCTTCGAGTGGATTATCATGGGCGCTGTGTTCCTGCTGTCGGCAGTGCTCGTCGCGGTCGAAACCCAGGGGCTCAAACGCGGCTACTACCAGTACGCTGGCGATGCGCGTTCGCTCGCCGTGATGACGAACTGGGGCGCGCTAAACTTCTTCATCTCGTTCGTGAACATGTTCCGCATCATTCTGATGCTGCTGGCGTCACGCGACTAGAAGGACACGCTTCCGAATGCAGAAAGCCCCGGCCGAAAGGTCGGGGCTTTTTCATTGTCGTGACCGCGTGGCGCTCAGTCGACAACCTCGAAACGCTTTCGGTCGAACACCCGCAAGACCTGCGCAAGTTCGTGACCGCGCTTCAGGATCTGGCCCGTCGCGTTGTAGACGCAATAAGCGCCTTGCCTGCGGGCGAGGGCGGGTCGTTTCTCGATCGTCCATGTCGGCGCTTCGGAGCTGCGCTGATGCATGCAGAAAGTCGCGTGATCCTTGTAGGCGCCGATTGCATAATCCCGGCAGACGCCTTGACCCACCAGCCTTCCATAGACGTTGAGGATGCTCATCAACTCGTTCCGCTTGAACCACACCTGATCGGTGATCGTGCCGGGTTGCTGAATCTGACCGCCGCCGGATGGCTGATGACGCATGTGTTTGCCTCGCAGAACGCTCCACAACCAGCCTGCGATTATTGTGAAGATTTCACAATCCCACCCAATTTCGGACTAGCCAAAGCCGTGAATCCCGGTCACATTCATTCGTGTCGGGCGGATGGTTTTACCGCCGACCTTGGACCCAACAGCCCCCCAGCCCCCCAGGGTTACGGTTGATCGGTCCGCCCGACGCTTCTCCTTAAAATTCAGATGTTTAAGCTGCAAAGCAGCGCGATATCCATTAGGCTCATTCCTGCTTGTCGGGCGTTGTTCGGTCTAAGGGTCGCCCCGAATCGATTCGCTCGATAGGCAGTGTGTTGAGCGTGGTCGCCTGCAGAGGCGACCCTGTCAGAATACCAGAAGGAGCGGGCGTGTCGCACGCAGCCCAGGCGAGCGCAGGCGGACTTCTGGTCATCGACCGGCTGTCCAAGTCGTTCGGCGGTGACCTTGCCGTAAACGGGATCAGCTTCTCACTGCGCGCGGGCGAGACTGTCGCCTTCCTCGGACCAAACGGCGCGGGCAAATCAACGACCCTGCGAATGGTCGCCGGCTATATCGATCCGGACGCCGGTACGATCGCCGTGAACAATCTGAGCATGGCGGAAGACCGAATCGCCGCGCAGGGGCAGCTTGGGTACCTGGCCGAGGGCGCGCCGCTGTATCTTGATCTTTCTGCACGCGCTTTTCTTGCATACGTCGCGCGCATGCGAGGCATGGCCGTCGAAGAGCGCGCGGCCGCTATTGAGCGCGTCGCCAATAGCGCAGGCATCGTCGATGTACTGGAACGCCCGCTTGAAGCCCTGTCGAAAGGCTACAGGCGCCGCGTCGCCTTGGCCGCTGCGATGATCCACGATCCTCCCGTCCTGATCCTCGACGAGCCAACCGACGGTCTCGATCCCAATCAGAAGGAAGCCATGCGCGCCTGGCTGGCTCAGCTGCGGCCGGACAAGGCGATCCTGATCTCCACTCATCAGTTGGATGAAGTCGAGGCGATGTGCTCGCGGACGATCGTCATCTCGTCGGGGGTGATTGTGGCCGACGCGCCGGTCGCCGAAGTGCTTGGTTCCGACCCCGCCAACGCCTTCTCGAGACTGACGGCGCCGAACCGGAGCGTCACGCACGCCGCGGAGCGGGCATGACGGGCTGGCGCGACGCACTTGTGGCGACCCTGCTGCGCGAGCTTCGCGCCTATTTCCTCACGCCCTTGGCCTACATCTTCATTGCGATCTTTCTTGTGGCGCTAGGCGCCTTCACATTCGAGATCGGTGGGTTCTTTGATCGCGGGCGCGCGGACCTTGCCCCGTTCTTCATGTTCCATCCGTGGCTATATCTCGTATTCCTTCCCGCGATCGGCATGCGGCTGTGGTCTGATGAAATTCGTTCAGGCGCGATCGAACTGGTGATGACCTTGCCCGGACCGACCTGGGCGATCGTGGCAGGCAAGTTTCTCGCCGCGTGGGCTGTTGCGGCCATCGCGCTCATTTTGACATTTCCGATGTGGATGTCTGCCGCGTGGCTGGGTGAACCTGACCACGCCGCGATCATCCTGAGTTACACGATGAGTTTCCTGCTGGCGGGCGGCTATCTCTCCGTCTCGTCCGCGATGTCGGCGTTGGGGTCCAGCCAGGTCGTCGCCTTTGTCCTGGCGGTGACGGTCGGCTTCCTCTTCACCGCGGCAGGTCTGCCGTTGGTGCAATCGGGGGCGGTTGGCGTACTGGGTGCGGGCCTGGCGGAGTCGGCCAGCCGGTTGTCTCTGCTTTCACACTTCGAAGCGGCGCATCGAGGCGTGCTCGAAGTGCGTTCGGTGTTTTTCTACGTCTCGTTCATAGCAATGTGGCTCGCGCTGACGACACTGTGGGTCGATCTGCGGCGGGAGCGGCCATGACCCGCAGAATGCACGCCGCGATCGCCAGTGTCCTGATCGTCCTGCTGTTTGCGGCGACGAACGTCATCATATCGCGTTGGCTATCCGGCGCACGCGTCGATCTGACGGGCGCCAAACTCTACACGCTCTCCGAATCGGCGGACCGTGTGGTTTCCAGGCTGGTTGAGCCAGTCGAGCTTGAGTTCGTCTACTCGCGTGCGGCCGCCGCCGATCTCCCGGGGCTGCAGACGCACGCCGGTCGCGTTCGTGAATTGCTGCGCGAGATCGAGATGCGCGCCGGCGGCAAGGTCATCCTGAACGAAACAAATCCCGCGCCGTTTTCCGATGAGGAAGACCGTGTCGCGCTGGCGGGCCTGGCGCCTGTAGATGATGGTGGCGACCCTGTATTTCTCGGAATCATCGGGCGCAACACCGTAGACGACCTGATCGTGATCCCGTTCCTTTCGCCGTCGCGGGACGTCTTTCTCGAATACGATCTGATACGGCTCATCGCGCAGCTCGATGATCCGTCTCCGCCCGTGGTGGCGCTGCTGTCAAACCTCCCCGGTTTTCAGGGCGATGGAACCAGTCCGCAGGCGGCCTTCATTCTCCAGGAAATGGCGCGGTTGTTCCGGGTGCGGCCGCTGCCGCCGGACTTTGAAGAAATCCCGCCCGACACGGACATGCTGATGTTGGTCAACCCGCCGCCGCTGGATGAAGCGCGACAGTACATGATCGACCAGTTCCTGCTGGCAAAGGGCAGGGCGCTGATTGCGCTGGACCCGGCTTCGCGTGTGGCGGCGGCGACTGGCGCCCGTTACACATCATCGAGCCTCGGTCTTCTGGCCGAAACCATCGGCGTCCAGCTGGCGGGGGGCGCGGTCGCTGATCCGGTACTGGCGCTGCCAGTCGAAGTGGATGCAGGAGGCGGTCGAGCCAGCGTCGTCGGCCAGCCGCTGTTCATAGCCGTGCCGCGCGCGCTGATGGCGCCGGACGATCCGGTGACAGGAGACCTTACCCGCCCGATCAATTTCGGTGCGGCTGGCGAGTTGGTGTTTTCCGACAGCATGGAGCGCGAAGTCGAGCGGTTGGTCGAATCGTCCGCGGAAGCGATGAGCTTTCCGGCTGACGAGGCGGCTCGCGGTCCCAGTCCGCGCGCTGTCTACGAGGGCATGCAGCCGCCGGCGAAGATGCGCGTGCTGGCCGCGAGAGTGACTGGAAGTCTCAGCACCGCATTTCCGGACGGCCCGCCTGCGGGCTTTCACGCAGCCGAAGACGCCGAGCCGCGCTTCGCCCGACCGCAGACCAACGCCAGCATCGTCCTGATCGGCGACAGCGATTTTCTCGCCGACGGATTTCACATCGACCCGACAACCCGGGATCCGGTCGCCGACAACGCTGCCTTCGTGCTGAACATTCTGGACAACATCGCCGGCGGAAATGCGTTAAGTGAGCTCCGCTCGCGCGCGCCGGCGTTGAGGCCAATGACCAGGATCGACGAAATGCGTCGCGCCGCCGAGACACGTATGTTCGAAGAACAGCGCGAGCTTGAACAGCAATTGGCCCAGTTCGAACAGCGCCTCGAAGAGCTCGAAAGCGCCGGTAGCTCGGCATTGCCAGCCGGGCGCAGCGCTGACATTGGCGACGACCCGGAAGTCCTGCTGCAGCGCGAGCAGATCCTGACGGCGCGCTCTCAACTGCGCGAGATTGAGCGGCGCTACCGGGCCGATGTCGACGCCGTTGAGGAAACGCTTGTCATCCTCAACGTCTGGGGCATGCCGCTTCTGGCGGCGTTGGCCGGCGTCGGCGTCTTCGTCTGGCGTAGTCGGCGGCGGGCGGCGGCGCGATGAAGGATTGGCTCTCAGACCCGCGGCGACGTCAGATAACCGCTCTTGCCGGAGCGACGCTGGTCGCCGTGCTGCTCGCGCTTGTCGCATCGCGCCCGCCGCCAGCCGCGCATGAGCGCGAAGAGATCGGTCAGCTGGTCTATCCGGGATTCGCGGAGCGTACGCCTGACCTCGGCCTGATCATGGTCACGACGTCGGACGAGACCTACCACCTTGTGCGCAATCCGGACGGGTGGGTGTTGACGGAGAAGGGGAGCTATCCGGTTGACGATTCCCGGATCGCCGGACTCGCAGATGCGATCGCGTCGATGCGCTATGATCAGGCCATGACCCGCGATGACCGCAAGTTCGATCTGTTGGGGCTGGGCGATCCGCTCACTGGCGGAACCGGTGCGCTGCTTGAAATGGGCGATGGCAGGGGAGAAATCTTCGCGAAGTCGATCGTTGGGTACAAGTCCGGAAGATCGTATGTCCGCGGCCCTGAAGATCTGCAGGCATGGGCCGTGGCGACCGAAGACATGCCGCCGCTCCAGCGCGCGATAGCGTGGCTTGATCTTGACCCGGCAGGTATAGCGCGCGGCGATATCCGCGAAGTCACGGTTCAGCCGCTAGTCGGATCCGCCTACACGCTGCGGGCAACTGATGACGCGGGAGAAGGGTTCGAACTGGCGCCTCCTTTCGACGACTTGCGTGTACTTGTGCCATTCTCCCTATCCATCGTCGCTGGCGCGATGGCCAACCTGAATCCCATAGATGTAATGCCGGCGACGGAGCTTGCTGGCGCACGCCACAGCGGCGTGCATCTGACAGCGTTGCGAAACGGACTGGTGATCGAGGCCACGGCGTGGAGAGCGCCGGATCGCGGCTGGTTGACGCTGGAAGCACGCACGGAGCCTGGTGGGCCAGCTGCAGTCAGAAGCGAAGCCACTCGCATAAACGCAGAAGTGTCAGGCTGGGCCTATGCGCTGACCGAAGCTGATTGGGAGGCGTTCACATCACCACTCGCCCTGCTGGCGGTGGAGCGCTGACAGGAACGATCTAGTAGGGGCGCCGGCCGACACCAACAATTCGTCCTGTCGGGCCGTCTTTCTGAACGAGGATCGTGCAGCCCTCATTGCAGTCTGGCGTACGATACGAGGCGGAGCCGCCGGTCCACTTGCCGAGTTCCTCGATGCTGGTGACGAGATTATAGTAGGCCATCGGCTTACCCTGGTTCTCGCCGCTCTTTGGCGTCACGCGGGTATAGCCCGGCTTGACGCGCACCAGCATCACCGACGCCTCGCCGTCATACTCGCCGGCAACGAACGCACGGCCAGGCCCGAAACGCACGCGCGCCGGGTACGGCGTGTGATCGCGTTTCTCCAGTCCTTCCTCGATCGTCTCCAGCTTGACGCCCGAAGAGTGCAGCCGGCCGCCAAACACGACCTGCGGCGTGTAGGGACCACGATAACCCATCGAGCGATTGTAGTCCTTCTGGCGCTCGGTGAATTCCGGCTTGGCGAACGTATCGTCCCAACCAAGGTAGTCCCAGTATCCGACCGGGTAGGTCATCGCGATGATATCATCGCGCCGCGCCAACGTACCCACATTACGGTTGGCGGTGGGGCAGTTGCCGCAGCTCTGGCTGGAAAACAGTTCGACCACGACCGGGCGCACGCCTTGCGCCGGCTCCTTGTCCCGCGCCTGCGCCTGGACGGCCGGCCCGAGGGCCAGCGCCGCCAGTGCGGCAATCAGGTGCGATGGGCGAATGATCATGGCTCTCGATTACCGCCAGAACCCAACACGTACGAATCAATCCGGTGTGAGCCGGACGTCAGGAAGCCTGCGCCAGGGACCTCGACACGTAGTGAAGGATGCCGCCGTGCCGGTAGTAGTCCAGCTCGTTTTCAGTATCGATGCGGACTTTTGCGGTAAATTCCTTTGCGGCGCCGTCGGGGAAGGTGACTTTTGCGGTCACGGTCTGCCGCGGCGAAATATCCGAAATCCCTTCGAGGGATACGGTCTCTGCCCCTGTCAGACCCAGTTCCTTCCAGCTGGCGCCGTCCTCGAACTGCAGCGGCAGTACGCCCATACCGATCAGGTTCGAACGGTGAATGCGCTCGAAGCTTTCTGCGATAACTGCGCGTACGCCCAGGAGGCGCGTACCCTTGGCCGCCCAGTCGCGCGATGAACCCGTGCCGTATTCCTTGCCAGCGAACACGACCAACGGCGTGCCTTCGGACACATAGCGCATGGCTGCGTCATAGATCGGCATCTGTTCGCCTGACGGTTGGCGCAGCGTGACGCCGCCTTCGACGCCGGGAACCATCTGGTTCTTGATGCGGATGTTGGCGAACGTGCCGCGCATCATCACTTCATGGTTGCCGCGCCGCGCACCGTAGGAGTTGAAGTCGGTGACGCTGACCTGGTGGTCCTGCAGGTACTTGCCGGCAGGGGAGGCCACCGCGATTGAGCCGGCCGGCGAGATGTGATCGGTGGTGATCGAATCCGCGAACAGGCCCAGGATGCGGGCGTCCTTGATGTCCGTGATCGGGTCGGGCTCCATGCCCATCCCGGTGAAGTAGGGCGGGTTCTGAACGTAGGTCGAAGCGGGCGGCCAGTCATAGGTCTCGCCGCCGGAAACACTGATGTCCTGCCAGGCTTCATCGCCTTTGAACACATCAGCGTAGCGCGAAGCGAACATGTCCGCAGTGACGACTTCACGAACCGTGTCGGCGATCTCTTTCGACGTCGGCCAGATGTCTTTGAGGAAGACGGGTTCGTTCTCCTCGTCGTAACCGATCGGGTCGGTCGTGAGGTTGATGTTCATCGAGCCGGCGAGCGCATAGGCGACGACAAGCGGCGGCGACGCCAGATAGTTCGCGCGCACGTCCGGGTTCACGCGTCCCTCGAAATTGCGGTTGCCCGAAAGTACGGAGCAGGCGACGAGGTCCTTGGAGTTGATCGCTTTCGAGATCTTCTCGGGCAGGGGACCGGAGTTACCGATACACGTCGTGCAGCCATAACCGACGAGATTGAAGCCGAGCGCGTCGAGATCATCCTGCAGGCCGGCCTTTTCCAGATAGTCAGTGACCACCTGGCTTCCGGGGGCCAGTGAGGTCTTCACCCACGGCTGGACGTTGAGGTTCTTCTTGCGTGCATTTCGGGCCAGCAGGCCGGCCGCAACCAGCACGGACGGGTTGGATGTGTTGGTGCATGAGGTGATCGCCGCAATGACCACGTTGCCGTTGCCGATCGAGTATTCTTCACCCTCGACCTTCGCGCGGTCCAGCGCTGTTTCGGCGCGATTGAACTCGCCCGCCAGAGCACTGGCGAAGGCGTCGGCAGCGTCGGAAAGCACGATCCGGTCCTGCGGGCGTTTGGGCCCGGCGATCGACGGCTGGACATCGGCCAGGTCAAGCGACAGCGTGTCGGTGAAGACCGGCGTCGCCATCTCCGCGCGCCACATGCCTTGCGCCTTGGCGTAGGCCTCAACGAGCGCGACCCGGTCGGCTTCGCGGCCGGTTGCGGTCAGGTAGGTGATTGTCTCTTTCGAGATCGGGAAGAAGCCGCAGGTCGCGCCGTATTCCGGCGCCATGTTCGAGATCGTCGCCTGATCTTCCAGCGAGAGGTTGTCCAGACCGTCGCCATAGAACTCGACAAATTTGCCGACCACGCCGCGCGCCCGCAGCATCTGCGTAACTGTCAGCACAAGGTCGGTCGCCGTGGCGCCTTCGGGCAATTTGCCGGAGAGTTCAAATCCGATGACCTCCGGAATGAGCATCGACACTGGCTGGCCGAGCATCGCTGCTTCCGCCTCGATGCCGCCGACGCCCCAGCCGAGAACGGCGAGACCGTTGATCATGGTGGTGTGGCTGTCCGTGCCGACGCAGGTGTCGGGATAGGCGACTTCGCCGTCGCCATCCTTCGCCGTCCAGACGGTCTGGCCGAGATATTCGAGGTTCACCTGGTGGCAGATACCGGTGCCGGGCGGCACAACGCGGAAATTGTCGAACGCGCCTTGTCCCCACTTCAGGAATTCATAGCGCTCGCCGTTGCGCTCGTACTCGCGGGCGACGTTCTGTTCAAAGGCGCCCGGGGTTCCGAAATTGTCGACCATCACCGAGTGGTCGATGACCAGATCGACGGGGACCAGCGGGTTCACTTTCTTGGGATCGGCGCCGAGTTTGGCGGCAGCGTCGCGCATCGCGGCGAGATCGACCACCGCGGGAACGCCGGTAAAGTCCTGCATCAATACGCGCGCCGGGCGATAGGCGATCTCGACCTGGGCGGAGCCACGGTCGTTGATCCAGTTCGCGAAGGCGACGATATCTGACTTGGTGACCGACTTGCCGTCTTCGTGGCGCAACAGGTTCTCAAGCAGAACCTTCAGCGAGGCGGGCAGGCGAGAAACATCGCCCAGCCCATTTTGCTCCGCAGCTTCAAGGCTGTAGTAGGTGTAGGACTTCGCTCCGACCGTGAGGGTCTGACGAGACTTGAAGCTGTCGAGGGACGGCATGGCGAGACAACCCCTGATGGAAAGACTAGATGATGAAACAGGGGAAACCGCCCAGAATCTGGTAGTTGTCCCTGTGCTTGGGCGCGTTCGTATATTAGCGCGACAGGTTCTGCAAATCGTGACAGAGGCGGCGGGGATTTGAGCTTGCAAAGGCCGGAAATCGGGCTGGAAACCGCAGATCTTGCTGTTTCGAGAGGCTACCGCGTGCTCTTCCGCAAGGTGGGCTTCAAGGTGGCTGGAGGGGAAACCCTGGAGCTGCGCGGGCCGAACGGGTCCGGCAAGTCCACGTTACTTCGTATTCTGGCTGGGTTGACGCGCGCGGAAATGGGCTCCGTCACCTACAACGGAGCGACAAACGATCGCTTTCGCCACTATCTCGGCCATGCCGACGCCATCAAGCCAAACGAGACGGCCCGCCAGCAGGCGATGTTCTGGGCGCGCTTTCTCGGCCATGGCGCGGAGGCGGCGCTTGGTGCACTCGAACGCGTGGGTCTCAAGGAGCGCCTGGAGGCGCCGGGGAGGGGATTGTCCGCCGGCCAGAAGCGGCGCCTCGCACTGGCTCGCCTCCTGATCGACCCGCGCCCGGTCTGGCTGCTGGACGAACCTATGGCTTCGCTGGATGCGGATGGCTCAACCCTTGTGCGCGAGCTGGCGGCCGAACATCTCGGTTCCGGCGGACTGATCGTGGCGGCGGTGCATGGGGATGGTTTCGCGAACGCACGCAAACTTGATGTCAGTCAATTCGAGCCTGCCTGATGAACGGATTTCTCGCTGTCTTTCTGCGTGAGCTGCGACTCGCATGGACCGGCGGGGGCGGGGCGGCGTTGCCGCTCGGCTTCTTCGCTGGCGCCGCCAGCCTGACGCCGCTCGCGCTGGGTCCTGAAACCGAGATCCTGCGCGCTGCCGGCCCCGGCGTGATCTGGATCGCGCTGGCTTTGTCGAGCCTCCTGCCGATGGAGCGCCTGTTCCAGGCCGATCTCGAGGACGGCACGCTGGACGCTTACGCCGTGTCCGGGCTCGCGCTGGAGGCGATCGCAACCGCTAAGGCCGCGGCGCACTGGCTGGCGAGCGGCCTGCCGCTCGCGCTTTTGTCACCGGTGCTCTGGGTGATGTTGCAGGGACCGCCGGCGGCGATCGGGCTGGTTGTTGTAATCGCGATCGTCGGTTCGCTGGCCTTCTTCCTGTTCGGTTCGATCGGCGCGGCGCTGGCCGCAGGCGTGCGACGTGGCGGAATGTTGATTACACTTGTTGCGCTGCCGCTATATGCTCCGGTTATGATTTTCGGTGCGGCTGCGCTCTATGGCGCTGCTGCGGGCGGCGACTGGTGGACGCCGCTTCGCTTCACTGGCGCGGTCTCTCTGTTCGCGCTGGCGCTCGCGCCGTTCGCATCCGCAATGGCCCTGCGGACCGCGATTGACTAGATAAGGGCCAGTTGGCGCGCTTGATTGGTGCGTGGATGGAAACGCCTGAAGGAGCAGGAATGGACGTCCTGTCGGTATTTGCAAACCCCCACCGCTTCATGAGCGTGTCGAAGCCATTCGCGTGGATCTTCACCGTTCTTGGCGCAGCGCTGATTTTGTGGGGGCTCTATCTCGGCCTCTACGAGGCGCCGGCCGATGCGCGCCAGGGCGACGCCGCAAGGATCATGTTCGTGCACGTGCCGTCCGCCTGGCTGTGCATGTTCGTCTTCGCGTTCATGGCGGTCGCCAGCTTCATTTCGATCGTCTGGCGCCACGCGCTTGCTGATGTCGCAGCCAAGGCCGCTGCGCCGATCGGAGCGGGATTCACCGCGCTGTGCCTGCTGACCGGGTCGATCTGGGGCTATCCGATCTGGGGCACCTGGTGGGAATGGGACGGTCGCATGACGTCTGTCCTGATCCTGTTCTTCATTTACCTGGGCTACATCGCCGTCTGGAACGCGATGGAGACGCCGCAGAAGGCGGCACGAGCGGCGGCGATTGTCTGCCTTGTCGGGGCGATCAACTTGCCGATCATCCACTTCTCGGTCGAATGGTGGAACACGCTCCACCAGACCCGCACCTTCTTCACCGGCGACGACGCTGCGACCTATGGCTTCAAGATCCCAATGTATGTCGTTGCGCTTGGCTATCTCAGCCTGTTCGGCGGCCTCACCCTGTTCAACATGCGTTCGGAGGTGATGATGACCCGCGCCGAAATGCTGCTGCAGCGCAAGCTGGCCGGAGCCGCCTGAGCTGATGCCCGAGTTTGATAAATACGCCCCCTACGTCTGGACGTGTTACGCCATCGCCGCCGCGATCCTTGTTGGTCTTGGCGTCTGGACCATCTGGCGCGCACGCGAAGCGCGCCGGCGGCTGGAGGCGGTTGAGGGAGAGGCTGGCGCAAGAGGCGATGCGTCATGAAGCGCTGGCTCGCGATAATTCCGCTCGCTATTCTCGTCGGGTTGGTCGCCATCGCAACTGTGCGCCTGACGACGGACGATCCGAACACCGACACGTTCGCATCGCCTGAGCGCCCGGCGCCATCCGTCGACATGGCGACGCTCGCTGGCGGCGTCTACAATTTCGCCGAGGACGAGGACGTTGCGCTGGTGAATTTCTGGGCGACATGGTGCACGCCGTGCCGCGCGGAGCACCCGGTCCTGCTGGACCTGAAAGAGCAGGGTGTTCGCATCGTGGGCGTTCTCTACAAGGACGATGAGGGTCTTGGCCGGCAATTGCTCGCGCGCGACGGCGATCCGTTCGATGTCGTCGCCATGGATCCGACGGGCGACGCCGGGATCGCATTCGGCATCGCCGGCGTGCCGGAGACCTTTCTCGTCGACCGCAATGGGATGATCATCAAGTCGATGCGCAGCCCGATTGATTACGCGCGCGCTTCGGAGTTTCTGAAGGCGTATCGCGAGGCGATCAAACCGCCGAGCGCCAATCAGGGCTAACGCTTGGGCTTCTTCTTGCGCTTCTTCGCCTTCTTGGCGGGCTTGGCATCCTTGGCGCTTTTCGCAGACTTCTTCCTGGTTTCGCGGGCGTCTTCCATTTCAGCGAGCTGGGCGTCAGCCGCGGCCCGCACGATGGCTTCGAGCGCGCTCTGGAACGGCTGGCGCCGGGTGCGCGGCAACAAGGACACCAGTGCGTCGTCGACTGCCTGCATCGCCGGCAAGGCCTGGTTGAGCCGTTTGCGACCGGCGTCCGTCAGCCAGACGCGCTTGGCGCGCCCGTCCTGGCGGTCCTTCTTGCGCGTCAGCAGGCCCTTGCGTTCCATCCGCGCGACCATTTCGGCGAGCGTCGATCGGTCGACCCCTGTCGCGCGCACCAGTTCAGACTGGCTGGCGCCCTCGGTTTCCGCGACAGCGCTCAACAGGACCGTCTGGCGCAGAGTGACATTGTCGGACATTCCCGAGCGCGCGAAGATATCAGTGACGTATTGCTGCGCGCGCCGCAGGAGTTGTGACGGCGATTGCGACAGGCGATACTCGTCCTCGACGGGAGGCGGCGTCCTGTCTGGTCGCCGAATGGTGTCGGTCGCCATGTCCATATCCCGCCCCGGCAGCCTGCATGCGCGCATGCCTAACGAGCGGGACTTAAGCACATTAGGGTGACGCTTTTTTGTCGGTTCATCCGTGCCCGGAAACGATGAGGTCGAGGAACGCCTGTGACACAAGAAAATCCGCCAGTTTCGTTCTCGCTGAGGACGCCCCCGGGCGAGGATCGTGAGCGGCGGGTCTGCGATAGCTGCGGCTTTATAGACTACATCAATCCGCGGATCGTCGCTGGCGTTGTGGCGGCGGACGACGAGGGCCGCATCCTGATCTGCAAACGGGACATCGAGCCGAGGCGGGGGTTCTGGACCCTGCCGGCAGGTTTCATGGAGCAGGGCGAAACGGTTGAGGAGGGCGCCAGGCGAGAGGCGCGCGAAGAAGCGTGCGCGGAACTCGAGCTTGGACCGCTGCTGGCGGTCTATTCCATCCCGCGCATCTCGCAGGTGCAGATATTCTTCCGCGCAAGGTTGTTGAATACGCCGCGCGCAGGACCGGAAAGCCAGGACGTGCGGCTGGTCGACTGGGAAGACATACCGCGAGACGAACTTGCGTTTCCGTCAGTGACCTGGGTGCTGGAGCAGTATTGGCGCACGCGGGAGCAGGAAGTTTTCGCGCCAGGCGGAAACCCGCCCGGCACCGAAGCGCTCACGCATCCGATCCGGGGCCCTCGCTAGCGGACTTCTCTCCGGTGATCTGGTGCTTCATCAGATAGGGCAGGTTCGCCAGCATGAAGATGAACGAGATGGGGATCAGCAGGAAGACTTTGGAGTTGATCCAGAACTCTTCCGAGAAGTTGCGCCAGATCACTTCGTTCAGGCCGGCCAGGAAGACGTAGAAACCAGCCCACCGCAGCGCGAACACCTTCCAGGCATGGTCGGGCAACTGGAAGGCGTGTTCGAATGCCGTCTTCCAGATATTGCGTCCGATCGCCAGGCTCCCGAGGATCGTGCCTGCGAATAGCAGATTGATGATGGTCGGCTTGATCTTCAGGAATTGCTTGTCCTGCAGCGCGACGCCGATCGCGAAGAACACACCGACGACCACACCGGTGATCAGCAGCATTGGCGGAATGCGTCGTCCCTGCGCCATGGTCCAGCCGATGACGCCAAGAATAGCGGCGGCGAATACGCCCGTCGCCCAGTAGAGCGCGGTTTCCTTGTTGAACAGCGCATTGCCCTCCGGCAGTCGCAGCAGGACGTTGTAAACGACGACATAGAACAGAACCGGGCCGATATCCGTCCACAGATTTCCTGCGCTCTTGGTCGCGGCTGCGGCGCCGGAGCCGTCATCGTTCGAACGTGGCGTATCTGTCATGTGAGTCTCGCAACGCTCGCTGAGTGGGGACGGTTGCACAGTTAGCGGTTGGGGGCGGGGGGATACAACCCCTCATGCCCAGTCCGGGCTAGGCGGCCTGCAACAGGATGAGGCCGCCCGCAAGCGCGAACGCGGCCAGGGTCCGGCGCGGGCCGAAACCCTCCTTGAGAAAGATCCAGCCCAGCAGCGCGCCGAATACGACGGCGGTTTCCCTGAGCGCCGATATGTAGGCCACTGGCGCCAGCGAAAAGCCATAGAGCGCCATGCCGAACGAAAGCACCGAAAGCCCGCCTGCCGCGGCGCCATAGCGCCATCTGGCTGCAAGTCCGGAAAAATAGGCGCGCTTGCGGTTCAACAGCGCAAACGTGTTGAGCCCGATCCAGTCGAGCAGGAACAGCCAGACGATAAAGGTGAACTGGCTGGGCGCGGTGCGAACGCCCTGCGCGTCGATGATGTTGTAGAGCGCAACTCCGATCCCGGTGATCACAGCCCAGAACAACGCCGCCCGGCGGACAGAAGCGTCGCCGATCCGCTCGGCCTCGGGCAGGGCGAAGACGATCGTCGCGAGGCTGGCGATGACAAGACCGGCAATCGCGAGCGGCGCGAGGGATTCGCCAAGCACGATCATCGCGCCGAAGGCGGTCAGCAACGGCGCCGAACCGCGCATCACAGGGAAGACAAGCGAAAGATCGCCGCGATGCATCGCCCGGATCAGCGCGGCCTGATAGCACCAATGCGCCGGCAACGAGAGCGCAAGAAAGCCCCAAGTCTGCGCGGTGGGAAGCGGCACGAAAAACGCCGCCGGCAAGACCATCGCCGCACCAGACAGAGACAACACGGCGCGCGACATCAGGACGTCGCCCGACGCTTTCACGAATGCGTTCGCGCTAGCCAGCGTAATCGCTGACCCGAGGCCGAGAAGCACTGCGAGGGCTGCTGAGTCCAAACTCAGGAATCCGCTGGCCCAAGACCCACCAGCGCCCGCGCGAAGGTCTGCGCGCTGAACGGGTGCAGGTCCTCGGCCTTTTCACCGACGCCGACGAAGTGGATCGGGATATCATAGCGTTCGGCGATCGCCACCAGCACGCCGCCCTTGGCCGTGCCGTCCAGCTTGGTCATCACCAGACCGGTTACGCCCGCTGTGTGACGGAAAGCCTCCACCTGTGACAGCGCATTCTGTCCAACCGTGGCGTCGAGAACGAGGATGACATCGTGCGGCGCAGTGGGGTCGACTTTGCGGATCGCGCGCACGACCTTGGCCAGCTCATCCATCAGCTCGGACTTGTTTTGCAGCCTGCCGGCAGTATCGATCAGAACGAGATCGTGCCCGTCTTTCCTGGCCGTATCCACCGCATCGAAGGCCAGCCCGGATGCGTCCGCGCCATCCGGGCGGGACAGGAAGGTGGCGTTTGCGCGTTCAGACCACACTTTCAGTTGTTCGACCGCAGCGGCGCGGAACGTATCGCCCGCCGCCATCAGGATGTTGGCGCCCTGCGCGGAGAGCTTCGATGCGATCTTGCCGATCGTCGTTGTCTTGCCCGAGCCGTTCACTCCGACGAACAACACGACGCGCGGGCTTGGGCCATCTGCGAAATCGACCACTTCCTCGCGCGGCTTGAGGATCTCTGCAATCTCTTCAGCGATTGACGCGCGGATGTCATCGGCCCCGACATCCTTGTCCATCCGGGTCTTCGAAATCGCGCCGGTGATGCGAGACGCCACAGCGCCGCCCATGTCGGACATGATCAGCAGATCTTCCAACTCGTCCAACGCGTCCTGGTCGATCCGGCGTCCGGCGAACGCCGACGCAAGCCCATCGCCCAATCGCGATGATGTGCGTTTCAGACCATCGCTGAGCCGTTGAAGAAGAGCGGTATCGCGGCGAGCCGCTTCCTCGGCCTGGCGCAGGGCAATTTTTTCGGCGGCCTTCTTGAGCCCGATCGAGTCCTTGGGCGACCAGGGAAGAAACGGGGGAGGAAGACGAGTTGCAGGTCGGTGCGCGGGCGAGGTCGAGGAACCCGTCGCCGGTGATGTCGCCCCAGCTCGGGGTGCACCAACCGGGCACCGACGTACAGACGATCCCGTGGAGCGGGTTGGTGCCCGCGCCCTCAGTCGGGCATGCTTCTGTGGCATCGAAATATAATTCGTCGTTAGTCCACTCAAAGCTCTCGCGACCATCACAACGTTCCTCGAACTCCGGGTTCTCGGCGCTGCCCACGTTGGCGAAGAAGCTCAATCCGCCCCACCGCTCGCCCACCACGAGGTCGAGGAGACCGTCGCCGTCGAGGTCGACCCAGCTCGGGGCAGAGTC
>JBHIWT010000011.1:0-36258 GCA_041987265.1 Hyphomonadaceae bacterium
GCTCGAAGCCGTGGATGAAGAGGTTCTTGAGCGGGCTCTCGCTGCCCACGCCTGCGTTCGGGCCCTCGGAGATGGTCCGTCCGCCGGCCGCGTAGTGGTCGAGTACGCTGTCGAGCGAGGTGATCGATCCGTCGTGCATGTAAGGTGCGGTCACTTCGATATTTCGCAGCGACGGCGTCTTGAACTTGCCCATGTCCTCCGGCTTGCCCGTGATTCCCGCCAGCCCGACGTCCCGCGGCGGGTAACCACCTTGCCCATCGATATTGTACAAGCCGGTGTTGTGATACGCGCTCGCCCCGTCTGTGTGTGCGGCGTCAGTGAAATGCGGCGCCGGATGGCAGGTCCCACATTGCAGCCTGTCGCTGAAGAATAACGCCTCACCGCGCTTCGCCGATTCGGAAACTGCAGTGAGGTCTCCCCCGTATCGATACCGGTCATAGGGCGAGCCGAACGAAAGCAGGGTCCGTTCAAACGCGGCGAGCGCCTGGGTGATCGTCGGAATTGAAACCGCGCCGCCGGACTCCGGGAAGGCTTGCTCGAACAGCTCGGCGTATCCGGCGTCCTCGGACAGCAATGCGATCAGATGTTCCTGCTGGCCCGCCATCCCCATCTCGACAGGGTGCTGACCGAACATCGGGTTCAGCGCCTGCGCTTCAAGCGATTGCACGCGTGGATCAGACCATGTGTACCGCGCGAAGTAGGCCAGGTTCACGAGCATAGGCGTATTGCGCGTGGTCAACTGGCCGGTCACACCCCACGACAATGGCAACTCGTCCGCAAAGGCCAGCTCCTGCCGGTGGCAGCTGGCGCACGAACGCAAACCGTCACTCGCCAGCCGGCCATCGTAGAAAAGCCGCCGCCCAAGTTCGACCTTTGCCTCGGACAGGGGATTGGATGGGTCGGAGGGCGGCTGCGGCACCCAAGCGGGCAGCTGCAGGTCGTACTCTGCGTCGGGCCGAACGCTTGTCTGCCCAAGCGCTGAAGTTCCCGCGCCGACGAGCAGGGCGAGCGCCAGGATCGGCGCGATGGGAGCGAAGTCTCGGGTCATGCGCAATGAACTGACGCCGCGATAAGAGCGCGCCAACACGAAATATTTATGAGCGCGGCTCGGGCGCAGCTTGATTTGGATCAATCTGGCGCGGTCCATTGCGTAGACAAATTTGTCTGACCATCGCGGCAACCGAGAGGGGTTCACATGGCCAGATCGCACTTCGCAGTGACCGGCAAGTCGTTCGCGCTCTCTGGATTGATATGCGCCGGTGCGATTTGCGGTTCGATCGGATCGACAATGCTGCTTCCGCCGCCGGCTGAAGCCAAGCCGCCGGCCCCGTTCGCATTCTGCGAGACCTACCCGGACTCACAAGCCTGTCAGACGGGGTTCGCCGAATGCACGACCTGCCATTCCGTCGCCCCTGCGCGGAACAGCTATGGAGCGATGCTGGAACAACGCATTCTTCCCGGCGCCGCAAGGCCTTTGAGCGACGCGGAATTTCTGAAGGCGCTGCCGGGAGCGCTCAAAGCCATCGAAGGTCTCGACGCCGATGACGATGGGTTTTCCAACATCGCCGAACTGAATGCGGGCGCCCAGATGGCCAGCGCCGACAGCATCCCGATGACACTGGCGTGTTCAAGTGAGCAGGAAGCGCAGAGCGAGACCGCGCGCTGGAACGCATGCAGGTACGATCCCGTCTATGCATATCGCAAGATCAAGATGGACATCTGCGGCGCATCTCCGACGAAGGCAGAGATGGACGCCTTCAGGCAGATCGCCGACGATGAGACCGCCTGGCGCGCCGAAATCGGGGAGGCCGTCAATACATGTCTCAGCTCTCGCTACTGGTTGGGGCGGCACGGCGCAGTGTGGAACATCGCCAACGCCAAGATACGCCCGGCTCACACCGTCAAGTCCGGCGACAATCCCGGACCGGTTCCGCTGGGCGATTACGACGACGACTACAACCTGTTCACCTACGCCAATTCAGGCGACCGCGATGTGCGCGACCTGCTGACGGCGCAATACTTCGTCAAACGGGTGAGTGACGATCCGGTTCTGCTGGAGAAGATACCCGAGGCGGAGTTGGCGAAACGCGATCGCGGCACCCAGCAGAACGTCCCGGTCGAGAAGCGAGCGGGCATGATGACAACGCGCTGGTTCGCCGCCGTGCACACCATGTTCACGTCAATTCCGCGCACAACGGCGGCGCAGGCTTACCGCGCCTACCTCGGATACGACATCGCCAAGATGCAGGGACTGAGCTCGGTAGCTCATGAGCCGGCGGACTATGATTCAAAAGGCGTCGGCGCGACGGAATGTGCAGTCTGTCACTCCACGCTCGATCCGTTGGCGTACGCTTTCACGCCCTACAACGGGATCAGCGGCTTCTATACATATGACGACAAACGTCTGCTGGATTACATCCGCGTGGACGGCCCCCGTGTCGCCGAAGCGCCCAAGAGCGGTGTGATCCTTGGCCAGCAGGCCGAGGACCTGGTCGAGATGGCCCACATTGCCGCCAATTCCGACGCCTTCGCCAAGAAGGTGGTCTTTGACTACTGGAAATTGCTGGTCGGTCGCGAACCGACAATCCAGGACCAGCCCGAATACAACCAGCTGTGGCGGGATCTCAAGTCGCCGACGGCCCATGATTACCGCGTTGAACGCATGGTCCATGCGCTGGTCCTGACCAACGCTTACGGCAGACCATAGGAGGGCGTGATGAAGAACTTGGTTCCGGTCATCCTGATGAGCCTTGGCCTGACGCTCGCCGGTTGTGCCGGCGTGGAGGGACCATCAACGAGCGCAGCGCTTGAGGCGGCAGAGCCCGCGCCCGTCGCCTCGGTGGATCCTCGCGTGAAGTTCAAGGACGGCGACCGCTACCTGCGCGACCTTGCCGATGGATTGGCGGTGCCGCGCGAGTCGGTTTGTCTTGAACTCGGACAGTATGATTGCTTCTCCGACGCGTTCCGCATCGTTCTCGGTGGCGTCGAGGCGGCGAACCTGCTGGTGAACGAGCCGCTGGAGGTCGAAGCGCTGACCGCCCCGATCGCCTATGACCGGCTGGCGCTCAATGTCTGCACCAATCGCGTGCAGCTGGATGTCGCCGACCCGGAGGCAGCGGTTCTCTACCGGCCGGGCAACTTGGCTGGATCGCGCAGAACCGAACGCGCATGGCTCGAACAGACCGCCAACGGGATTTACGCAGGCGTTCTGCGGCGCGATCCCACGCCCGCCGAAACGGCTCAGCTTGTCGCCTTTCATGACGAGATCGCCGCCAGCGCGGACGACGCTGAAACCATCGCGCGGGATTGGACCGTGCTGGCGTGCTTTGCCGTCGCTTCCTCCATGGAAGCCATTTTCTATTGATTGCGAACCGCGGAAAGTCAGAGGCTGAGATGAAGAACAACTGGTCCCGCAGAAACGTCCTTCGCGCCGCTGCAACAGGCGCGGGAGCTGCATTCGCGAGTTCGATCCCGCATGTCGCGCACGCTGAGGAGGCGGTTGAGCGCGCGAAGAACCCACGCTTCCTGATCGTCCTCAGCGCCTTCGGCGGCGCGAACATGGTCGACTCATTCCTTTCAGTGCGGGAATCGGATTGTACCGACCCTTCAGAGGTCAATGCATATCCCGACAGTCTGGTGCAGACCTACGGGTCTTTCAACGCGATCGATCTGAGCGGCCCGAGACTGGGCGCCATACCGGCCGCCTTCAGCGCCAATCAGTCCAACTTCGTGAAGAAGCACAACAATGAGATGATGGTCGTCACGCATACCGGCACCAGCGTGAATCATTTCGTTGCCCAAATGCGTTCGATCAACGGCAACGCCGCCTGGAAGGGACGGACCCTGCAGGAAGCGACCGCGCTGACTTATGGAGCTGGCTACCCGATCCCGAACGTCCACATGGTCAACGGCACCGGATATACCGAACGCGGAACCGACAACACTTTGCCAGCCTACGCCTACGGGGAACGAGCGCCGACGCCAAACCTCTGGCCGCTGTCGCTTGATGGCTACAACGGCGTCAACGGCGCACCCAGTCGCGAGCAGTTCGAACGAGCTCGGCGTTTCCGTAACGAGCGGCTGGATCCGAACTCGGCGTTCTTCAGGACGTTTGAGCGATCCAAGCGGCTGCAACACTGGAGCGAGATCCGCGGCGACGCGCTGCGCGGTGTTGAAGCGGAAGACCTTATCACGAAGCTCATGCTGTTTCCGGACTCCGAGCGCATGCCGTTGTCAGAGTACGGACTGAAGGGTTCCGATCTCGCGGAAAAAGTGCGCGCCGCCTTCCCGAGCTATGATTTCGATCCGCTTGAAGCGCAGGCTGCTCTGGCTTTCCTTCTGATCCGGTATGGCGTTTCGGTAACGGTCACCATCGGACCGGAGGGCAGCGCCGTATTCAGGCCAGGGGCGACCATCGAAAGCTTCCAGGCCGGAACCAAGGAGAGCGAAGGCGCAATCATCAATCCGCCAATCTCTTTCGATTTCTCGCATCAGGCCAACCGCGAAGTGCAGGCTGTGATGTGGAACCGGATCCTCACAACGGCCGATCGCCTGATCACGCTGTTGAAGGGCGAAGAGTTTGGTGGCGGCCAGAGTTACTGGGATCGCTCGATGATCTACGTCGCCACCGAGTTCGGGCGGACACGCAGGCGACCGGCAGGAGCAATGACGTTTGGATCCGGGCACGATCTCAACAACGGCTCGCTTCTCATTTCACCGTTCGTGAATGGCGGGAACGTACTCGGCGGCGTCGATCGCACGACGCTGTTGACCTACGGCTATAATCCCGAAACCGGCGCGCCCGAGCCGGGTCGCCACATGACCGAGCCGGAAACCTACGCCGGGATCGCGCACGCTCTCGGGGTGGACACTTCGGGTAGCGGGCTCCCCGATATGCGGGCAATGAGGCGAAGCGCCTGACGTGCGTCTCTCGTTCGCGCCGCAGTTCTGACAGCCAAGCGGGGAACCTGCAGCCATGGGCCGATGCATCCCGGCGTGACTCGGCGCGCTGGCGAGTGCTGTCATCAAGTCGTCGTAATTTTCGCTCCGGCTGACAACCGACGCGTGTGCAGTTGTTCGTCAGCGCGGACTTTGACTCATTGCGGCTTCGTCGGATAAGCAGTGACAGGGACGCAATACAAACGGGGGACACTCGGCCATGCTTATCCGGGGTCTGGTCGAGTCGCCGACATATCGGCTCGACAACGAAGCCGCGCTCGCCACGATTGATCATCTGGCGGCGCTTAATGCTGACGTCGCTTCCATTGTGTCCGCCGTAGATCGTGAGGCGCCGATCGTCTCCGAGATACCACTCGAGATCTATACCTCATTCGACACTGTAGCTGGCCCTACGAAGAAAGGGATCTGGCTCTGCTCGATCACTCTCCTCCTGAAGAACGGGGATGCGCAGGACGACAGCGCAGATGCAAGCGGCGTTCGGAACGATCCGAACGCGATCGAAACGGCGCTGGTTATCTATGGCGGCGAAAACGCGTTTCTGCTCGATGGAAAATCGATGCCGATGCACGCAGCCGCTCGGGCGTTCGGTGGTCTGTCCTCCTACGCCGACTGGCGGGAACGGCGCCCGGACCTGGAGGAGCAGGCGTCAGTTGAAGCATACCAGCACGCCGTCGCAACCTTCCTGCGCATGTTCTGCGGAGCGTTGGAGGGCGAGCACGGACCGTTCACGCTGGTAGCGGAAGCGGGCGGCGCCAATACGATCGAGGGCCTTGACGGCCAGCTTGTTCGACACCTCAAGGATGAGACGCTTGAGTACATCAACCGCCGGCAACGAAAGTTGTTCAGCGAGATGTTTGGTGTGCAACCCTCCGGCGACCTCCCCGGAGGGCGTTCCGCGTCCAGCTCCGCGGCCGCCATGAAACGACTGCGCCGCCGCCTATGGGAGAGCGCCAGTTCAGCAGAGGACCCGGAGGCGCTGGGAATCTCCGTCGAGATCGTACCCACCGATCAGAAGGCCGACTACGAAGGCGAAGAGACGGAGGGTGACGCCCCGGCCAGATCCGACAAGACTGAGCGGGCTCAGATTGCTCTTTGCCGGGCTTTGGTCATGTACGCTCGGACCGTCTTTATCGGCACGCTGGAGGTCCGGGCCGACGGCATGGTTTCGATGCTGGAAGACGAAGATATCGTCTTCGAGGAACGAGCCGGTCTTCCGGTCTTCGGCTTCCACCCCTCGACGGTGCTGCCGTCGCGCACATTGTTTGTGATGCGGGACACTTCGACTCCGAAATGGTCGGTCGCGAAGGCTTTGCAGTTCTTCAGGGATAATCCCGGAGAAACGCTTCAGAACGTCTGGATCGACGGAAAGCTGACCGTCGCCGAACTGAGAAAGGCGAAATTGGCGGGCTCCGCGTCGGCGAGCCCTGGTTCCGAAGACTGGGACTGGGACCTGCCGCTCAGGTTCCAGCAGGTCAAGTTCATCGAGGACATTGATATCGAGGATGCAACCTTCCGCCGGAGGGTGGAGTTCGATGACTGCCAGATCGTCGGTTCTGTCCTGGGAAGAAACAGCAAGTTTCGCAGCGACCTGAAGTTTATGGGTTGCGAAATCATGGGCGTTGGGGCGCGAAAGCGCGAGTGCCTTTTCGTCAAGGAATCATCACAGATCGAGTCTTTGCGCGGCGAGCCGGTTGTGTTGCGCTTGCGCGGTGTGCACGTCGATGGAGACCTGGACCTTTCGCGAACGCGTGCGCATGGATCGGTCTCGCTGTTGAACGCGGTGACGACAGGAAGCCTCCATCTGAAACAGATTCGGGTCGGGCCGCTTCTGCTCGCGTCGGCTGAATTCGGTGTCGATCAATCGACGATCTACACCAGCCCGACGAAGAGGCCGAAGTCGCAAGATAGCGAAGAGGCTGACGAGTCCGACGAGGAGGGCAAGGACCTGATCGACGAGCTCAGGCTCTTCACGCGCTACTGGCAGGACTCCGATCCCAACCGCACCGAGCAACTGGGCGTGTTGTACCTCGTCAACATGAAGATCGAGGGCGACTGCGACCTGGAGGGCGGCGGAGAGGTGATCGGTAAGGCCCCAAGCCCAACCGTGGTTCTCGGCAACTTGGTTCTTTCCGGGTCCGAGATCGGCGGCAACACCAACCTGGCCGGCGTCGTGATCTCAAGACTGGATCCATCGTCTGTGGGCAAGATCGAGCCGGTGGCGCAGCAGGAACAACGCGGCCCGCCACGTTCACTGTTGAAGCGACTCCAGCGTGAGGTTGAGGCCAATCTGAGCGCGGACGACCCCTCAGACGAAGCGCATCATAGAAAGACGTTGCGAAAGTCATTGGGCGCTCGCAGCTGGTCAGCGCAGGTGAAGCTGGTTGCGGAGAGGGAATTGTCTCCGCCGGATAGCGTCGTCGAGTACAGATATGTTTGCGAACCTTACCATGCGGTCTCACCGGGCGGGCTCCGTGCGCGGCTCATAGCGGACGGCGCCACGTTCAAGGGAGAATTCAGCTGCCAGAAATACCGGGCCGAGCAACACGCGTTCGTAGCGTTGGCGGTTCTGGGTTCCGTGCAGTTGCACGGCAGCAGAATCCGAGCGGGATGCAACTTTTCCGGCGTGATCATTGCAGAGCAACTGATGGTCGCGTCCGTCGAATTCGGACAATCCTTTAGCGTCGGGTCGAGACCGACCTTTGCGACACTCTCTGTGTCCAGGCAGCTGCAAGTCTATCCATTTGTGCTCGGACAGTCGCTTGCGGAATGGCGCGAGCTCCAGCAGTTCGCGAAAAATCAAATCGATATATGCGATGGCCGCGAACTGATGGAGCAGCGGCTAAAGCAACGCGTTGAGGGCAGCGAGGATGACCATCCGTTATCGATCAGCTGGATCGGTGGAGGACTCCGGCTCGATGGCGCTCGGTGCCGCGAACAACTGAACCTTGTCGGGCTACAATGTGGTGGCGCCGTCCGTCTTACCGGGGCGTCGTCGTCCGAACTCGTATTGCGCGCCGCTTACGGCGTGCGACAGGGCGCTGAGGTGAGCGAGCTCATTGTCCTCCCCGCGAGAATCAAGGCGATGCACGCGTCGTCGCTGCGGTTGAGCGCAGACTTGCAGATGGCCGGTGTTCAAGTCTTTGGATCTGAAGTCGGCGATGGCGTGAATCTGGAGAGCAGTCAGGTCGGAGGATCGATCTCCACCCTAGGGTTCGACGTGCTTCAGATCGAGGAGCTTCGAAGCCGGGTAGAGTTCGGCGACGTGCATAGAGAGTATGTGCGCGCGAATGTAGGCGCCGAGCAGTATGATCGATGGGTATCAGGGTTCGATGAATGCCGAACCATCGTTATCGGCGATCTCAATGCGGCGAACAGCAAACTAGATGGCGAGCTGAATCTTTCCCATTCGACTGTACTTGGTCGCTTGGTGTTGTCCGATATGCGGGTCAGGAATGATGTCAGCCTGAAGTCATTTATTCAGCTGGACCCTACGATTCCCTCCGATGCGACCGAGCGGCGCATGGATGAAGAGAGCCCGCCGGAACCAGAAGACGGCTCCAAAGCCGATCCAGCCGGCAAGCGAACGTTGTCGCGACAGCTGATCAGGACACAGGTCTGCGAAGCGGACCTGGAGTTCATGGGGGTCGAGGGCGACTTGAAACTGGCAGGCTTGTCGGTCGGACCCGTCGAGATCGGCGTACCCGAGCCGCGCTCGCTGGACAAATGCGAAATGGGGCTGGTCAACGCGCGCGGCGTCAAGGTTCAGGGTATTATTGAGCTCTGCTACCCGCACGCTCTGAAGGCGTCAGGGGAATTCGACAAGGCGCCCGATACCGCGGAGGTGCACGGCGCGCAGTTTCGTTCAGGAAACTTCGAAGCTGCGAAGGTCTCGACCTTCGTTCTGCCAACGCTGGTGAACACCGATCAGACAGAAGAGACAAAGGGGAAGTCAACTGATGCCTGGGTCAACTTGTTCGGCGCATCCGTCCAGAGGCTGATGATCGCCCAAAATGACCCGATGGACGACGGACGAAAAGCCAGGCCGGCGTTGATCGACCTGCAGGATTGTCAGGTTGGCTCATGGCCCGGCGAAGAGGAGGTCCGGGGAAACGGGGACAAGTACGGTATCGGGCTGGTGAAGTTCTTCAGGCGCGTGCGCCCATTCGACAGTGCCGTCTACGCCTCTGCCGATATGCAGTTGAGGGCGGAAGGGCGCTCTGATGACGCCAGCATCGTGTTCAGGCGCATGGCCGCTATACTCGCCGGCTACAGGATCTACAACGCCGCTGACCGCCTAATCCGCACGCGCACGATTTCCGAACTTTTGAGGCTGTTGGCTGCGACTATCGGATGGTCGTTGATTGCGTTTCTCTTTGTGTTTCCGCTCGCGCGTTTCGGCGCGATAGACAGCCACGACGTTGATACAGTTCTCACGTACGCGCCGCTTGCAGGAGCTATCTTTGGCTTTCTCGTTCACAGCGGTGTCATGACAGTCTTGTGGCATTTCCTGATCGGTGCGGGTGGGCTGATCATCGGGTTTGGCACCTATCTACCCTGGCTGTTCCTTTGTTGGCTGGGTCTCGCGACAGGCTTCTATGTCCTGATCGGGCAACACGCCGCCAACGCAGACCTTGGCTACTCGTTCGCCCGGGCCAGTTATTCCGCGACGGTCGAGGAAACGGGTGCTCAGGCCACTGACCAGCCTCCGGCACCGTCATTGACGCCAGTTGATCGGACCGACGGAAACTGGTCGCGCTCGATGGAGCCAATGTGGTTGTCATTCGCGTATGCCGTCCCGCTGTTCTCACTCGCTGTCGATGAAGGCCGGATCGATGATTTCAAGGCCGCGCCGGTGCGGACCTGCACCCTGGTGCGGGCCAGCTATCCCTGGGAAGTCTCTGCAGACGACGCGCCGGTAGCTTCTGACTGGTCCTGCGGCGACGTTCGGCCCGCCGGTTATGCGGTTGTAGCTGGCAGCCCGCGTTCCTGGGCGCGGACGTTGCGTATTCTCGGTTGGGCGTTCATCGGCCTCTCGATTGTCGGGTTCCAACGAATGATGAGCCGGGGCTCGAGAAACTAGTTGGGGATGTCAGGGACGGACGGCTTGATGCGGTCGGCCAGCCGCCCAGCCGGCTTGAGGTCACCGAGTTGGCGGAGCAGGGGCGGGTGATTCTTGTCCGGAAATGCCAGCCAGCGAGAATGGTGGCGCGTCCGGGCGGCGCCGTCTAAACTCCGTTGGATTGGATGACCCACCGGAATCGAAGACTGCCAATGCCTGACAACACGAGCCGCACGCCCGCCGGTGGCGCGAACCTGCTGAGCGAGCGGGTGACCAACGAGATCCGCGACCTGATCCTCGACGGAAAATTGTCGCCGGGCGAGCGTATCGGACAGGAAGCGCTGGCTGACCGGTTCGGCACCAGTCGCATTCCAGTGCGCGAAGCTTTGCGCCAGCTGGAGAGCGAAGGGCTCGTCAGCCTGGTCCCTAATAGCGGCGCTTCCGTCTCGAAGCTCGATCTCGACGAGTGTCTGGAGATCTACAAGATCCGTGAACTGCTCGAACCGCTCGCGCTCTCTGAAAGCATCCCCAACCTTACCGACGCTGATGTCGAGGAACTGGAGCGTGCCGCGCTGGCGATCGAGAAAGCGGACAAGAGCGAGGACTTCCTGCGTCTCGACCGCGACTTCCATCTCTCGAGCTATCGCGGCGCGAAGACCATGCGGCTGCGGTCTCTGGTCGAGAATTACTGGAATACGACGCAACACTATCGGCGCGCCTATATCGGGCTGATCTGGCCGACGGGAAACTGGATCATCTATTACGAACACCGTCTGCTGGTGGAGGCGATCAAGCGCCGCGATACGCAGGAGGCCGGCCGGATTCTCGCCAGCCACATCCGGCGAACCCGGCTTCAACTCCAGCAGCACGCGGAAATCTTCCCGCAGCCGCCGGCGCGCCGCCGAAGGTCGCCGCGGAAAAACGGCTGAATTTCTGCATACAATTGCCGAACGGTCGCATCTGTACGCACAGCCGGAAGTCAATATTGGATACAATATTGACTTAAGCGCCATGTTGTATCCAATTTTCGCGTGGCCGGTTCTGCGCCTGACAGCGTATTCATGGCCGATCCGTCGCGAGCCCGACGCCAGTCCGGCGCACATGCGGACGCGAACGGGCCGAAATGCGATGGGGTTGCCGAGAGGGAATTCAGATGCGGATGCGCGCTCCGATGGAGGCGGGAATTTGCTGCGGCGACATCGAGGCGTTGATCGAGTTCTATGTCGAGGTCCTTGGCTTCGGTCTGGTGAATGTCATCACAGTAGCTGCGGACAAGGCGCAGGAGGCGGCGCTGTCTCCTGTCGGGTACCGGGTCGCGCGGCTGCAGACGCCCTGGGGTGAACGCATCAAGCTGCTCCAGCCGGATCGCCCCTCCGCGGCGCCAATTGCGCACGAATGGATCCTTGGTCAGCGCAATACAACTTATCTGACGTTCATCGTTGATGACCTCGCCGGATTGTTGGCGCGGCTTGCGGGGAGGGCGGCGATGCTGACCGGCGACCAGCGGGTGGAGGTGCGTCCCGGCGTGTGGCTGGCGTTCGCAAGGGACCCGGAGGGCAACATCCTCGAGTTCGTCGAGTATGACGATATTGCTGGCTATCGCAGTGATATCGCTGAGGCTGGAACGGGCGTCCGTTGATCATAAGCGGCAAGACCCGGATCTGTTTCATTTATGGTTGGCCGATCGCGCACGTCCGCACGCCACAGGCGTTTAATGCACTGGCGGAGCGGCGCGGCGTCGATTGCGTGATGACGCCGCTGCTGGTTGCCCCGGCGAACCTCGAGCTGGCGTTCGCGCAAATGCGCGTGCTGGAAAACGTCTCCGGCGCGGTGATCACGCTGCCGCACAAGCAAAGCGCCTGGCGTCTGTGTGACCTGCATACCGAAAGCGCACAACAATGCCGCGCGGTGAACGTCGTCCGGCGCATGGCTGATGGGCGGCTGGAAGGCGACATGATGGATGGCGCCGGATTTGTCGCCGGGATGGAACAGTCCGGAATCAGCGCACGCGGCGCGCGCGTATTGCTTGCGGGCGCTGGGGGCGCCGCCGCCGCCATCGCGTTTGCGCTGGGCGCAGCCGGAGCGTCAGAGATCGCCATCCACAATCGCACCAAAGCACGATCCGACTCTCTGATCGAACGACTGCAGAATGCGTTTCCCGAATTGGTTTGTCGTCGTTCCGACGGTGATCCGCGCGGATATGATCTGATCGTCAATGCGACGCCGCTGGGCATGCAGCCGGATGATCCATTGCCGGTAAAAGCCGAAACTCTTGGTCCGGGAATGGTGGTCGCCGAGGCGATCATGGAGCCGGAACAGACACAGCTTTTGCGTCATGCTGCTGCGGCGGGGGCGCGCGCCCATCCCGGGCGCGCAATGCTTCAGGGGCAGCTGGAACTGATCGCGGATGCGCTCGGCGCCGCCTAGCTGCGGCAGATCTGGCGGCGGACAAGTGCAGGATTTGAATACAATCTGCCGATTTGCGCTCTATTTTCTCTTCAGCGCTTGACCAATTGGATACAATCGACGTTAACTGTGCCGGAAGCGCCTTCCATAACGGGTCATTTGGCCGATCCAAACCGGATCGGATCCTATCTGGATCCAAAACACACAGCAGGGCGGCGCTGTCTGGTCCCTCGCGAACGGCAAGAGGGGACGGGCGAAAAAGCGGGAGGAAATCATGCGCAAGAATGCGCTTCTCTGCGGCGTCAGCTTCGCTGGCCTCGCCATGCTGGGCGTGTCGACGGAGTCTGCGTCTGCACAGGAAAATCCGGATGCGGAAGTCATCGTCGTCACGGGCTCGCTGATCAGCGGAACGCCGGAAGACGCCGCCCTGCCGGTCAACGTGATTTCCTCAAGGGACATCGCCGCGCAAGGATCGCCCAGCGTCGTCGAGCTGATGAAGCAACTGCCCGCAAGCGCTGCGACGCTCGGCGAGAGCAATCAGTTCGACGGGCGCGCGAGCATTCTCAGCACCGGCACGGCGACGGTCAATCTGAGGGGGATTGGCTCCGGCCGCACGCTTGTATTGTTGAACGGCAAGCGGTTCACGCCGTCGCCGCGGACCGACGGCACCGATGTGAACCTGTTCCCGATGGCCGCCATCGGGCGAATCGAAGTGCTCAAGGACGGCGCCGCCGCCACCTATGGCTCGGACGCAATCGCCGGCGTGGTCAACTTCATCACCCGAACGGATCTTGACGGCTTCGAGGCGTCAGCCAGCTACGGCGCGATCGAGGATTCCGACGGCGAATACAGGCTGGGCCTGAACTGGGGGTGGACGGGCGAGGGTGCAAACGTGCTGTTCAGCGCGGGCTACCAGCACCGCAGCGAACTGGCGCTGGCCGACCGCGACTGGGGCTTGCAGCCATATCTCAGCAATCCCCAGGGCGGTTGGTCGCCCTATGGCCAGCCGGGAACATATTTCGGCGGCCTTGGCGCGTTTGTCGATCCGACGTGCGGACAGGAAGGAACGTTCAGCGCAATCGCCGCGATCCCGATCTGCAACTTCCAGCTGTCGCAGACCTACAACCTGATCGAAGAGACCGACCAGCTGCAGCTCTATGGCGAGGTCAATCTCGATCTGTCCGACACAATGGCGTTTCACGCCGAGGCGTTGTTCGCCCGCACAGAAGTGCCGTTCCTCAATTCGACCAGTTCGCCGGCGCTGCAATCGCCAACCGCACTGACATCGATCTATCCGGGCTTCTTCACCGTTGCGACAGCGGGCCCGACCGCAAACCCGGCGGCCGTCGCCTTTGCCGCGGCGAACCCCGGCCTGCCGCCGGACGGATTCGGCAATTACATCCCCTACCTGTTCAGGCCGTACGGGATCGGCGGAAATCCGATCTACGATGATGACGGTCTGGTCGGCGAGAATACCAGCGAAGCTTTCCGCGTCGCCGCAGGTTTCGAGGGCAATTTTGCAAACGGCGTCAACTGGGAATCCTCGTTGGGGTACTCGGTCGACGAGAACCTGCTGGTCTCGCGCGATGCGCTGGTTCAACGCCTGCAGCGCAGCCTCAGCGGTCTTGGCGGGCCTGATTGTCCGTTGACCGGCGGAACGCCCGGCGTTGGTCCGTGCATGTTCTTCAACCCCTTCTCGTCGGCGATCGAGACCAACGTTTTCACCGGACAGGCAAACCCGACCTACGATCCGGCGATCGCCAACGATCCGCGCTTTGGAAACAACGATCCGGACTTCATCGACTGGCTCACCCCTGAACTGAACGCAATCAGCCGCACCCGGCTGTTTACCTGGGACACGGTGCTGGACGGCGACCTGCCAATCGAGCTGGGCGGCGGCGCGGTGAAATGGGCGGCGGGCGTACAGTTCCGCCGCACCTATCTCGAAGTCGAGGTCGACCCGCTATATGATGTCGACGCAAACCCGTGCATCGACTCACCCGATTTCGGCGACGACAGCTGCCTCGCCACACCGGGCGCGGCCAACGGACCGCTGACCTTCTATGTGCAGTACCGCAATGTCGAAGCCGAGCGTGACACCTACGCGGCGCATGGCGAGCTCAGCCTGCCGTTCTCGGACGCATTCGAGGTGAACCTGGCGGCGCGCTTCGAGGATCACGGCGATTTCGGGACCACGTTCAATCCGAAACTGTCGACCCGGCTGACGCTGTCTCCCAATGTCGCGCTGCGCGGGTCGATCGGCACCAGCTTCCGCGAGCCGCTTCCGGTCCACACGATCGAAACGCCGCTGACGGCGCTGTCCTTCCTTGGTGGCGCGCTGCGGCAGATCCGGACGGCGGGCAACCCCAACCTCGATGCGGAAGAGGCGCTGTCGTCCAACATCGGCGCAATATTCAGCGGCGACAATTTCAATGCGACGCTGGACTACTGGCGGTTTGATTTCTCCGATCCGATCACCGTGGAGCCGTCGGCGGCGATGTTCGAGGCGCTGTTCCCGACCGGCGCGCCAAGCAATTGCGGCAACCCGGAATATGCCGAGCTCGAGGCGAGGTTCGACTTCGGCGGCCTCGCATGTTCGACAACCAACCTGCGGCGCATCAATACGCTTTGGACCAACGGCGCGGGGGTGGAAACGTCCGGTCTGGATGCGGCCGCCGACTACACGTTCGACGGCGTCCTGGGCGGCGCGATGACCGTGGGTGGCGACGCCAGCTACGTCATCAACTATGAGATCGATCCGACCTCAGTCGCCGGCGTGGCCAATATTCAACCGGGCTTCGATGCGGTCGGCCTGCTCAATTACGGCACCAACGCTTATCCGCTGCCGCAATGGAAGGGGAATGCGTTCGCCGAGCTGAATGTGGGCGTGCATTCGTTCCGCGCAGCGTTGCACTACATCGACGGCTATGAAGACCAGCGCACCGCGCTGTTCACGACGCCGGTGAATTCCAATCCGGGGCCAAACGGGCCTGGTTCGGGTCCGGGCGTCTACGATCCGGCCAACGACGTGCTGATCACCGAAGGTCAGAAGATCGATTCCTTCCTGACGGCCGACCTCGTCTATCGACTGACCCTGCCAAACAATCTCGTGGCGTCGCTGGCTGTGATCAACGTCTTTGACGAGGACCCGCCATTCGCGCGCCTCGACATGAACTACGATCCGTTCAACGCCAACCCGACCGGAAGGCTTGTGCGACTGGGAATCGTCAAGAGCTTCTAGATCGGGGCGGGCCCGATCCACCCGGCGTCGGACTACTCCGCATGGCGGCGGTTCGACCGTCGCGATCACTCCGACCGCGTGACGTGCCGGGAGGGCTTACTCGCGCGCGTCAGCAACCATCGGCGCGCATCGACCACCATCACGAAGGCTCTGCATTAGCTTCGGTTCCGGCGCCTGCGGAGGCAGGGCCGCTTCGGTCCACGATCGCGATGTCTCTGCCAACATATTCATTATAACAAGAATGAGTATTGACGGAGAACGAAGAGCGCCTGATGATCGGGCAAAAGAAGCCGCCCGCACGAGCGATCGCGGGTGAGCTGATCGAAGACATAGGCAGCTGTGCAGGGAGGTGCGCTGTGACCGAGGGTGACGCCCAGGAGAAGTCGTCAATTGTGAAAGTCGCACTGACGGCTGCGGCAGGCGCGACCATCGAATGGTATGATTTCTTCATTTACGGCACGGCCGCCGCGCTGGTCTTTCCGCAGCTGTTCTTTCCTTCCGACCTGCCGCCCTTCGTGGCGCAGATCGCGGCCTTCAGTACCTTCTCGGTCGGGTTCATCGCCCGGCCGTTGGGCGGCGTCATTTTCGGACATTACGGCGACCTGTTCGGGCGCAAGCTGGCGCTAGTCGTTGCGCTGGTGGCGATGGGCCTGTCGACCGCCGCGATCGGATTGCTGCCGTCTTATGAATCCGTAGGCGTCGCCGCGCCAATCATGCTGGTCGTATTGCGTTTCATCCAGGGCCTTGCCGTGGGCGGTCAGTGGGGCGGGGCGGCGCTGCTGGCAATCGAGAGCGCGCCAGCTAACCGGCAGGGTTTCTTCGGCAGCTTTGTCCAGATCGGCGTTCCGCTAGGCGTGCTGCTCGCCAATCTCATCTTCTTCCTGATCGGCGCGCAGCTGGCGCCGGATGCATTCATGACCTGGGGGTGGCGCGTACCCTTCCTCCTCAGCCTGCTGCTGGTGGGCGTCGGCATGTACGTTCAATTGCGTCTGGAAGACTCGCCCGAATTCAAGAGCGCCAGGAAGACGCCCGCGAAAAAGGTGGAACAGGAAAAACAGAAGTCGCCGATCCTCTCGGTGATCATCAGCCACCCCAAGGAAATCCTGCTGGCTGGCGGCGCCTTCATCGCGAACAACACCTGTTTCTACGTCGCGATCGCCTACGTCGTCGCATACGGCACATCGGACCTCGGACTGTCGCGCGAACTGCTGCTCGGCAGCATCATGTTTGGCAGTCTGTTGATGGTGCCTGCGCTGATCGGCTTTGGCCGGATCTCCGATCATGTCGGCCGATTGCGCCCGTTCATGCTCGGTGCGGCATTGACCGGCGTCTGGGCGTTTGCGTTTTTCCCGCTGATCGAGACGCTCGAACCATGGGCAGTCGTGCTTGCGATCACGGTTGAGTTGTTGCTGATCAGTCTGATGTACGGACCGCAGGCCGCGCTGTTCGCTGAACTGTTTCCGGTTGAGGTCCGCTATTCGGGGGCGTCCCTGGGCTACCAGCTGGGTTCGGTGTTTGGCGGCGCGTTCGCCCCGATCATTGCGACAGCGTTGTTCGCCCAGTTCGGTTCCAGCATGCCAATCGCGATCTATCTCGCCGTTATGTGCCTGATCTCGTTCACCTGTACGGCCCTGCTCGCCGTCCAGTCGCGCGCGCGGATGGCGTATGCGCAGTGAGGCGCGCCGTGCGCCGACCGACCGGCGGTCCGCCAGCCATTTCTACTGATAGGCCCAACAGAACAATCGACCTCAGGAGGAGACCACGATGCGCATAGGAAAGCTTCTGGCGACTGGGATGCTCGCCGCCACCGCGATCAGCGCTTCGGCGTTCGCACAGGTTCCGGACGCAAGAATTCCGCATGCGGACTACGCCAACCCGGCGCTCTGGATGTGCCGTCCGGACCTTGAGACCAATATCTGCAAGACCAACCTGGATGCGACCGTGATCCCGGGGAACGGCAAGACGTCGCGGGAAAGATTTGTCAGGGCCGACAATCCGGAAGTGGATTGTTTCTTCCTCTATCCGACCGTGTCGCTCGACCCGGGCTATCAGAGCGACTTCGAACCCGACCTTATGGAGTTCGACGACATCAAGTTGCAGTTTGCGCGTTTCGGATCTGTCTGCCGCCAGTTCGCACCGGTCTATCGACAAACAACCGTAACGGCGCTGCGGTCATCCGCCGGCGGTCCGCAACCTGTCGGCGAGCCGCTGCCGGAAGGCGTCGGGCGATACAGCGACGTCCTCGACGCATGGCGCCATTACATCAATCACGAAAATGACGGGCGCGGCTTCGTTCTCATCGGGCACAGCCAGGGATCATCGCAACTCGCGAGGCTGCTGGCTGAGGAGATCGAGGGGCAGCCGGCGCATCAGCGCCTGGTTTCGGCGCTGATCCTTGGCGCGCCGGTCTATGTTCCCGATGGCGAAAAGGTCGGCGGCACGTTCAAGAGCACGCCGGTCTGTTCCAGCGCCGCCGAGACAGGTTGCGTCATCTCCTACATGAGCTTTCGCGACCGCAACCCCCTTCCGGAGGAAACGTTCTTCGGTCGCTCGCGCGACGGACAGCGCGCCGTCTGCGCCAATCCGGCCAGCCTTGCAGGCGGGAAGGGGACGCTGGACAGCTACTTTCTCACCCGAGGTTTCCTGAACACCGCAGGAGGCTCCAACCAGCCGGACTGGCTGACGCCTCACCAGGACATTGCGACCAAGTTCGTGAAGACGCCCGGACTGTTGTCCGCTGAATGCGTGCGCCGCGGCGAGTTCGATCACCTCGTGATCAGCGTCAACGCGGTTCCGTCCGATCCGCGCACGGACGACATCGCCGGCGAACTGGTCCGGGCGGCCGGACCCAACCACGCCTGGGGGCTGCACATGGTGGATGTCGACATCGCGATGGGCAATCTGGTCAGCATCGTCGGCCAGCAGGCCCAAGCCTATTTGGCGGCGGCGCGAGGACGCTAGTCACCGCAGCAGCGAACACCCGCAGCCGGGCCGCCACAGCGCCGGTTTCGGCGCTGACGCGCCATTGCGACAACCGACCCTGTCGCTGGGCCGTAGAAGCAGTAGTTATTCATCAACGAGTCAGTGAATATTGACTTCATGTATAACTAGTTTCACGGTTCAGATCATGGGGCATTCTCTATACCGGTGAATGGGCCTGATTGCGCCGGAGCTTTCGGCCGGCTCACGCAGGCGGCAATGCTGCGGGCGCGGATCGAGGCTGGACGCCGAATGACGATCACAGGAACAGAATTGGTCCTTTAGACGAGGTCCCGGTCGACAATCATGCAGTCATACCCGCTAACCGTAGACAAGTTTCTAGACCACGCCGCGAAGTGGTTCGATCGCCAGGAGATCGTGACCGCGAACGGCGGGCGGGTGACCTATCCCGCACTGCGCGAGCGAAGCAACCGGATGAGCGGCGCGCTGCGCAACCGGCTGAATCTGAAACCCGGCGACCGGGTCGGCACCTTGGCCTGGAATACGCAGCATCACCTGGAGATGTATTTCGCCGTGATGGGCGAGGGGATGATCTGTCATACGCTCAACCCGCGCCTCACGCCGGCGCATCTTGCGGCGATGATCGCGGAAGCAGAAGAACGCGTACTCGCCGTGGCCGTTGATCTCGTGCCGCTGCTGGAGCAATTGCTGGTTCTGTGCCCGCGGGTCGAGCACGTGATCCTGCTCGACGGTCAGACCGTCACGCCTGATCTCGCAAGCGTGGAAGTCTGGGATTACGAGGGGCTGCTCGAGCGGCACGGGGAGACATCCCAATGGGGTGCGTTCGACGAAAACGCGCCGGCTGGCCTTTGCTACACGTCCGGCACGACCGGCCGGCCCAAAGGCGTCCTCTACACACACCGCTCCAACTATCTGCACACACTGCGCGCGCTGCAGGCCGACGCCTTGGCGCCGACCGGCGACGACGCGATTCTCGCTGTGGTGCCGATGTTCCACGCAAATGGCTGGGGCCTGCCATTCGCCGCGCCAGCGGTCGGCGCAAAGCTGGTGCTGCCCGGTCGGCATCTCGACGGCGCTTCGCTCGCGCAATTGCTGATCTCGGAAAACGTCACGCTGGCCGCTGGCGTTCAGACCGTCTGGCTCAGCGTTGTCCAGCATCTCGAGGCGACTGGCCAGACGACGCCAAACCTGCGGCGCGTGCTGATCGGCGGATCCAAGTGTCCCGAGAGCCTGCTTCGCAGACTTGAAGCCGGGCTCGGCGCGGAAATCCAGACGAGTTGGGGAATGACCGAATTATCGCCGGTGGGAACCATCGCCCAGCCGTCATCAGGCGCTGGCGTCGTGGGCGCGTCCGGCAGGCCAGTGATGGGACTGGATATCAAGCTAACAGACCGCGATGGGCGCACGCTCGAAGAACAGCGCGGCGTCGTCGGTCATTTATGGGTGAAAGGCGCGAGCGTCGTCGACCGGTATTATCTTGAAGACGAAGACGCTCTGGACGCAGAGGGCTTCTTCAACACCGGCGACCTCGCCAAGCTGGACGAACAGGGCAACCTCACCATCTGCGGTCGCGCGAAGGACCTGATCAAGTCAGGAGGGGAGTGGATCAACCCCGCCGAGATTGAGGAAATCGTGGGCGCGCTTCCGGACGTCGCGCAGGTCGCGGTGATCGGGCGGCTCGATGAGAAGTGGGGCGAGCGGCCCGTGTTGATCGTCGAAACACACCAGGGCCGGTCGCTGGATGCAGACATGGTTCTCGATTCCCTCAAGGGCAGGGTGGCCCAATGGTGGTTTCCGGACGCCGTTCTGCGAGTTGATTCGCTGCCGTTGGCGCCGACGGGAAAGATTGACAAGCTGCGATTGCGTGAGGATTACGAGGCTGGTTCCATATCCTGAGTGGGCAGGGCGGCTGAAGTTTCAGGAGCGATCGGTCTGCCCGGTCAGATGAGGATCGGCGCAATGGCCAAGCAATCGCAGACGAACACAAAACGGCGTCGGCGGACCAAGGCCGAGCAACGCGCCGAAAGCATCGAGCAGATCCTCGACGCGGCTGAATATCTGTTCTCGCAAAGCGGCCTGCACGGCGTCACGTTGCGCGACGTGGCCGAACGGGTCGGCATCCATACGACGCTTCTTCACTACTATTTCGAAGACAAGAAGAACCTGTTCGAGGCGGTTTTCGCGCGTCGCGCCGGCGTCACCAGCGGGCGGCGCATGGAGGCGCTGGAACAGTACGAGAAGGAAGCCGGCGACGACGTGACCGTAGAGGGCGCGCTGCACGCTTTCCTCGATACAGACCTCGACCTTTACTACGAGGGCGGGGAATTGTGGATGAATTACGCCGCGTTCTGCGCCCGTGTCAGCAATACGCTAGAAGGCGCCGAGCTGATGGATCAGCACTTTGATCCCGTCGTGCTGAAGCTCATCTCCATTCTCAAGCGCGCGCTTCCCGACTACTCGGAAGAGGACATCTTCTGGGGCTATCATTTCGTGACGGGCGCACTGATGAACACGCTTGCACGCACCGGCCGGATTGACCGGCTGTCGTCCGGGCTTTGCCACTCGGACGATTTCCCGGCGGTGAGGAAGCGCATGGCGCGCTTCATGGCCGCGGGATTCCGGGCGCTGAAGTAATCCTCAAACGGACAATCTGATACTTCGGCCTCGCGGTTCGGGCCGGTTTTCTGCTGACCCGGCGTGGCGGTCGACGGGGCGCGTCTGCTGCACCGCACTAAATTCATTAAATCGAGCGTGAAGATTATTGACGGGCTCAGGATCGTACTGCAACACTCACTCTAACAATAATGAAGGTCCTATGACCGAAACGGGAGGAAGGCTATGAAGTTCCTATTGAACGGGGCGTCGACCGCAGTTCTGCTGACCAGTCTGTCGGCCGGCATGTATGCGCACGCCCAACAGGCGGACCAGTCGGTTTCCACAGTCGAAGAGGTACAGCCGGCCCAACAGCGCGAAGCTGAAGGCGAACGCGTGGTCGTCACCGGCTCACTGATCCGCGGCACACCGGAAGACGCAGCGCTGCCGGTCGAAGTGTTTTCCCAGGAAGAGCTCGAAGAGCAGGGCGCGCCAACCGCTCTGGAGTTTGCAAAAAGCCTGACGATTTCCGGCCCGACGACCGGCGAGTCCTATTACTTCGGCGGACCGGCGCTGACGGGTTCGGTGAACTACAACCTGCGGGGCATCGGCGCGGACAAGACGCTGACGCTGCTCAATGGCCGGCGCGTCAGTGAGAACACGTCCAACATCCCTTCGGCGGCGCTTGCGCGGACCGAGATACTGAAAGACGGCGCAGCAGTCACCTACGGCGCCGACGCCACCGGCGGCGTCGTCAACTTCATCACCCGGGACAACTTCGTGGGCCTGGAAGCGAGCGCGCAATACAAGGCGATCGACAGCTCCGACGGTGATTACGGTCTGAGCCTGCTTGGTGGTGTCGGCGAAGGCGACCTCAACCTGATGTTTGCGGTCGAATACGAGCACCGGTCACGGCTCAACACGCTCGATCGCGATTTCACCTATGACGGCATCGACCCGACGCAAGCCGGATACAACCCCGCAGGATGGTCGACCCTGACATCCCTGGCGGGCTGGACCGCGCGCGGTGCGCTGCCTGCAATCCCGAGCGCTTCGGCGGCTGGCGAATTCGGACCTGCTGTTGGGTTCGCGTCCGACTTCACGCCGGCCTCCTGCGCCGCGATCGGCGGGCGGTACGACAACGCATTCACCTGCGCGTACAACTACATCCAGTTCTATCGCCTCGTCGAAAACACCGACACCTACCGCGCCTACGCCCAGCTCAACGGCACGGTCACCGACAACATGGAATTCCATGCCGACGTGTCCTACGGCCAGGTCAGCGTGCCCCAGGTGATGGGGTCTCCGGCGCAGCCGATCATTCGCGGCCCCGCGCTTGCGACCGGCCTTGTCGACCAGTTCTACGTTCCGATCACCAACCCGCACGCCGCAGCCTTTGCTGCAGCCAACGGCGTGACCGGCGCGTCCGGCTTCACGCCCATCACCTATCGACTGCTCTCGCATGGCGGTAACCCGTGGCTGGCCAATGGTGACGGTTTCGGCGTGCCCGACGACATCGATAACCAGGTCTGGCGCGTATCGGGCGGCGTCAATGGTCGCCTCGGCGAGTGGGCCGGTGTTGCGCGCGATGTCGGCTACGACTTCGCGCTGACCTACAACCATTCGATTTCCGCCAACACCCACCCCGACACGATCGGCTATCGGGTGCAGGAAGCGTTGAACGGTTTCGGCGGACCAAACTGTAACGCCGCCGACCTCGACCCTACCCGTTTCGGCACGCAGAACCCGGGCGCCGCCGGTCAGAACGGCTGCCAATGGTGGAACCCGTTCTCCAGCTCGTTCGCCGCAAACCCGATGCAGGGGCTCGCCAACCCGAACTACATCCCGGGCTCGGAGAACTCCGAGGACCTGACGCGGTGGCTGTTCGACATGCGCGCGACCGAAATTTCGAGCCACAATATAACCGCTGATCTGGTGTTCGACGGCATGTCTGGCATCGAACTGCCCGGCGGCGAGATCGGCTGGGCGCTTGGCGCGCAGGCCCGCCAGTTTGAATCCCGTCAACGTGTTGAGGGCGACCTCTACAATGGCAACACGCCGTGCCCCTGGCCGGATGGTTTCACCAGCGCAAACGGCGCGGGATCGGACAATGTCGAGGCCAACCCATTGCCGCCAACGGACCCGAATTTCCGTGGTTGCACGCCAGACAATCCGGGCCCGTTCGTCCTCTTCGCGCCCAACGAGCCGGACTACAACGACCAGCAGCAATATTCGATCTTCGGCGAGCTGCAGATCCCGGTCCTCGACAACCTGAACTTCCAGGCTGCCGCGCGTCGCGAGGAATTCTCCGGCGGTCTTGGCGCGACCGTCTACAAAATTTCCGGCAAGTGGGATGTGTGGGGGCCGTTGTCGCTGCGTGGCTCCTACGGCACCAACTACCAGGCGCCGCCGGTCGGCATCATTCCGGGCGAAGTGTCGAACGGCGCCCGCAACTACACGGTCGCCGCGAGCAACTGGCTCGGCGCCCAATTCATCACGGATGCGAGCCTGAAACCGGAAACCGCGAAGTCATGGAACGCCGGCGTGATCTGGCAGAGCCAGGGCTTTGCTCCGGATCACGACTTCCGCTTCATTCTCGATTACTTCGATATCGAGACCGAAGATGAGATCGGCCAGATCGCGGACCCGAACGATATCGCCAACCTGGTGTTCAACGGTCCCGGCGGCACGATCACGACCTGTGATCCCACGGTTCAACCGCTGCTCAATCGCGTGACGTTCAACGCCGGCTGTACGGTCGGCATGAGCGCGGTGGGCGCCTTCTCGCTGATCTCGACCCAGGTCGGCAACGGTCCGGGTCAGTCCACGGCCGGCTTCGACCTGCAGGTCAATTACGACCTGCCCGCCGGCCCCGGCGATCTGTCATTGGGTCTGACGGCCACGCGCGTGACCGAGCTCGAGACCGGCCCGACATCGCTCGACGGCGTCCAGATCTCGGGCGGCGATGATCGGCTTGGCTTCCTGAACTTCGCGACGGTGGCCTTCGCGGCGCCGGAATGGCGCGCGAACCTGTCGGCCAACTATCGTCTCGACCGGCACAACATCCGTCTCGGCGTGCAATACGCCTCGGCGGTCAGCGACGAGCGCGCCGGTGTTCAGTATGGCGAAGAAGGCGAAGACTGGATCGTCGCCGATCTGACCTATCGCTTCTCGGTCACGGACGATCTCAACCTCACGGCGACGGTCGCGAATATCTTCGATCGCGATCCGCCGCCCGCGCAGGAGGAGTTCGGCTACGATCCCAGAATGGGCAATCCGCTTGGCCGCACCTTCGAACTTGGCGTCAAGAAGACATTCTGATCGCAGGTTTACCCCCCCGACTGCAAAGGGGCGGCCTCGGCCGCCCCTTTTTTTATTGCCGCCGTCCGCTTTCCGGCAGGGTGGCTATGGCGTCGCGCTCTGAACGGCGGGCGAGCCCGTCGCGATCCGCCTGCTCGTGTTGATGCCGGCGAAGAGCAGCCACAGGGCGGCGACCCATTCGAACAGGGCGCCCGGCAGGAAGAACAGCATGACGTGGGCTTCCAGCGCGGGGAACAGCACGATGGAAACCGCCAGCGTTCCGATCACCAGATAGGTGAACATGCCCCAGCAGGACAGCCAACGCGGAACGAAGCGAGACCTGAAGAACAGGGCGAAGAAGATCACCCCGCCAACCGCCATCGGAATCAGAAGGAAATAGATCGCCGAGCCGGATATGTCGCGCAGGAACATCATCAGTGACGCGCGTTCGTCACCGGAAAAGGCGGGTGTCAGGTCTGGGCTCACCACTGCGGCGAATGCGGCGTATTTGAACACGATGAAGGTCGCGCCCATACCGCTCTCGATCAGCCGGCAAAAAGCAGCGACAAGCGCGCCGCCCTGGCTGACCGATCGCAGCACGACGTACATGGCTGCAGCCGATACGCACACAAAGGTGTACATCAGCGTCTCAGCCAGCAATCCGGTCCGGAACGCGAACTCCAGCCCCTGCGCGGCGGGATTGTCGCCGCCCAGCGCGCTGAGCGAGGGCATCGGCCCGAAAGTGATGTAGATCCCCGTTGCGCTGTAGAGGACGTAGGACAACCCCGCCAGCCGGGCCATGCGGCGAGCGGTGTCTTCGGTTTGCTGGATAGCAGGCATGGCGTGAGCCTCCCCGTCTTATGAACAGTGATCGAGGCCGATGTCGAACACCGGCGAGCGCCAAAATGGGGGGAGGTCGCCTGAGCTGTCGTCCGGATGGGGCTATTCGGACGTCGTAACCAGGGATTTTTCGGGTGTTTTCGCCGTTTCCGGCGGTCTGGCGCTGCGGGCGCTCGCCCGGAATGCGCTCGGTGGGGCGCCGACATGCTTCTTGAACGCGGCGTTGAAGGTCGAACGCGAATTGAAGCCGACCTCCAGGCCGATCTCGAGAACGCTGAGTTCGGTCTCCGCCAGAAGCCGTTTGGCCTCCGCCGCTCGTTGGCTGTTCACGAAGTCGAAGAAGTTGACGCCCAGCTGCTGGGACAGCGTCTCAGAGATATGGTTCTTGGTGACGCCGGTGACGTCCGAGAGCTTACGTAACGACAAATTGCTATCAGCATAGAGCTTGTCTGTGTTGAGAGCGCTCGTCAGCTTCGCGGCGGTTCGACTTAATCGCGTCTCGTCCAGAATCGGGCGGCGGGCGGACGCTTCCGTCTTGGCCGTCTGCTCGGACGGCAGATCCGGCTGGTGCAGGCCAAGATAGGCTGTGGCCGCAATCGCCAGCGCCTCGATGAAGGCCAGCGCGATATTGAATGCCGGTATCGATACGCCGCTCAGCCAAAACGCCTGCTTGATGGCGAAGAACAGCCAGGCGACCGCGAACACGAGCAGAATGGCGCGCAGCCAGTCCAGCGATCGGCGCTCGATATTGGCGAACTGTTCCATCATGCGCCGCCTGTGGCGCATCTGCATCCGCAATGCAGCGACCAGATAGACGGTTGTGGATGCGAGGAAAATGAAGAGCGCAGCCGTGCAGGTGAAAAGCGCGATCCGAAAATGGTCCGGGTTACGCGTCGCCGGATCCACCAGCGCAAGCTTCTCATCCGCGCTCAGGCTGGCGAACGGAATGCTCGCCAGAACGACGGATACGGGCGCGAGAAACGCCAGCCAGTCGAGCCCGCCAAAGCCCGGACGCTCCGGCGAGATCATCGCGCGGGTATAGAAGTAGACCGCCGGCCCCAGCAACGTCTTGATCGAGAGGTCGAACCCCACAAGATGCGGCGCGAGCTGATAGGCCTCCGAAACAAGCAGCAGCTGGCCCAGCACATGCACCAGCAGCGTGATCAGCAACATGCAGAAGAAGAATACCCGGTCACCGCGCTGCGTCCGGTTGGTCAGGGCGATGGCGAGTCCGAAACCGATCGATCCGGCGGCGATCGCGTAGGCGATTGTCAGAAAAGTATCGGCCATCGCGCCCTTGTTCCCCGGATCGCCGCTCAGGGCAACACCGGTTCATTGCAGGCTGTCGCGGCGGTCAAAATGCAATCGCCGGAAGGCGCGAGACCTTCCGGCGTGCAGCTGTGGGGGCGGAACTACCAGTCGTAGAGATTGCTGGAGCTGTTTTCTGCGCCATAGCCGTAGTCGTAGCTGTACTCTTCCGAAGGCGCATCCCAGGTGGATCCGCTCCAGGAATCCCAGCCCGAATTGTCGCCGGTGTCCCAATAGCTGTCGGGAACGACATGCAGTTCCTGATAGTCGTGCACGCTGGGGTTCGTTCCCCAGTCCGTGTAATCGTTCAGGGTGCCGCCATCGGAAGAGCCCCAATAGGCGTTTGCGTTGGGATCGCCCCAATAGGTAAAGCCGGCTTCGTCCTGAAGCATGACTTCGCCGCCAAGATATGTCTGGGCGGACGCGGCGCCAGAGACGGCGGCGGTCAGCGCAAGGGCGAGGGCGGCGGTGATGCGGTTCGTGCGGAACATGATCAAATCTCCAATTCGGGTCTGGGTGTGGGTCGGTGCAAGGCTCGGCGGCCGTGGGGCGTCGCCGATGACCGGAGATTGGCCCAGACCGCAACGCGGCGATGTGAACTGGTTCACAGGCCGATGTTTTTGGGCGAGAACGATGTCCAGCCGTCACGATTGTGATGCGGCGGCATGGGGACATGGACGACGCTTTGACGACTTCCCAGAACATCGCAGATGCGTTGGCGGGCGCAGACCTGTTCCGTGGCGCACCGGACGCCGCCCTGTCGGCGCTTGCCGAACAGGGGCGCCGGCGCACGGTGCGCAAGGGAGAAGCGGTCTTTTCCGTCGGCGATGAGGGGCATGGCCTATTCGTGGTCCTGTCCGGCCGCGTCCTGCTTTCGCGCGTCACATCGGAGGGGAAGGAGATCGCGCTCGCGGCCGTGGAAGCGGGCGGGATCTTCGGCGAATTGTCCCTGCTGGATGGCGGCGAGCGGTCGGCGGACGCCGTCGCGGTGGAGGCCGGCGAACTGTTCGTGCTCGATCGCGCAGGTTTCCTCGAAGCGATCGGCCGGCATCCGGGCCTCGCCATGTCGGTGCTCGCTGAACTCAGTAGGCGCATCCGCGCGACCAACAGACTGGTCGAGAGCGTCTCCTTCCTGGAGCTGGGGCCGCGGCTGGCGCGTTTGCTGTTGATCCTGTCAGCGCGGGTCGATCCGGACGCCGACGGACTGCTTGTGCTTGGCGCACGCTATACCCAGGGCGAACTCGCCAAGCGCATCGCCGCCAGTCGCGAGAGCGTATCGAAGCAGATCGCGCAGTGGCAGCGCGAGGGCGTTTTGGAGCTGGTCGGCGGCCGCATCGCTATCCGGGACATCGAGACCATCAACTTCCTTGCAGACGACATCGATCTGGAAAGATAGGGCCGCCCGGATGAGCGGCCCTTGCAGTTGCGGGAGGCGGGGAGGTCCTTATCCAACGCGGTAGGCGACGGCCTTCGCGGTCTCGTTGAACAGGTTGCCGTCGGGCATCATGCGCAGCGTGTTGGTCGAGCGGGTCATCTTGCCCCGCACCGGCGAGACGATGGTCAGCGCGATGCGGCCGTTGCCGAGGTCCTGCACGGAATACTGACCCTGGAACGGGATCGGCTGGCGGGCGTTGGGGACCATCACCATGCCGGTCACCGAGCCGTCCGGGCGGTATTCAGCGTAGGTGCCGCCGGTGCGGGTCTGGATCTGCCAGGCGCCGATCAGGATCTGGCGCGCGTCGCCGCCCATCATCTGCTGCTGTTGCGGCATCTGGACGTTCATCGGACCGGCATAACCCTGATAACGGCCGGGAACCTGGGCCTGGGCGACACCGGCCAGGGTTGCGGTGAGGAGTGCGGCGGCGGCGAACTTGCGGAACATCTTGTTTCTCCATTCTGGGGCCGTCCGTTGATCGGCCGGCGATGAACGGAGATCACCAGATCCTGCGCGTCCTGGCTGTGAGCCGCCTCACACGTGGATGAATGTCGTCAAACGCTACCAGCGCCGCGCAATGCGGGCCTGCGCGCGCCAGTCTTCCGCCGCCAGTCCGATCCGGGCCGGATCGTCGTCGGACTGGATGGCGTCAACATCCAGACGGAACAGCCAGGCCTTGTCGCGCGTCTCCTTCGCCAGCGAAACGCCAGCCACCACCGCCTCGTCCAGCAGCACAAGATTGGCGGCGTCGGCATACCGCTCGCCGACATAGGCGACCCGGGCGCCGATCCGGAAGAACCGCGGATCAATCCAGTTGAGGCCAAGCGACGCCCGGTCGTCCGCAACCAGCGGCATGTCGTTGCCGTCGAACGCGCCGCCGTCGATCTCGCCATTCGCCCTGGTAGCCGAAAGCGCCAGCGACAGCCGCTCGCTGATCTCCGCCTCGACCGACGCGCGATAGCGCGAAACCCTCGCGTCCTGGATGAAGAACGCGCTCATCTCCAGCCGTTCGCCGGGCAGCCCTGCGCTGACATTCTCCAGCTCCTGCACTTCGGCGTCGAAGGCGAAGAACACCCGCGAGGTCAGGTCTGCGCCGATGCGCAGGCTGAGCGCGTCAGCGATCTCCGCGTGGAAACCCATCTCGCGATCAGGCGTAATCCCCAGCACGCCGATCGGCGCAATCGTATCCACGCCGGTCGGCAACCGGCTGCGTTGCGCCGCCAGCCGCGCACGGAAATGATCACCCGTCCAGCCGATCGCCATGCGCGGATCGAGGCTGGTGGTCTTGGTTTCAAAGGCGCCCGGCGTGTCCGACAGCGTTGTCTTAGTCTTCACCTGCGTCGGGAACACGCCGGCCTCGAAGCTCCACGGCCCGCGACCGCCCAGGCGCACGTTCGCATGCGCCTGAACCATCCATGCATCTGACGCCAGCGTCGATTGATACGCCGCCGGTTCGCCCGCATCGAACAGATAGACCGACCCGTCGCTGAAGTCCGCGATCGCGCCGACGCCGTCGATCAGGAAAGCGTACTCATCGCGCCGCGAGGTCGAATCAATGCTGCCGTACTCCAGCCCGAAGCTCCATTCCGCGCCGCCCCATCCAACGAGCCGCCGCATCTGTACTGACAGCAATTCGGCATCGGACTTGATCCCGAATACCGGGTCGTCGTCGTCGGCCAGCGGAAGCAGCGAACCGCCAAGCTGTGTTGTCGCTGGAAAGCCGGCAGGCGGCTCGACGGCCAGCAGGTACTCATTCGGAAGGCTCAATGTGGAATCGAACAATCCGCGCGCGGCAAAATCCTGCGCCAGTCCGAGGCCGAGTGACGCCGCCACCGAATAGTCGAGCCCGCTGATGCTCGACCCGAACGCGCTGGGATTGCGGAACTTGCGATCGGATGTGCCGCCGGTAACGCGGAACATCCAGCGGTCGTTCCAGGCGTTCGTGCGCGTATAGCCAGCCTCCAGGATCGCATCGACGCTGGTTTCGCGGTCATCGAGGTCGGCAAGACCGAAACTGCCCGGCAATTCATCCCGGCGCGCATCAACCGTCGCGCGCAGGATCACGCCGTCGCGCCCGTTGCGCTGCGTACCCCATCGCAGTGACAGCAGGCCGGACTGCAAGTCGGCATTGTCGGTACCCGGACGTTCCTCATCCAGACTGAGGAAGGCTGCATAGGCCACGGGGTGTCCGCCAGACCGGACAAGGCCGTCCACCGAACCAGCCAGACCGAACATCGAGCCGCTATCGTCCATCGCGCCCGCCCGGGCCTCGATTGTGCCGCGCCGCGCCTCCTTGCGATAGAACTGGGCGAACCGGTTCGGATAGGTCACCGCCAACGGGTCGAGCATCAGGCCCACGGTCGTACTCGATTGCCGCGCCAGCCCATCGGGCCGGATCTGCGCATAGCCGAACGCCGTATTGGGGTTGAAGTCGCTGGCGGCGAGGCTGGTATAGTGTTCGCCTTGCGCGGCGAGGCCCGCATTGCGGAACGCTGAACCGATATCGATGCGTCCGCTTTGCGCGGCTGGCAGATCGGCCAGCCCGCTGTCCAGATTACGCCGGCGTGCATCAAGCGCCGCGCGCGCAAAGCGCAAGGCTTCACCCGACTCATACTGGTCCTGCGCCATCACTGATGCGACTAGCGCAGCCGCAGGATCGTTCTCATCCAGCCGTACGGCGTTCGCCGCGATCTTGCGCGCGACATCGTGTCTTCCAGCGTGCCAGTGCGCGATGCCGTCCAGCAATCCGGCGCCCGGTCGGTCGGGATTCGCCGCAATCACCTTGCCGGTCGCCTCAGCTGCGTCTTCCGGTCGGTCCTCCATCAGGGCGATCACCGCCAGCACCGAAAGAATTTCCGGGTGCAGGACGTCCTCTTCGCGCAGGTCAAGCAGCGTGGTGCGCGCCAGGTCGATGCGATCCATCTGGAGATAGACATAGACCTTGCCGGCGATCGCGTAAGGCTCCTGCGGATCAACAGCCAGCGCGCTGTCGTAGGCCGCCAACGCTGCCGGCAGGTCGCCGCTGACCGCGTGGATCTGACCCAGCGCCGCCCAGGCGTTCGTCGCGCGCGGGTTCAGCTCGACCGCGCGCTCGAACGGCGCGCGGGCGCCGTCCGCACCAAGACCGCCTGCGGAGACCAGATAGATGCCGCGCCAGTACCACGACAACGCGTTATCCGGCGCCAGTTCGCGCGCGCGGCTCGTCGCAGCATCGAACGCTGCATCGTCCCCCTGAAGGGCGCTCGCCTGCGCCAGCAGGATCGAACTGGCATAATCGGAACTGGCGTCAGGCGTCCGCTCGATCAGTTCGCGCGCCTGATCGTATCGTCCGGCATAGAGCTCAAGATAGGCGCGCAACCCGGTCGAAGACGCATCCGCTCCAAACGTTGTTTCATAGGCGATGATGTTGGCAAGTGCGGCGGCGAAGTCACGCTCTTCGATGTCGAGGCCGGCGAGCGTCAGCAGCTGCAACCGGACCTGCGCCGGAGGAGCCGTTGCCGGATCGACGGATAACAGCGCCGCGCGCGCGCCGGCAGGCTCGCGTCGCGCAAGCGCCTGCAGCGCGCGGACGTTCGCCAACGCCAGCGGGTCGCTGGCGGACTGTGCGGGCGTCGCCTCCTGAGAGCGCGCAACGTTCCCGGCGGACAGCGCGCGCAGCGCCACCGCAACGGATGTGTCCTGTACACTGCCTGCAGCCGCATCGATTGGCAGCGCCACCGCCCAGTCGGCGCGGGGCGAGAGCGCCCAGCGCGGCCGGTCCTGCGAGGTTGCGATCAACTCCAGCACGGGCGCTGCTCCCGGGGCGGCAATTGCGCTGGCGCCGGCGTCAACCTGGACCTCACCCAGATCGTTGAAGAAGCGCACGCTGCCGTCCAACACGGCAAGACGCGATGCGCCATTATCAAGGATCTCTATGAACCAGTCGGTGCCGCGGATGGCGGCCGTCGCTGTCGGCGTCGTGACGGTTACAGATCGGTCGGGCCTGCTGGCGCGCGACCATAGCCGGCCAGACTGAAGGTCGAACACGCGATCGCCGGACGCGTTCTCGTCCCGGATCTGCATGCGCGAATTGGCGTGCAGTCGCATCTGGGTGCGATCAGCGAAGGCGACGCCGAGGCCGCCAAACGGGCCGGTCTGCAAGAGGTCGCCGGAAATCAGGTTCTGGCTGACCAGCGCATCGCGCCAGACATTGGCGCCGACGGGCTGGAATTCCTCGTCACCCTTTGCCGCAACGATTTCGGCGACTTCTCCTGAGCGTCCGCCGACAAGCTGTGCGCTCGCAATCGGCGCGATCGCCAGGCCAAGTAGAATTGTCAGCGCCACGCGCTTAAGGTTGAGTGTCATCGAATGTGGTCCCCGCTGGGCCCAAAGAGGGAGAATGGGGCTCTGGGTGTCAAGTCAGCACTCCGGTGAAGCGAAACAGGTTTCGGTCATTGGCCGCCTGCGGGGAGAGGCGTCTCTGTGGGCGTGGCCTATTGCCGGCTGGCTGGCTGTAACCCTGCTCACACTTCTGGGCGGCGCAGGGACCGCTGACCGCTGGCTGATGGACATGGCCGGGCGTTTGTCGGGCGCGCCTCCAGCTGCGGCGGACATTCAACTGGTATCAATCGACCCGGCCTCGTTCCAGGACCTCGGCATGGCCTGGCCCTGGCCGCGAACCGTGCATGCCGAACTGGTCGACGCGGCGACGCAGGCCGGCGCGCGCGCGATTGTATTCGACATCGTCTTCGACGCCGAAACCGACGCGGACAGCGCCTTCGCCGATGCAATCGCACGGAACGGTCAAGTCGCGCTCGCAGCTGAACGTTCCGCCGTCGCGACGCCGCAGGCCGTGTTGGAAACCTATGCGCCGCCGACGCGCCGACTGTCCCGGGCCGCCGCTGCGATTGGCGTGGCCGCCTTGCCCATCGATCCGGATGGGCGGCTGAGGCGCCTGCCGCTTGCCGACGATTCGCTGCCCTATCAGGTCGCCCGGATGCTGGGCGTGGATCCGGAAATTCCAGCGCCGGGTCGCGAACGCTTCATCCGCTACAGGGGCGAGCAGGGTCTTCCCGCGCCGGTGTCCTACTATCAGGCGCTGGATCCCGAACGGATGCTCCCGGCCGGCGCGCTGCGCGACAAGATCCTGCTTGTCGGGCTTGCGCTGCCCGCAAGTCCCGATGCGACATCCTTTGTCGGCGATGAGATCCTGACGCCCGGCTACGCAGGCGGCGCGCGAACCGGCGTGTCGGCTCACGCCGAAGCGTTGGCCACGACCCTTGCGCGCGATGCGCGAGTACAGGCGCCCTTGTGGGCGCGTATCGGTCTGCTGGCCGTAGCGCTGGGGGCGTCATTCTATCTGGTTCGCTTCGCCGACCGCCGGCTTCCGCACGCCACGATCCTTACGGTCATCGCGCTGGCGCTTGTCCCGGTGACGGTCGCGCTCGCCTGGCGGGGTGGTTGGGCGCTCGAAGGCGGGGCGCCTATGCTCGGACTGGCCGCGGCGATACTTCCCTATACGCTCCACACTGGCGCACGCGCCTTCATCCAGCGCCGGAGGCTGGAATCCAGGTTCGGCAAGTACGTCTCCCCTGAAATCCTCCACCAACTCCGCCACCACCCGACCGGACCGGAACTGGGCGGAGAGGAGAGGGAAGTGTCGATCATTGTCACAGACCTCGAAGGCTATACCAGCTTCATGGAAAGTCAGTCCGCCGCGAACGGCGCCGCGATCATGCGGGACTATCTGGATGAGTTGGCGCGCGTGGTGCTCGCGCATCGCGGCATGATTGACCAGTTTATCGGCGACAGCGTCGTAGCGATCTTTAACGCGCCATTGGACCAGCCCGACCACGCGAAGCGAGCGCTCGAATGCGCGATCGAACTTGAACGCGCAGGGCAACAAATTCGCGACGCGCTCGGCGAGCGCGGTATTGTCTTTGGCCGCACGCGCATTGGCGCTCACTGCGGTCTGGCCGTTGTCGGCAATTTCGGTTCGCGTGAGCGGTTTCACTTCACGGCCATGGGCGATGTCGTCAATACAGCTGCCAGACTCGAGGCGGCATGCAAGCATGTCGGCGTCGGCGTCCTGCTGAGCGAAGACCTGCGAGCGGCGGCTGGCGCGCCCGCAGAAGTCCTACCCGTCGGGCCGTTGCTCGTTGAAGGACGCGCGCATGCGATCCACACATACACATCACTGTCAGGTCGCTCGCCGGCCTTCTGCACCGCTTACCTGCAGGCGTACGAAGTCCTGTCTAGAGGCGAGAACCTGCCGGAGACCCATTTTGGAGGGCTGGCCGGACAGGAAGCTCAGGATCCGTTGTTGCTGCGGCTGTTGCAACGGGCTTCGGCGGGTCAGGTGCAAGTGAGCCAGTCCGTGAGCAAGTCCTAGACTGCTGACTGCGGGCTTTCGTGCAGTTTTTTCTCGTTTTTTCGCAAGTGTGAGCCGGTTCACAGCGCTTCGCGGCGGTCCGGGTGAAAACGTTCCTGTCGATGGATAGCCCGTCGCGCAGAACTTAAACCTGAAGGATCTAAGCCGATGAAACTCGCCAACCTCGCCGCCGCCGTCGTACTCGCCGCCACCGCACTGACCGGCGCCGCCGCCGCCCAGGACTACAACGACTGGTCGTCGATCAGCCCCTATGGCCTGGAAATGCAGGATCAGTTCGGCGACATCCACTACGTCGATCCTTACGCCTACGACTCGCAGGTCGACGTCTACGGCAACGTCTACTCCAGCTACTCCGGCGAACTGGATCCCGGCATCGGCCTCTACGACCTGACGCCGGCCTGGCAGGACAATTCCTCGAGCTGGGGCACACCGAGCACCGACAGCTGGAGCTACCTGGACAGCAACCCCTACGCAGGCGCGACCACCTCGCACGAGAAATTCCTGGAATCGATCTGGGAGTAGTCTCCGACCAGCTGATCTGAAGACTGATCTCGAACGGCCCGGCGCTAATAACGCCGGGCCGTTCCGATGCCCGGCTCCACGCCGGAAACGGATAAATCGAACAAGTGTGAGCTGGCCCACAGCGGCCAACGTCGCCGCCGGGCAAAGTCCTCATGACGCCAACAGGGCGCGTAACCAGATGGACGATCAGATCATGAAACGCACGCTTCTCTCTCTTCTCGCTCTCGCTTCAATCGCCGGCGCCGCTCAGGCGCAAACCCCCGGCGGGACGTATCAACCGGGCTATGGGGGCGGGCAGCCGCAAGCGGGCTATGGCCAGCCAGCTTATGGCCAGCCGGGAATGCCAGCCGGCGGATTTGGACAGCAGCCCGGCGCCAGCCTCCAGTCATTGAGCGGCCCGTGGTTCTATTCCTACAATGGCCGGGATGATCAGTCGCCGATGCACGCGCAGGTCGATGCGTCCGGCAATCTCATGGTGCAGGCGCCGGGCATGACCCTGCGCGGCCGGTTCCAGGATCTCATGGCGCAGGGCCAGGTCGTCTCAGTCGGCGCTGGCGGCAAGGGAACCGTCACCTCAAACGTCGTGCTGCAGTTTGATGGGCAATGCCACATCCAGGTCCGCATGTTCGCCGCCAACGGCAAATCGCTCGGCGAGGGCATGTTCCACGTCAACCACCGCCCCGGCGCTCCCTGCGCCCACTAGATCGACAACCACACAATGGCGGCCTTGCCGGTCAGGCGAGGCCGCTATTCGTTTCCGTCTGGCGATAGCGGTACGGGTCGGGGAGCGCCGCCCGAAACGACGCCGGGTTTAGCCGGAAGCGCGACGACGGATTCCGGAACCGTTCTGCAGGTCTGGACCGGGGAACAGGATGACGGTCTGACCGTCTTCCAGGCCGCCGAGAATTTCCACCCAGACGCCGTTGTTACGCCCGACCTCGACAGGGGTAAGGCGCGCCCTTCCGCCACGCGCGACAAAGACAGCCCACCCGTCGGCCACCCGGAACAGCGCGCTGGACGGCGCGGTGAGCACATCCGAACCCTCCCAGATCACGACATTTACTTCCACGCGGTAGCCATGGCCAAGGCTTGCAGGGCGCCCTTCAGGGTCGGTGAAGCGAGTGATGACGTTGACGCGTTGTTCTTCCACGCCGAGGGCGGAGTACTTGGTGAAACCCCATGGCTCGACCCGTTCGACGACGCCTTCGATTGGCTCATCACCACCCCAGTTGTCGATCAGGACTCGATCGCCAGCTGAAATCTGA
>JBHIWT010000012.1:0-35947 GCA_041987265.1 Hyphomonadaceae bacterium
GGGGTTGCGCCCGGTCATTACTGCGCTCACGAGATCGTCCCGCAACCCGGCTTCAATTCCCGCATCCGACAGGATCGAGCCATCCCCAGACGGGGCTGGTCGATGCGCGGCGTACATGCTGTCGATGAGAGCAGGCTGGATGATGTATTTGAGTACGACTTTGGCGTGGCGCTGGAGGTCGCCATCGCGATCCGAGTCGGGGCAGAGGACGACACATGACCGCGACTTGTTTCGGTTAACGCTGTCCTCGTCGATCACCGCGCGGAACAGCGGCCAGTCGCTCAGATCATAATTCGACATGACCACGGACACTCAAACGCACGGCGGTCAGCCGCACTCCAACTAGTGGTCACGCTGCAGCGTGGCGCACAACTCGATAACGATACTACGCAAGACTCCTGCCACTACTTGCAAGTGACGGGAGATAGCGGCGCTCGCCTGAAGGGCGAGCGCCCGGCGGCTAGCCTGCGCGCGACGCCTGGAAGATGCTGTCGATAGTCGACGCCAGCATGGCGTCAAAATCCGCGTCCGCCTGCTGGTCGGACAGGCCTTCGGTCAGCGCCCGCGAGAAGCTGGCGATCACGCCCGCATTCTGCGCCAGCCGGTTGTTGGCCTCTTCACGTGAATAGCCGCCGGACAGTGCGACGACCCGCATGCATCGCGGGTGATCAACCAGCGGTTTGTAGTGGTTCGCCGTCTCCGGAAGCGTCAGCTTCAGCATCACCTGCTTGTCGCCGGGCAGGGCGTCGAGCTGCTTCGCTATCGCGGCCAGCAGCAGGTCTTCGGCTTGCGCCTTGTCGCTGATCGAAATCGTGACTTCCGGTTCGATGATCGGCACCAGGCCATGGCCGAGGATCTGATTTCCGACCTCGAACTGCTGTTCGACGACGGCCGAGACGCCATCGGGGTTCGCCGCATCGATGACAGAGCGCATCTTTGTGCCGAACACGCCCTTGGCGACGGCGCGCTCAAGCAGCGCGTCCAGTTCCGGCATCGGCTTCATTACCTTTGCGCCGCTCGCGGATTCCGCGAGACCCTTGTCGACCTTAAGGAAGGGAACAACCTTGCGGCTCTCCCAGAGATATTGAGCTGTCGGAACCCCGTCGATCTCGCCGTCCATCGTGCGCTCGAACAGGATCGCGCCCATCACCTTGTCGCCGGTGAAGGCTGGCGATTTGATGATCCGCGCGCGCATTTTGTGGATCAGCGCGAACATCTCCTCGTCGTTGGAATATGCACTTTCCTCGATGCCATATTGCTTCAGCGCTTTCGGCGTCGAGCCGCCGGACTGGTCCAGCGCGGCGATAAAACCATCCTTGGAGGCGGCCTGCTGCTTCATTTCAGGCGTGGTCATCTCGTCGGTCCTCTCGTCACATCTACAAACTTGAATTACTGGCTTTTCAGCGCCTCAACGCCGGGCAGGGCCTTGCCTTCCATCCATTCAAGGAAGGCGCCGCCGGCGGTAGAGACGAAAGTGAAGTCGTCTTTGACCCCTGCGTGGTTAAGCGCAGAGACAGTGTCGCCGCCACCGGCCACTGCGGTCAACTCGCCAGCCTTCGCCAGGCGGGCGGCTTCCTGGGCGGCGTCAACGGTGCCTTTGTCAAAAGGCGGGATCTCGAACACGCCCAAAGGACCGTTCCAGATCAGCGTCTTGGAGTTGCCCATCGCGCGTTTCAGGCGCGCAACGGTTTCCGGACCGGCGTCGAGAATACGTTCGTGATCATCAACCGCGCCGAGATTGCGTACCCGCGTCGGCACGCCCTTGGCCATTTGCTCGGCGACCACAATGTCCAGCGGGAGGAACAATTTGCAGTTGTTCTGGCCCGCCAGCTTGATGATCTCGCGCGCCGTTTCGGCCAGATCCTTTTCGCAGTAGGAGGCGCCGACCTCGTGGCCCTGCGCATACAGGAAGGTGTTGGCCATGCCGCCGCCGATCGCGAGCTTGTCCAATTTGGTGACGAGGTTCTTGAGCAGGTCCAGCTTGGTCGAAACCTTCGAGCCGCCGACAATCCCCAGCACGGGGCGTTGCGGAGTGCCGAGTGCTGCATCGAGCGCCTCAAGTTCAAGGCGCATGTTTTCGCCCGCGAAAGCGGGCAGGGCGCGCGCAAGACCTTCGGTTGAAGCGTGAGCGCGGTGTGCGGCGGAGAAGGCATCATTGACATAGATGTCGCCGAGCCTTGCCAGCTCCTCAACGAATGCTGGATCATTCGACTCTTCGCCGGGCTGGTAGCGGATGTTCTCCAGCAGCGCGACGTCGCCATCGGCCATCGCGCCAATCACGGACGATGCAGCCGCGCCAACACAATCCTCGGCGAACGCAACGGGCCTGCCCAGAAGATTCGAAAGCGGTTCCACGATCGGACGCAGGCTCATCTCGGGAACCCGTTTGCCTTTCGGGCGATCGAAGTGCGCCAGCAACACGGTCTTCGCGCCCGCCGCGGAGAGCTTCTCAATTGTCGGCAAGGCGGCTTTCAGTCTTGTGTCGTCCGTGACCGCACCGCTTTCCATCGGAACATTGAAATCGACACGAACAAGCGCGGTCTTACCGGACAGCTCAACGTCGTCGAGAGTAGGGAATTGGTTCATGATTCCGTTCGGACAGTTGCTTGGTTACTTCAGGGGGTGGTTAAATAGTGTTCCGGCCCGGCACTGGCGTAGGCAGTCGGACGCATCGTGTCCGCGGTCTTCCGGGAACGAGATACCGCTCGTGAACCCGAAGAACCGGGGGTCATCACAATAGCCGTCCCCTGCGCTGTCGCTCGCGTCGTCGCCGAAATCCTGAGCGGCGCAATTCGTTGGCTGCAGATTCTGCGGATCGAACCACATAGTTGCTCCAGCGGCGACAGCCGCACGGCAGTCCGCAGCGTCGCCGCCAACCGCCGTCCAGTCCACGTCTTCCGTAGTGCGCGGTCCGACGAAGCGCGCGTCATCGCACTCGCCGTCGTGGGCGTATTCGGAAGAGTTGTCGCCATACTCGATCGCCTGAGCGGCTGCGGCGGGAGAAAGCGACAAGCCGATGACAAGCGCCATCGCGATACGCGCGAGGTGGTTCATCAATCCCTCTTAGATGAGCTTCGCCATCGCGATCGCCGTATCGGACATGCGCGTGGAGAAGCCCCACTCGTTGTCGTACCACGACAGGATCGACACCAGCTTGCCGTCCATCACCTTCGTCTGGTCCATGTGGAAGATCGACGAGTGCGGGTTGTGGTTGAAGTCGGTCGAGACGTTCTTGGCGAAGGTATAACCGAGGATACCTTTCATCGGGCCGTCGGCCGCCGCCTTGATCGCTTCGTTGATCTCTTCAACCGTGGTGTCGCGCGCTGCGATGAACTTGAGATCGACAACGGAAACATTCGGCGTCGGCACGCGCATCGCAAACCCGTCCAGCTTGCCGTTCAGTTCCGGCAGAACCAGGCCAACCGCCTTGGCGGCGCCGGTCGAGGTCGGGATCATCGACATCGCTGCGGCGCGCGCGCGGTAGAGGTCCTTGTGCATCGTATCCAGCGTCGGCTGATCGCCGGTATAGGAGTGGATCGTCGTCATCATGCCCTTTTCGATGCCGATCGCATCGTTCAGCACCTTGGCGACAGGTGACAGGCAGTTCGTTGTGCACGAGGCGTTGGAGACAACCATGTCCGCGGCGGTCAGCGTGTCGTGGTTAACGCCGTAGACGATCGTCTTGTCGGCGCCGCCCGCCGGAGCGGAAACCAGCACCCGCTTGGCGCCGGCGGCCAGGTGCGCCGAGGCCTTTTCCTTGTCGGCGAAGATGCCGGTGCACTCCATGGCGACATCGACGCCGTTCTCGCCGTGAGGCAGTTCGGCCGGGTTGCGGATCGCAGTGACCTTGAAGGACTGGCCGCCAACCTTGATCGTGTCTCCATCCACCTCAACATCCATCGGCAACGTGCCATGAATGCTGTCGTACTTGAGCAGGTGAGCGTTGGTCTCGACCGGTCCCAGGTCATTGATGGACACAACCTCGATGTCCTTGCGGCCGTGTTCCAGAATGGAGCGAAGGATGTTCCGCCCGATCCGACCGAAACCATTGATAGCGACGCGCACAGCCATTGAAGTGTCCTCTGGTGCTGGAAATTAAGCCCTTGAGTGCAGATTCGGGGCCGACCGCCCCTTAACTGAGGGCGGTCATAGGTGGATTTTGCTCAAAAGTGGAGTGAGGTGGACCTGAAAGTTGAGACGAACTGGTCCTAATCACTCCCCAAGCGCGACTTGACCATTGCGGCAACCGCTTCTGCGGTGATGCCGAAATGTTCGAACAGGACCTTTGCCGGCGCCGACGCGCCGAAATCGGCCATGCCGACGAACCCGCCGTCCCCACCAATCCAGCGGTCCCATCCGCTCCGCACGCCGGCCTCTACTGCAAAACGCTGCAGGTCTCCGCCCAGCACATCCTCCCGATAGGCCTCCGGTTGGGCCGCGAACAGCTCGAAAGAGGGCATCGAAACCACCCGCGCGCCAATGCCTTCTGCAGCCAGGGCCGCCTGCGCCGCAATCGCAACCTGGACCTCTGACCCGGTAGCCAGCAGCACAGCCTTTTCCGCTTCCTTGGCGGGCGACAGCACATAGCCGCCCTTGGCGCTGAGATTGTCGTCAACATGCGTGGTGCGAACCGGCGCGACGCCCTGGCGAGTCAGCACCATAACGCTTGGCCGGTCTTCCGCCTCCAACGCCAGCTTCCAGCACTCCGCCGCTTCCACGCCGTCAGCCGGACGGAACACATTCAGGTTCGGGATCGCGCGCAGCGCGGCGACGTGTTCGACTGGCTGGTGCGTTGGGCCGTCTTCACCGACGCCGATGGAATCGTGCGTCATGACATGGATGACGCGAATCCCCATCAACGCGCCGAGCCGGATCGACGGACGCGAATAATCGGAAAACACCAGAAATGTGCCGGAGTAGGGGATAATGCCGCCGTGGAGCGCCATGCCGTTCATCGCCGCCGCCATGGCGTGTTCGCGCACACCGTAATGGATGTAGCGACCGGCGTAGTCCTCGGCCGACAATGGCGACATCGCCTTCGTCTTTGTGTTGTTAGATCCCGACAGGTCGGCCGACCCACCGATCATCTCGGGGATCATCGCGGTCAGCGGTTCCAGCGCGGCGCCCGACCACGCCCTTGTCGCCTTCGACTCACCGCCTTCGACAACCTTTTGCTTGTGCGCATCAATCGCTGCGCCGAGCCCTTCAGGCAGTTCGCCTGCCAGCGCCGAAAGGAACTCACCTTTCTTGTCCGAGGCCGAGAGTCGCGCTTCCCAATCAGCCTGCGCTCCCTTGGAGCGTTCGCCTGCTTGGCGCCAAGCAGCCGTGATCTCCTCAGGAACTTCGAACGGCGCGTGCGGCCAGCCGATGTTCTCACGGATGCCGGCGATCTCTTCCGCGCCGTACGGGCCGCCATGCGCCGGACCCGTGCCGGCAAGCTTCGGCGCACCGTAACCAATAATGGTCTTGCACGCGATCATAACCGGCATGTCGCTGGACTTGGCGGCCGCAAGCGCCGCGCGCACCTCGTCCGGATTGTGCCCGTCGATACGCGACACGCTCCACCCCGACGCCTCGAACCGTTTCAGCTGGTCTGTACTGTCAGAGATTCCGGTCGAGCCGTCGATCGTCACTGCGTTGTCGTCGAACAGGACGATCAGCTTGTTCAGCCGCAAGTGCCCGGCCAGCGTGATCGCTTCCTGCGATATTCCTTCCATCAGGCAGCCGTCCCCGGCGATCACCCAGGTGTTGTGATCGACGAGGTCATCGCCGAACCGGGCGTTGAGGTGGCGTTCGGCGATCGCCATGCCGACAGCGTTGGCGAGCCCCTGGCCAAGCGGGCCGGTTGTCGTCTCCACGCCTGCCGTATGGCCATATTCCGGGTGCCCCGGCGTCTTCGAATCGAGCTGCCGGAAATTGCGTATCTCGTCCATCGTCACGTCGGCATAGCCGGTCAGGTGAAGCAGTGAGTACAGCAGCATCGATCCGTGCCCTGCCGACAGGACGAACCGGTCCCGGTCGGCCCAGTCAGGCGCGGCTGGGTCGAATTTCAAGAACTCGGTGAACAGTACTGTCGCAACATCCGCCATCCCCAGCGGCAGGCCGACATGCCCGCTCTTGGCCTGTTCCACCGCATCCATCGACAGCGCCCGGATCGCGTTCGCAAGATCGGAATGTGATGGCATGGCTGTAGGCCCCGGATCGCTGGATTCGGCTCACTGGTGAGACATTCCGCGCTTGCAGGCAAGGCGTTGCCGGCCGCTTTTGGGTGATTGCGCGAGGGTGCGCCTTGTCACACACTGTGGATGAAATGAGCAGCGACGACACATCGCCCCCTGATCTGCACGCGGCCGCTGACAAGCTCGCCGCCGCTGTCGAGCGCCTGGAGGAGCGACTCGATGGCCTGTTTGACCGTCTTGAGAACAACGGTAGCTTCCATCGCGAAGCAGCCGCGTTGCGCTCGGATCGGGCCCGTCTGGCCCGTGACCTTGACGCTGCGCGCGCCCGGGAGCGGGAGTTGCAGCGTCTGGCCGACGAAGCGTCTCAAGCTCTGGGCGCCGCCATCAGCGAGGTCCGTGGCGCGCTGGGCAAGGTATAAGGGCGAGGCTGAGGGAGAGGGGCAATGGCCAAGGCGGAGCTGACAATCAACGGTCGGAAGTATGCGCTTGCCTGCGCGCCCGACCAGGAACCGCGCCTGCAGGAGCTTGGGGCGCAGTTTGACCGGCGCATCCAAGAGTTGATCGAGGCATTTGGCGACATAGGTCCCGAGCGGCTTTTCCTCGCAGCTGGGCTTTCACTGCTGGACGAACTGGATGCAGCAGACGCGGCCGCCGGCGGTAAGGCGTTGGACGAACGCATTGAAAATCTGGAAAGAAAAGCCGCAACCGTATTGCTCGAGGCCGCTTCGCGGATCGATTCCATCTCTCGACGCGTCGATGAGGCGAGCTGACCCGGGTGAACTGGGGAAAATGGTGCCGCCTAGGTGACTTGAACACCTGACCCCCGCATTACGAATGCGATGCTCTACCAGCTGAGCTAAGGCGGCCTGACATGACGTCAGAGCTGGGCGCTATACCGCAATTCAACGGGCCAGTGCAAGCCAGCCAGCGCCCCTTGGCCCCAGCAGAATCAGTCCTCAGGCGCGTAATCGGGGGCAGGGGGCTTGTAGGAGCGAAGCGCCGGCTCGTCGGCGTCGGCGTCTCGCTTGGCGATGGGCTGGGCCGCTGGCTTCTTCTTGCGCGTACGCGGGGTTTCGTCATCGCGCGGCGCCGGCAGCGCGACCCGGGCAAGCGCCTCCAATTCGCGGCCGTAGGACTCATACCGGGGGTGGATCAGCTGGGCTGCGTCGCCAAACTGATAGACGAGCCGCGCCCATTCATCGTCGGTGTAGTTGAAGGCGCGGCCGTCCGGGTCGAGGTCCGACCAGTCGGGTTCGCGCGGGGCCGAGGCCGCCTGATGCGCCCATCTGTGGGCATCTTCGGTATCGCCGCGACCGCGCGCAACCGCTTCCATAAGCGTGCACAGCCGCGCCGATGGCGACTCGTTCACCAGTGGCAGTAGCGCTTCGTAGGCAGATGGCCAGTCGCCCTCGGCAATCGAGGCTTCCGCAATCAGGATGCGGCTCTCGCGGTGTTCCGGGTTGAATTCAGCAAGCGTCCGCAGCCGGCGTGCGCGGGCGCGCTGATCTTCGCCCGGTTTCAGGTCGGCCCACACCATCGTCAGGGCGGGGTGGGGACGATTACGCCAGGCTGTCTCCAGTATCGACTGCGCCTTGCCAGCGCGTCCTGCGGCAAGCGCAAGGCGCGCCGCGATCACCGCAGCGGGCGGGAAGCCTGGCGCCGCCTTCAAGGCGTCCAGCGCCAGACGCTCAGCTTCACCAGCGTCCTGCGTGCGCTTTTCGGCGGCCTCGGCCGTCAGCAACACCGCTCTGCGGCGCCGAACGCCGTCGGCGGTCAGGATGGAGCGTTTCTCACCATCCGCCAGCGTGGCGATAGCACCGGCCCAGTCGCCCGACTTGGTCTGGAATTCCAGCATTGAAAGAAATGGCCAAGGAGCCTGCGACTTCAACTCGATTGCGGATTGGGCGTGCAGGATCGCTGTCCGGTGGTCGCCACGCTTGATCGCGGCGGCCGCCAGGCCGCGCAGGCCCGCCAATTCGCCGCCTTTCTCGCGCGCAAGATCGGAATAGGCGCGCTCGGCCTCAAGCCAGTTCTCGTTGGCTTCATGCGCCCGCGCCCGCAGCAACATCGCCAGCTTGCGCGAGCCGAGCCCGTCTTCATCAATCTGCAGAATGCGGCCCGCCGCACGCGCCGCCGCCGCCGCATCGCCGCCTTCGGCCGCCAGCAGGCCTTCAGCGATGGATTCGCGCGCCCGCTTGCTGCGCAGCCGCTTTGCTGTGCGGGAGATACGACCCGGAAGGTCCCATACCCAACCGAACATCCACCAGACCACCGCCATGACCGCGCCGATCACGACCGCTACCAGCGCCAGCGCCGCCCGCGATGTAGAGCCTTCAAACCCGGGCCCCTCGAAGGAAATCTCGTTAGGCGACTGAACCGCCCACAAGACGGCGCCCATCGCCACGAGCACGATGACAATCAGACCAGTAAAGCGCGCCACGATCAGTTCCCGTTTTCTACTGCCGGGGACGATAACAGACGGGAATTGATGGTCTCCAAACGCTCATCAAGTTCTGCGCGCCGCAATGCGCGTTCGCGCCAGGCGTCCATCGCGCCGGCCGCTTCCCCGGACATGTCATCAACAGCGTCAATCGCTCCGGCAATGTCGCCAGACGCGAGCGCGCCACGCGCCCGGGTGATAAGCTGCAGCGTGGCTTCATCGGCGTCGGTCCGGCGCACGGTCACAATCCCCGACATGGCCCCGCGCAACCAGCCCCAGCCGTCATTCACCTGTCCGGCGGCGATGAACTCTGCGCGCTCCGACGCGCGCGTGAATTCCGCCTTCAGGTCCTCAAGCGTCGGCGCGCCGCGCCGCGAGATTTCGCGCAACGCCTCAACGTCTGGGTCATCCGGGAAAATCCCGGCAAGCGTTCGGTGTTGTTGAACGAAGGCGCCGCCCTTGTTGGCGGCCGATTCAAGTGCGGCGAGGGCTCGGATCGCCCGCGATTCTTCCGCCGCCGCGATGATCGGCGCCCGATCCGCTTCCGCAGTGTCCGCAAGGTCTGAAACAGACTTGCGCACCGCGCCGATTTCACTTTCGACGTCCTCGATGCTGGCGAACTGTTCGCGCATCGAGTTGACCTCCGCCTGCATGCGCTCAAGGCCCTGTTCCAGTGCGGCGATCGAGGCGCGACGGCGCTCAGAGGCGGTGGTCAGATCAACGCTCGCCTCATCAAGCGCTTCCACCCGCTGGGTAAGGTTGCGCAGGCTGCGTTGCATCTGGCGGGTTGTCTGAGGCGAGGAGGATTCCTCCGCGATCGTGTCTTCAAGCGCCTGCAGCCGGCTGACCAATCGGCCCAGCGGCGTGTTGGCCGCTACTGCGCCAACATCCCCGTCAGCGCCTTCGCCTGCCAATACTGCAATCTGGTCTGCAAATTCGTCCAGTTCCAGCCGCATGGCCTGTTCGCTCGACTGCCGCGCCGCGAGCTGGTCCGACTGGGTGTCGACGCGTGCGCGTAGGGCGACCAGTTCTTCGGAAACCTGATCGGCGCGCGCCGTCAAAGCCTGCTGGTCCGTGGTCAACGAATTGACATCGCGCGACAGCGTGCCTGTTGAAGAGCCAGATGCGCCGCCGTTCATCACGGTCGCGATCCCGGCGCCCGCGATCGCGGAAAGCACCAGGCCGACAGCGAACTCCACCCACGTGATCGGCCGCCGTCGCATGGCTTTCACACCATCTGACTTTGGCGCCTGTTCGCGCTGGCTGTGGGTTGGCTCAAACTCGGCTTCGATCGGTTCGGGATCCTGACCGGATGGATCGTTGCTCATGACCTGCTGGCTTTCATTTGCCCGGGTTCTTCATGAACGCGGCGTAATCAACGGGACCATAGTGTTGAATATAGTAGAACCCTTGCAGCGCCACTCAACCCCGCAGAAAAACCTCTCCGAGTTTTTCAAGAAGCGCGGCTTCATTTGGCGACGCTGCAAATGTGACGTCCTCGATTAAGCCTGAAAGCTTAAGGACAGCCTGCTCGGAAATGCCGACAACCCGCAGCGGCGCCCGGTCCGGCGCCTGTTGGACGAAGTCCGCCAGCACCGCGCCGGCCCTGGGAGAATGGATCAGGACCGCGTCGACCGCTTTGTTCCCCTGTAGCGCTGTTGCAAGCTGCGGCCCCGGACCGGGGGCAGGGCGGCTTCGATAGATCGGCAGAAACACCGCGTCATGGCCGCCCGCGCGCAATTGCCCGGCGAGGTCGCCGCGGCTGTCTTCATTGCCGGCGTGGAGCAGCTTCATTCCGGACGATAGGTCTTTGGCGATCAGTTCCGTGAGGTCGCCGACATCACCATCCGCGGACCGCACGTCGCCGTACCCTGCCGCGCGAGCCTCTGCCGCAGTGCGTGCGCCGACACACCAGACGGGTCCCTTCCTCCAGGCGCATCGCTCCCTGAACTGCCGCACGCCGTTGAGGCTGGTGAAGGCGAGCGCTTCGAAGTCCGGTATCGCGACGTCGATGGGTTCGATCGACAAGAGCGGCTCGACGATCGCGTCGTAGCCAAGCCCGGTCAGCGCGCGCGCCGTCGCATCAGCGCCGGGCTGGGACCGCGTGACCAGAACCCGATGCGTCATGGCGATTCCAATCGCTGGTTTGCGATGTCTTCAGCAACAAACAACCCGAGCTCTTCGGCGTCCTTCTCACTTGGCCGCCGGACGAGTTGCCCGGTAGCGCGCCAACGCCGCGAACCATCGGTCGTCAGCACTTCGCCAATCAGCTCCGCGCCGTCTTCGGTCAGTCGGAACTGCGCCGCGAAAGGCGTGCGGCACGATCCGTCGAGCCGGCGCAGGAACGCGCGCTCCGCCGCCGCCGCAAGCCGCGAATCGCGGTCATCAATCCCGGCGCATGCTGCGTGCAGCCAGTCGGGCGCATCGCGCCGGATGGTCGCGGCGACAATCCCCTGGCCAGCGGCCGGCAGCATGTCCTCAAACGGGATCAATCCGGCGGCGACCTTCATCTGGTTCAACCGGTTCAGGCCGGCTGCAGCCAGCAGCGTAGCTTCGGCCACGCCGTCTGCCAGCTTGCCGAGCCGCGTCTGGACGTTGCCCCTGAACTCGACAATCTGCAGATCCGGGCGCAGCGCCAGCAATTGGGCGCGGCGCCTTACGCTCGATGTGCCAACCACCGCGCCTTCGGGAAGATCGGCAATGCGGGCGACCTTGCCAATGAGGCAATCGCGAGGGTCTTCCCGCGGCAGAAACGCAGCCAGCGTCAGGTGCTTGTTCAGCTTGACCGTTACATCCTTCAGCGAGTGCACAGCGATGTCGATCTCGCCATTCTTCTGGGCGCGGTCGAGTTCTTTGGTGAAAAGGCCTTTCCCGCCTGCGTCCTGCAGCGGCCGGTCCTGGATCTTGTCGCCAGTCGTCTTGAACGTTTCGATCACCGAACGGATCTGGCCGCCCGATACATCCGACAATCGCGCCGCAAATGCCTCAGCTTGCGCTACCGCCAGCGGCGAGGCGCGCGAACCGATGCGGACCTTTCGCAATCCTTTTGCTGCGCGCTTTTCGCGTTTCGACTTCTGCACGTCTTCAGCTCCAGTCGGCCGCGCGGCGCGGGCGATCCGCTTGCCTGCCAGCGCCAGCGGCCTACAAGCGGTGCCGATATGTTGCAAGAGACCGCCACCGTTCTGGGCCTGGAAAGCAGCTGTGACGAGACAGCCGCCGCGATCGTTCGCGTATCGGGCGATGAAGTCACTGTGCTGGCCGACCGCGTCGCCAGCCAGACCAGCGATCATGCCCTGTATGGCGGCGTCGTGCCGGAGATCGCTGCGCGCGCGCATGTCGACAAGATCGATGGACTTATCTCGCTGGCGCTCGAAGACGCTGGAATCGGGTTTGATAGGCTGGACGGGGTTGCGGCCACAGCCGGGCCCGGCCTGATCGGCGGCGTCATGGTCGGCCTGTCTGCCGGCAAGGCGATCGCGCTTGCGACTGGCTTGCCGTTTATCGCCGTCAACCATCTTGAGGGGCACGCCCTGTCGCCGCGGCTCAGCGCGAAGATCGACTACCCGTACCTGCTTCTTCTGGTGTCTGGCGGCCACTGCCAGTTCATCGCCGTCAACGGTCTTGGCGATTATCGCCGGATGGGGTCGACGATTGACGACGCGGCGGGGGAGGCGTTCGACAAGACGGCAAAACTCCTCGGTCTGCCGCCACCGGGCGGGCCTTCCGTTGAACGCGAAGCGGTTGCAGGCGACCCAAAGGCGGTTGACCTGCCGCGTCCCCTCCTCGACCGTCCCGGTCTCGATATGTCGTTCTCGGGCTTGAAGACGGCGGTGCGCCGGGCCGCGCTCGCTGAGCCGATGTCAGCCCAACGTCGCGCCGACATTTGCGCAAGCTTCCAGAACGCCGTCGCCGACTGCCTTGCTGAGAAGTCGCGCCGCGCGATGTCAGAGTTCGGTTCCGTTGGTGACGCCATTCCGCGGTTTGTTGTCGCCGGCGGCGTGGCGGCGAACGCACATCTGAGAGCGCGCCTCGAGCAGGTGGCTTCGGACAGCGGGTTTGCGTTCAGCGCGCCGCCGCTGCGATGGTGCACCGACAACGCTGCAATGATTGCCTTGGCCGGAGCGGAACGGCTAATGGCCGGCGAAGTCTCCGGGCTCGACACGCCAGCCCGGGCCCGTTGGCCGCTGGACGAGCGTGCAGCGCTTACGAGCCCTGTCTATGGTGCGGGTACGAAAGGAGCGAAGGCCTGAACCATGTATCGCTTCTGGTATGTCACGCGGGCGCTCGGCGCGATCATGCTTCTGGTGTTTGCCGGACTCATGATCCTGACCATGCTCGGAGTGGATGTCGGGCTGCTCTAGGCGTGGTTACTCGACCGGGCGGATGACCGAATAGGCGCCTCCAAGCTCGTATTCGAAATACCCCGTCGCCTCATCGTCGGGATATTCCGCAGCAAGAAGATCGAGCACTTCGACCGCGACCTCCTCACCGTGACAGACAAGACAAGTCTCGCTCATCACGATTGGACGAATCCAGCGGAACATATGCTGGCCGTTGTCGTCCTCCACGACCTCCGCGAACTCGAGCAGCCCGGGATCGAGCCCGGCCTCCATCGAGAACGTCAGCGCTTCGAGCTTTTCGTACTCCCAGTCATCGGCAGCATTATTGCGATTGCGAACGCGAAGCGCAGTGCGCATGAACGTGACGTCATGTTCCTCAGAGATCTCAGCAATCATCGCCGGAACGCGATTACGATAGAGCAGGTGGACCGTCTCTGCCGGTTCTCGTTCAAGCCGATTGAGAATGGTCTGTTGAAGCCGGGCTTCGAACGAGTTGGCGGCGCGTCGCGCGCGTTGGATGTCTTCCGGGTCAGGCTCCGGCGGTGGGGCGCTGCAGGCCGCCGCGAGCATCGCCGATGACATCAGGGCGTTGGTCGCGCGTTTCACCGCACAATCACGGAAATTCGAAACACGTCCGCCGCAGGTTCACTGGAGTCTTCGAACGGTCGGCGTTCTTCCAGAACAAGGTCGCCGCTGCCGCCCTGCGTTGCGCGGAACGTCAGGACTTCCCAGTGATTGCCGCCCGCAAAGCCTGGAAGGTATTGGGCAGTCGTCGTCGCGCCGCCGGTCGTGCCGGCTTCCTCTAGAAAAGCGGGCAGGGTGGCGGGAGACCATTGATAGCCGGCGGTCGGCACGCCAACCAGCGCGATGGAAAAGACCTCACCGACATCAAGCTCGATGCTGCCTTCATGGTCCGACTGGCGCAGCACTTTTGACACGCCCGCTACCTCCGGCGGCCCGACAGGTCGACTGACGCCCTCGCATTCCGTCACGTTTCCGCCCTCCGACAACCGAGCGTATCCCGGACCAACATCCAGTTTGAGAGATGCATTGGAGTAGGCTTCGAATTCAGCTGGTTCAGGATCCGCCTCGAGAAAGGTGCTCTCGCCAGAACCGCGCAGCATCGTCGCGCCCGCCGGGTCGTAATCGAATCTGACCTGCAGCGTTTCACCCGAGGCGCACTCGAAAATCGCAGCGCCGGGCAACTCGGTACTCGCTAGCGGCGGCTCCGGTGGCGGCGGGGCGTCCTCAGGTCCGACCGATCGATCAGCGCACCCGGCAACGAGCGCGCAGAGCACCACCACACCTCCGCCGATACGCTTCAAGTCACCCATGGTTCATCCTGTGAGTATCTGGATACGAAACGCGCTGACCATGACCCAGCACGCAGGAACTGTCGATCAAATCGGCGCAGCGCCTGAAAATCGCGTGCGCAATTGCTGCGAATCCCCCTAGTGCGGTGCCATGCCGCCTTGGGATCTGATTTTTCAGGCAATCGCCGCCCTCGCCGCCGGGGGTGCTGCTGCGTCCGGATGGAACGTCGGCGTTATCGGGGCAAACGTTCTCTACGATGGCCTGGACGCGGGCAGGGCGGATCGCGTCCTGCGCAAACTGATGGTGTCCTCCGCGACATTTCAGGCTGTGTTGCTGGTCATCGCCGCCAGTTTCGCGATCCTATCGCAGTCGGTCGCGGCGTTCATAACGTCGATCCTGGCGGCCCTGGGTTTCTTCTCCAACGTCTGGACGCTCGCGCCGCGCAAGGACAAGGCGCTGCCCGGAGCGCGGCGCAAGAACTCGACGCGCAGAGTCGTGGCCGTCGCCCTCACGCTAATGATGACGTCGGTCGCGTTCGCTGCGGCGGTGCTTGCGGTTCTCGGTATCTAGGCGGGGCTCAGACAGGCCGTATTCGCGTCACGCAGAACCATTCGAAATTCCGACTTTGAACGAATCGTCCCCGGGATCCAGTCGCCGGCGAAGCGCCGGTTGTCGTATACGGCCTGTGAGAGTTCGGCGAATTGCGCTTCGTTTAGCGAGCCTTCGAGCGAGTTGACGAAGCAATCGCAAATCTGGGAATTGCCGCCGAACTTGTCGAGGCACACCTCGCTCAACTCGCTCTTGCCGGCAGCCTGTCCGCACGCCCCCAAGCATGTCGTTGCCGCGATTAGGGACGTAACGGCGAATACACGGTGGTCCATGATCTCTCTCTCCCTGTCGTCCGGAATTTTTTCTATCCGGTAGCACAATTGACGACAGGCCTGCGGCGTATTGTCAAACTGATCCCGAAGATCGATGAAAGATTTGATCGGCGCGCAAGGATGGCGCGAGTGTTCGGAGGGGTGTGATGGATCTGGCGATTGGTGCATTCGTGCAGGGGTTCCCACACTTCCTGCTGCAGGGCGGCGTGACGCTGGTGATGCTGATTGTCGGTGTCACCGTACATGTTCTGATGACCCCGATGAAGGAATTGCAGCTGATACGCGAGGGCAACGTGTCGGCCGGCGTCGGCCTCGCGGGGATTGTCATGGGGTTGGCGATACCCATGTCAGCCTGCCTCGCATCGTCGACTTCAGTCTACGAACTTGTCATCTGGGGCTGCGTCGCCATCTTGTTGCAGATGATCGCCTTCCGCGTCGCCGACCTGATCCTGCGGGACCTTCCCGGGCGTATTGAGAAGGATGAGATGGGCGCCGCCATCGTTTTGGTGTCGGTGAAACTCGCCGCCGCCCTCGTGATGGCGGCTGCACTTTGGGCGCCGTTCCTCTAGCGGACGAGAGTTCCGCGGCGGACTGGCGGAGAGTAAAATGCGGATACCAGACTGGCTCGTCTATGCGCTCGTCCTGACGGTGATCGTCGGCGTCCTGTTCTATAGTGACAGTCGGCCCGAGACGGAGATCGCCCAGCCGGCGCCGTCTGATGTTGTCATTCCGATACCTGACGATGAGCCGCTGGGACCGCTGCTGCCCGAAACCAATCCGTTCGACGAACGTATTCTGGTGCAGGTTGGCGAAGTCGAGAACGGCATCGGCACAGCGTTCGCGATCAACCAGTCCGGCCTGTGGCTGACTGCACGCCACGTTGTTGACGGGTGCTCGCAGGTGGGCCTGTCGATCGGCAACGGGCGGATGGTTCCGGTGGAAACCATGGTGCGTTCGCCGAATTCGGATCTTGCATTGCTGTACACTGACCGTGCGCCGCGCACCGTGGGTGTTGATCTTGGCAAGGACATGCACGTGGGGGAGGCGGGCTATCATATCGGTTTCCCACAGGGCGTGTCAGGCGAAGTTTCATCACGCCTTTTGGCGCGTAGCCGACTGGTGACGCGCGGCCGTTACTCGCTGGAGGAAGGTGTGCTGGCGTGGGCCGAAACCAGCCGCTCCAGAAATCTGAGCGGAACGCTCGCTGGCATGAGCGGCGGTCCGGTATTCGATTCCGACGGTGCGGTTGTCGGCGTGACCGTCGCGGAGAGCCCTCGACGCGGCCGTATCTATACGGCGGCGCCGAGTTCCGTTATGCGCTTCCTCGATGACCATTCCGCCGTAGCGGTCAGCGGTGATACTGTACCGCTAGCGCCCGCCTCGTTCGGGCGGGAGGCGGATCGGATGAGAAAGGAACGCGCGATCGTCAAGGTCGTCTGCAGAGTGAATCCATGGTGAAATCGGCATTTGCTGACCGCCTCATCGCCGCGACGCGCAAGTACGGACCATTGTGCGTCGGCATTGATCCTCACGAAGACATGCTACCCGCCCTGTTTGGCCCGGTCAGCGCGGCGAGCGTCGGTCGATGGGGGCAGGCGGTCGTCGAGCGGTGTGTCGGCCGGGTCGGCGTGATCAAACCGCAGGCGGCCCTTTTCGAACGTTGGGGTTCGAAAGGCATGATGGCGCTGGAGAAGGTATGCGAGACGGCGACCAAAGCCGGACTGGTTGTGATCCTGGACGCCAAGCGCGGCGACATCGGCTCGACCGCCAAGGGCTATGCGCGCGCGTATCTGTCGTCGGCGGCGTGCTGCAAGTGTGATGCGCTGACGGTGAACCCCTACATGGGGATTGAGACGATCGAGCCGTTTGTCGCCGAAGCCGAGAAGCATCGCAAAGGTGTCGCGGTTCTCGCGCGCACCTCCAACCCGGGCGCTGCCGATTTTCAGGCGGTGGAGCAGGGTGATGAACCGCTCTACCTTCGCGTCGCCAGATCGCTGAAGCCGATGGCTGACCGCCTAAAAGGCAAAAACACGGACTGGTCTGGTCTGATGCTGGTGGTCGGCGCGACCAGTCCACAGGAAGCGGTGCAGGTTCGCGAGGCGGCGCCCAACTCCCTGTTCCTGGTGCCCGGCTACGGGGCGCAGGGCGCAAGCGCCAAGAGCGCGCTGACCGGCTTCCGCAAGGGTCCAAGTGGGCTGGAGGGCGGCGTCGTCAACGCGTCGCGTTCAGTCACCTATCTGCCGGGCTCAGATGAAGCGGAAACCGCGGCGGACTGGGAGGCGGCGATCGGCAAGGCCATCACCGCGGCGCAGAATGATTTGCGCGCAGCGGCCGGTTACCCCGAAGGCTAGGCGGCGATCCGCCGCTGAGCCGGTCGAGACAGCCTAATTGTCGCCGATTCCGTGGATACTGCGGCCGATGCAGGGCTGACACTGCCAGATCTCGGCTTTATGGTTTTTGTTCGGAACGGCGAAAAATCAGCCGCCGGGCGGGAGAGGAAACACCATGAAGATGCAACGAGCCGCGATAGCGGCGTGTGCGCTGCTTGCGGTTGCCGCCTGCGGAGAGGGCGCTCAGGATCAGCCGAGCGCGATTGTTCCGCAGGTTACAGCGGCTGAAGTCGATGGGCAGGTTATCGCCGACGCAGACCTTCGCCCCGGCGTCTGGCTGTCTCATGGGCGAACGTATTCCGAACAGCGCTTCTCGCCGCTGGAGCGCATCTCAACCGGCAACATCGACCAGCTTGGCCTGACCTGGGTCGAAGAACTCGACACGATGCGCGGCATGGAATCGACGCCGATCGTTGTCGATGGCGTCATGTATGTCACCTCGGCATGGTCAGTAGTTTACGCGCTTGACGCCAAGACCGGCGAGCGGCTGTGGAAGTTCGACCCGGAAGTCGACAAGGCGCGCGGCGTTTACGCTTGCTGCGATGTCGTCAACCGCGGTGTCGCACTGTGGAACGGCAAGGTCTATCTCGGCACAATCGACGGTCGCCTGATCGCGCTCGATACGGCGACAGGCAACAAGGTCTGGGAAACGCTCACCGTTGACCAGTCGCGTCCCTACACGATCACCGGCGCCCCCCGCGTCGTCAAAGGCAAGGTCCTGATCGGCAATGGCGGCGCCGAGCTCGGCGTTCGCGGCTACATCACCGCGTATGACGCGATCACCGGCGAGCAGGCATGGCGCTTCTACACGGTGCCCAATCCGAACAAGGAACCCGATGGCGCGGCGTCGGACGCAGTGTTTGCCGAACTGGCCAACGATACATGGGACGATGAAGGCGCATGGCGTGAAGTCGGCGGCGGCGGCACCGCTTGGGATGCGATGGCCTACGATCCCGAGCTCGACATCCTCTACATTGGTGTCGGCAACGGCACGCCGTGGAACCGGCGCCTGCGTTCGCCGTCCGGCGGCGACAACCTGTTCCTGTCGTCCATTCTCGCGCTGAAACCCGATACCGGCGCGTATGTCTGGCACTATCAGACCACGCCCGGCGAAACGTGGGATTACACCGCGACGCAACACATCATTCTCGCCGATCTCGAGATCGGCGGCGAGACGCGCAAGGTTGCGATGCAGGCGCCGAAGAATGGTTTCTTCTACGTTCTGGATCGTGAGACCGGCGAGCTTCTGTCGGGCGACATGTACCAGCCTGTGACCTGGGCGAGCGGCATCGACATGGCGACGGGGCGTCCGATCGAAACGCCGAACGCGCGCTATGATGCTGGTCCGCAGCTCGCTTATCCCGGACCTTTGGGCAGCCACAACTGGCACCCGATGGCGTTCAGCCCGGATACCGGACTGGTCTACATTCCCGCATTCACAGTGCCGGCAGTTTACGCCGACGATGAGACCTTCACCTATCGCCCCGGCTTCTGGAACACCGGGACGAGCAGTCTGCCCGGCGCGTTGCCTGGCAATATCGACGAACGCATGCAGGTCGTGAAGGACCTGAACATCTCGGGCCAGCTCGTGGCCTGGGACCCGGTGGCGAAGGCGCCGCGCTGGACGGTCGATTACCCATCGCCATGGAATGGCGGCGTGCTGGCCACGGCGGGCGACCTGATCTTCCAGGGCGGGATCGACGCCAAGTTCAGGGCCTACAATGCAACCAGCGGCGATCAGCTCTGGGAATCCGAGGCGATGTTCCCGGCGCTGTCCGGACCGGTCTCCTACGAGATCGACGGCGAACAGTATGTAGCTGTCACCGCTGGGTGGGGGACAGTGCTGCCGCTGCTCGGCGATTTCGGTGTGCCGCAGGTAGGCCTGCCGGAACGTGGAATGGTGTTGGTGTTCAAGCTGGGCGGAACCGCCGAGCTCGAGATATTCGAACCTTTCCCGATCGAGAATGTTCCGGCCGGCGACCAGTTCGGCAACGAACAGATGATCGCGCGCGGCAAGGAAATCTACTACGCTAACTGCATGGTCTGTCATGGTGAGGCGGTTGTATCCGGCGGCGTCATTCAGGATCTGCGCTGGGCGCAGGCGCCAGGTTCGAAGGATGACTTCGCCGAGGTGGTGCTCAACGGCCGCTACGCCAGTGCGGGCATGGTCAGCTTCGCTGAGACAATGACCGAGGATGACGCGGAAGCGGTGCGCGCCTACATACTGCAGCGCGCCCACGAAGACGCCGACCCGCAATAGGATGCATCGATGAGCGACCTGCCGATTGAACGCGAAGACGGATCAACCGGCGGTCGCTATGTCGTTGTCGTCGGTGGCCATGAAGCAGAGATGACCTATTCGCGCGCCGGCGAGAGGCTGATCATCATCGACCACACGGGCGTACCATCAGAGCTTGGCGGCCGCGGCGTTGGTCAGGCGCTGGTGCTGCGCGCGATCGAGGATGCGCGGGCGGAAGGCTTCCGGATCATTCCACTGTGTCCGTTCGCCAAGGCGCAGTTCGACAAGCACCCGGAATGGGCTGACGTCCTGAAGACCTAGCCAGAGCAAGCCGCCAAGCAAGAACGGCGGCCCGTTTCGAGCCGCCGTCTTCGAATTGATTGGCATGCGCCGCTTACTTCGGATTGCAGAAGACCAGGAAGTCCTGCGTCGCCTGATCGATACCCGACAGCGTGCCAATGTATTTGGCCGAAACCTGCGTCGCCGGATCGGACACGAACGCCCATTGCGGCTCAGCGCTGGCGTCCAGAATCGTCACCGTGTCCAGGGTCGACATCTGACGAAGCGCCGAGGATTCCATCGGGAAAACGAATTTCGTATCGCCGGATGCGTCCGTTTCGAACGTACCGGAAATCCGGTCAGCGCGACCGCCCAGACGAATGCGATAGGTCGCTTGCTGTCCGGCCATACTGGCGGGCTGCATGCCGAGATGACCCGTAAGCGACCCGTTGTCAGGGTTGCACGTCACGGCGAAACCGGCCGGGCTGTCCACCGAACCACCAGACTGAACCATCGCCAGGATCGGGTCCTGCGGCAGCAGGCGCTCTTCGCTCATCCACGTCGTGGTCGCGGCCATATTGGCGATGGCGGCGCTGGCGGCGGGAGTCAGCGCAACAGCGCCGCTCGATGACCCGGTCGATCCTGTCGTCGGCTGGCTGGCGCACGCAGCCGCCATCAATCCGCTGGCGGCCAACAGGCCAAGGCGCATGCTCATATACTCGTCCTCCGATAACTGTCACATCGCGGTATCACCCGATTGTGACGACGACTTTGCCTTTCGCACGGCGCTCCGAGAGCTCTTTTATGGCGTCAGCGGCTCTTTCGAGCGGATATGCGTTCGAAATGTGGGGCCGGATAGCGCCTTCGCCATAAAGACGGAAGAGGTCGGCGAGGTTTTCCGCATGAAGATCAGGAAAGGACTTAACGAACGCGCCCCAGAACACGCCGACGATCTGGCATGATTTCAGAAGCGTAAGATTGAGCGGAGGGCGCGGAATGCCGGCCGGGAAGCCGATGACAAGATAGCGGCCATCCCAGTTCATCGCCCGCAGCGCCGGTTCGCAGTAATCACCGCCGACGCCGTCATAGATGACGTCCACGCCGCCGCCGCCCATTTCCTTGATCTTGTTTGACAGCGCCTTCTGCTGGTCCTTGTCCAGCGGGTTTTCAGGATAGACGAAGCCCTTGGTCGCGCCCTTGGACATGGCGAAGTCGACCTTTTCCTGGCTCGATGCGGCGGCGATCACCTCCGCGCCCATGGCTGCGCCAAGCTCGACGGCGGCGAGGCCGACGCCGCCAGCGGCGCCAAGCACGAGCAGGCTTTCGCCTTTCCTGAGTTTGGCGCGGTCCTTCAGGGCGTAGTGCGACGTGCCATAGGTCATCAGGAAGGCCGCGCCTTCCTCGAACGGCATGCCTTCGGGCAGGGCGGTCATCCGGTCGGCTTCGGTGACGACTTCCTCCGCCATGCCGCCCCAGCCGCACGAGCCGAACACTTTATCGCCCGGCTTGAATTTGGTGACGCCTTCGCCGACCGATTTGATCACCCCCGCGATCTCGCCGCCCGGGGAGAACGGCCGTTCGGGCTTGAACTGGTACATGTCCTGAATGATCAGGAAGTCCGGGAAGTTCACACCGACCGCCTTGATCGAGACCACCACTTCTCGCGCCTTCGGCTCGGGGGAGGGCACGTCCTCCATCACCAGTGTGTCCGGCAGGCCCGGGGCTTTGGAAAGGACGGCTTTCATGTTCTCGATACTCCGCTATTCAGCTCTGATCAGTTTGCGCCGGACCCTAGCGAGCATGGCCAAGGCTGGGAAGGTTGCGAGTTTAACGGACGGGCGTGATGCGTGGATATTTCGGGATAGGCGCCGAGGGCATTTCCAAACCGATGAATCTCGGCGCTCTGATGCGCACCGCGCACGCCTTCGGGGCCAGTTTCACGTTTTCGGTCAACGCCGAAAGCCGAATCCGACAGGCTTACAAATCGGATACGTCCAAGTCGGCGGAGCATGTGCCGTACTATTCCTGGGCCTCGATCGATGAAATGGTCCTGCCCAACGGCTGCGATCTGGTCGGCGTCGAGCTGACCGACGACGCAGTGGACCTGCCATCGTTCAAGCATCCGCTGAACGCGGCCTACGTGCTGGGCCGGGAGAAGGGCGACCTGTCGCAGGAGATGCTCGACCGCTGCGCCCACGTCGTGAAGATCCCGACGCGGTTCTGCATCAATGTTTCGCTTGCCGGCGCGCTGGTCATGTATGACCGGATCATCTGCTTTGGCGGCTATCCTGCGCGTCCGATGATGCCCGGCGGGCCCAAGCAGCAACCGGAGAAGGCCCGCTCGCGCAGTGAGAAACGCTAGGCCTGCTCCGCGCGCCGTCGCAGGGCGAGCCCGCCGGCGACCAGTGCGAGGCTGAGGACGAGGCTGATCGCGAATTGTCCTGCGAGCCATGCGCCGCCCCGGCCGGTTTCATCCACCAGCGCCCAGACGAACATCGCGATGGCGCCAAACGCAGCGATGACGCCGGCATAGGGCAGGGCGAACGCCGCTGTGCGCCGAACAGGCTGGTCGGTACGCCAGCCGCCATAGATCCATCGGCCCAGCATGGCGAGCATGGAACCGACCAGTACAGGCGGCGCACAGACCATCGCCACGCTGGTGAGCCCGTCGAAGGCGCGGCGCCATTCTACAAAGGTGAACGAAACGACCAGCGCCAGAACCAGAAAGACCAGCGCAACCAGCGCGCCGACCGTCATCAGGACACCGCCGGGGATACGCCGCCACAACGGGACCTGCGTGACCTGGACTTCAGTATCGCCCGGCGTTGTCGTTGTTGGATTGTGGTCGTCATCTGCGGCCATCATACGCCTGCGTCTCGTCCGTTCGCGTCTTAATCATATAGCCGCTTGTTTACCCCAAGGTCCAAGTTCCGGCTCAAATCGTCCCTGAATGAAGCGATTATTGCGACGGTTAACGCGATCCGGGCAAATTCAACGAGCCGGATTAAGCTCGATTTCAACACTTCGTGCCACTTTGACCCGCAACAGATAGTGCGGCCGCCAATGAGCCGCCTTCGACTTTGATGGTGTGGTGTGATGGCTAAGACGGTTCTCGTCGTTGATGACGATCCAACCCAACGCAGGCTGATGCAGGCCGCTGCTGAAAAGCAGGGCTTCCGCGCTCGTGTGGTCGACAGCGGCGAAGGCGCGCTGGAAGAAGCATCCGATCCGCGCAATGGCGTTGATGTGGTCCTGCTCGATCTGGTGATGCCCGGTCTTGACGGTATGGAGACGCTCGAGCGTCTGATGCAGCGCCGCCCCGACCTGCCTGTGATCGTTCTGACCGCGACCGGCGGTATCGACACGGTGGTCCGCGCCATGCGCACCGGCGCCGTCGATTTCTTCGTCAAGCCAGCCAGTCCGGAACGCGTCGGTGTCTCGATCCGTAACGCGCTGAAACTTTCCGATCTGCGCGGCGAAGTGAAACGTCTGTCCAAGAAGTCCGGAAATTCGATGGGCTTTGACGACATGATCGCAGGCGCGCCGGCCATGCGTCAGGTTGTTCGCCTCGGCCAGCGGGCCGCGACGTCCAACATTCCGATCCTGATCCTCGGTGAAAGCGGCGTCGGCAAGGAAGTGCTCGCTCGTTGCATCCAGGGTGATAGTGAGCGCTCGGGCAAGCCGTTCCTGTCGGTCAACTGCGGCGCCATCCCGGAAAACCTCGTTGAATCGATCCTGTTCGGCCACGAGAAGGGCTCTTTCACAGGCGCTGTCGACAAGAAGCTCGGCAAGTTCGTGGAAGCTGACCAGGGCACGCTGTTCCTCGACGAAGTCGGCGAACTGCCGCTGGACGTTCAGGTGAAACTGTTGCGCGTCCTGCAGGAGGGCGAGGTCGATGCGATCGGCTCACGCCGTCCGACCAAGGTTGATGTGCGCATCATCTCGGCGACCAACCGCGACCTGGCGCAGCTGGTCGAGGAAGGCTCGTTCCGCGAAGACCTCTACTACCGCCTCAATGTCTTCCCCATCGAAGCGCCGCCGCTGCGCGAGCGCATGGAAGACCTGCCGGCGCTGATCGACCACTTCATCGGCCGTTTCAACGCCGAGGAAGGCAAGTCCATCCCCGGTCTCGAGCCGGAGACGATGGCCATGCTCAAGTCCTACGACTGGCCCGGCAACGTGCGCCAGCTGGAGAACTCGATCTTCCGCGCGGTTGTCCTGTCTGAAGGCGCGGCCCTGCGCCCGGACGACTTCCCGCAGATCTCCGGCGTGATGCCGGCGGACATGATCGAGGCCCCCGCTGAAGCAGCGGCGTCAGCCGGCGAGGAAACTGGCAAGCCGGCGAGCTTCATGGACGCCTCGGGCGATCTGCGGACGCTAGAAGAGGTTGAGCGCGATCTGATCCAGTTCGCCATCGACCACTATTCCGGCCACATGTCTGAAGTGGCGCGCCGTCTCGGCATTGGCCGCTCGACGCTTTACCGCAAGGTCCGTGAGTACGACCTGAAGGTGCGCGACGAGGAAGAGCTGAAGGCCGGCTAGCCGCGCGCGACGGTCATGCCGCCATCGACTGGCATGGCCGAACCGGTCTGGAAACTCGACATGCCGGACGCAAGATAGAGCGCGGCCTGGGCGATTTCATCAGGCTTGGCGATCCGCTTCATTGCGTGCAGCGAACGGATGAAGGCGAGGTTCTCTTCCGATCCTGCGCCTTCCTGTCCCATCGGCGTATCGACGCCGCCGGGGAGGAGGGCGTTCACGCGCACGCCGCGCGCCGCATACTCGACTGCAAGCACACGCATCAGTCCAACCAGTCCGGCCTTGGCCGCGCCATAAGCCGCCATGCCGGGAAACCCCAGCGTGGCGCCAACAAACGTCGCGGTGAAGATCAGCGAGCCCGCGCCACTGGCTTGCAGCGCGGGGAGCTGGTGTTTCGCGGCGATGAAACCAGCCGTGAGATTGACGTCCAGGGTATTGCGCCAGCCTTCAACGCTGACATCCGCGGCGGGCGCCATCTCGCCCAGCCAACCCGCGTTGTTGAAGGCGATGTCGAGTTGGCCGAACTGGCTGATTGCGGCTTCGACGGCGCGGGCGTGAACGGCTTCCTCGCGCACGTCTCCGGCAATTAAGATTGCGCGACCGCCCGTGAACTCGATGTCTTTGACCAGCGATCTCAGCTCGGCTTCGCGGCGAGCGAGGGCGACGATATTGGCGCCATGATCGGCGAACAACCTTGCTGCGGCGCGCCCGATGCCGGAACTGGCGCCGGTGATGATGGCGGTCTTGTCTTCAAGCAGGCGGGTCATGTGTCGCTCTTTCCTGTTTCGGGGAGAGGCGAGGGGTATGATCGGCGTGCGCTCAGCGCCGCCTGATTTCCGACACGGCGTTTTTTGATTGGCGGTTCGATTCACGGCTTCGGCTGGTCGCCTCAACCGATCGAGCCGGCCGGTCATGAACAGGGTCAGGCGCCTGTTGGAACTGCGGCTGCGCCGAAAGCTCCATCGCCCGCAAGCGTGGAGGTATGAGAACAAACGAAGGGCGCGGAGCGCATCTTTCGTCCGTGGGTTAGTCTTGCCGGTCATGCTTCGCCGCGTCTCCAACCAGGGAGCCTGCGGCCCGGCGTGAACCGTTTTTCGGACGCTAGATAGCGCCCCGCGCGGTTGTTTGTATCAGGATCGACAGTCTCCTTATGGGGTCCCCTGCGCATGAAGCCCGAAAGCCTCACACTTTCCCGAGCCGGGCCGGCCTCCGCGTGACCAGAGGAATCTCCGCCCGGTTTGTCGAGGGCGCCTGACCGGGGGCTGGCCCGCCGTTCGTTATTCGAACGGGCAAGACCCCCAAACCGCACGCCGCCCCGGATCGGTCGGTCCGGACCCGCCCTTCAAGGACGACGATGAGGGGAATGTAGTGCGGGCGGGGAGGTGGGGGATAAGTTTGTGTCTATCCATCACCGCTCATTCCCGCGAAAGCGGGAATCCAGAGGCCTGCGGGTGAGGTGTCGGCGGGCTGCGCCCGGCTCTATCCCGAGGACTGGATCCCCGCCTGCGCGGGGATGAGCGTGGAGAGAGGCTATGCGCCGCAGCACCTCTGGCCTTTTCTGTAGGCATGCCTGAATTGCTCGCTTAGCCTGTGTGGATGTCCTTACGCATCTCTGCCCTTGCTCTTCTGGTTCTGGTTTCGTCGTCATGCGCGCCCAACCCCGACGAGGAATTCTGGGACCGTGTGACCATGTTGTGCGGCAAGGCGTTCGAGGGTGAGATCGTCAGCACCGACGCGGCAGACGGCGATTGGCGCGCACAACGGGTCGTCATGCACGTTCGCGATTGCTCGGAATCGGAAATCCGCATTCCGCTGGCCGTGGGCGAGGATCGCTCGCGCACATGGGTGCTCAGCCGCAACCGCGAGCGCCTCGCGCTCCACCATGTCCACCTGCACGAGGACGGCGCCGAAGACGCTGTCACAGGCTATGGCGGCGCGGCATCGGACAACGTCAGCGGGTCTCGCCAGAACTTCCCTGCGGACGACGCCACCAAGGCCCTGTTCGACCGCGAGGGCATCCCCGTTTCAAAGGCCAACACCTGGGCGATCGAAGTGCGGCCCAGCCATTCGCTCTTTGCCTATGAACTCGAGCGCCCGGAACGCTTCTTCCGCGTCGAGTTCGACACCTCCGCCCCGGTGGGTCTTCCGCCTCCGCACTGGGGAGCCGGCGAATAGGACGCCACACGCAAAAAGGCCGGACGCGCTCACTGGGCGTCCGGCCTTTCTGAAATCATGCGCAAAGCGCAGAGGTGTCGTCTAGCTCTTCGGCAGCAGGCCTTCGCGCTGGGCGCGTTTGCGGGCGAGCTTGCGGGCGCGGCGAACGGCTTCAGCCTTTTCGCGGGCGCGTTTTTCCGAAGGTTTCTCGAAGTGGTTACGGCGCTTCATCTCCCGGAAGAGACCTTCGCGCTGCATTTTCTTCTTAAGCGCTTTCAATGCCTGATCGACATTGTTGTCGCGGACGACGATCTGAACGATGGGACACTCTCCAATTTCTGTTCGGCTTCAACGCCGTAGAATACCACAAAACCCCTGCGCTCCGGAACCGCGCCGGTGCGAGGCGTCGAACTGCCGATTGATTGTCTCAGCCCATGACGGGCGTGCGGCGTTCCGATAGCATAAAGCTTCGGGCCTGCCTACTGGCCAGCTGGATGGATGAGCGAGATGCCGGATTCCAAGGATTCCTCCGAAAAACAGGCCCCTGGCACGGTTTTTCGTGAGCGCCTGCTCGACGCCATGCTGGAAATCGCGGCTGAGCGGGGGTGGACGCAAGGGGCGATGGAGGCGGCGGCCGAGCGGGCCGGACTGTCTGAAGGCGAGGTGGAGCTGGCCAGTCCGGGCGGGGTGGCGGGGCTGCTGGAGGCGCTGGCGGACCGTTCAGCGAAGGCGGCGGAAGCCCGGATGGGCGAGCCCGACATCAAGGACATGAAGATCCGCGAGAAGGTGGCGGCGGGGGTGAAGGCCTATATCGCCCACCTCGATCCACACAAGGCGGCGATGAAGCGGGCGGCGGGATCGCCGTTCAACCTGTTCGCGGGGCCAGGCGCGTTGTGGAAGGCGGCGGACGCCATCTGGGCCGGGCTGGGCGATAAATCGACTGACTTCAACTGGTACACCAAGCGGATGACGCTATCTGCGGTGATCGGCTCGACGCTGCTGGCCTGGCTGGGAACGGACGATGAGGAGCAGATCGACGAGTTTCTCGATCACCGCATTGAGAACGTGATGCAGTTCGAGAAGTCGAAGAAACAGGTTCAGGACTTCGTGGCGAAGATGCCGGACCCGTTCGATATTCTTGGTTCACGCAAATCTTAAGGCGCAGGATTTGCACGGCTGGAATCCATGGCTGTGACCACTGCGCCTGCGACTTCGAGCGACCGGATCGGCGCGCTGGACGTGATCCGCGGCGTCGCCGTGCTCGGCATTCTGATCATGAACATCATGGCCATGGGCCTGCCGCTGGAAGCGGTGATGCACCCGACCGTCGCCGGGGGGACTGACGGCGCCGATTACTGGAGCTGGTTCATCGCCAATACCTTCGTTGAAGGTTCGATGCGCACTTTGTTCTCCGCATTGTTCGGGGCAGGGTTCATTCTCCTGCTCGACCGACTGGAGGCGCGCGGCGTCGGGCTGCAGGCCGCTGACATCCATTATCGCAGGCTGGCCTTCCTGGCGGCGTTCGGAATGGTCGACATGTATGTCTTCTACTGGGAGGGAGACATCCTGTTCCTGTACGCCATCGTCGGCGCGTTTCTGTTCCCGTTTCGCAGACTTCCTGCGGGCTGGCTGATCGCGGCGGCGGCCGGCCTGGTGGCGTTCGGGATGCTGCTGCAGCCGAGCTGGCCGGATTCCATGGAGCAGAGCCGCGCAAGTTACCAAACGCTGGTCGAGCGGCGCGCCGAGATCGCAGAAACCAATACGATGCCGGACGAGGCCGTCGAACAGGAACTCGCTGAACTCGAGACCGCTTCGCAGGCCTGGATCACGGATTCAGAGATTGCGCGGCCGAGCGAGGAACAGATCGAAGCGGACATCGCCCACCATCGCTCGTCATACTTCTCGCAACTGCGCACGAACTTCCTCACCTATACGGAAGCGCAACGTGAGCGGCTGTTCGTGATGCTGATACCCAATCCGGACGCGTTGGTTGCCATGTTGCTGGGCATCGCGCTGATGCGGCTTGGCATCCTGAGTGGAAAGGCGCGGGCTTCGACCTATGCGCTGATGCTGGCGGGCGGGTATGGGATCGGCGTTCCGCTGTCGCTGTGGGAAACGATGGCCTATGCGAATTCGGGTTTCGACATCCTGTCGTTTGCGCGGAGCAACCTGACCTATGACATCGGCCGCCTGTCGATGGCGTGCGGCCATGCCGGGCTGATCCTGCTGCTGTGCAAGTGGGGCGGGGCGGGCGTGATCGGCCGCGGGTTGAGCTTTGCGCTGGCCAGCGTCGGGCGCATGGCGCTGACCAATTACCTGCTGCATTCGATCTGCGCGCTGTTCCTGTTTACCGGCGCAGGCCTGGCGCTGTACGGCGCGCTGTCGCGCAGCGAGCTGCTGCTGGTCATGCTGGGGATCTGGGCGCTGAACATTGCCTTCAGCATCTTCTGGCTGAATCGCTACCGCTTCGGCCCGGCCGAATGGCTGTGGCGGTCGCTGACCTACTGGGAGATCCAGCCTCTCAAACGGAGCGCGGCGCCAGCTTCGTGACATGGCCCATCTTGCGCCCGTCGAGCGCGCGGCGCTTGCCGTAGAGGTGGACCTTGGCGCCGTCGGCCAGATGCTGCGGCCAGTCGTGAACTTCCTTGCCGAGCAGGTTCAGCATTTCGCCGCTGGAATGACGCGCCGGATCGCCCAGCGGCCAGCCGCAGACGGCGCGGATGTGCTGTTCGAACTGGCCGACATGACAGGCGTCGGTGGTCCAGTGCCCGGAATTGTGGACGCGCGGGGCGAACTCGTTTGCCAGTAAGGAGCCGTCTTCGCCGACAAACAGTTCGAGCGCCAGCACGCCGACATAGTCGAGCTTCTCAACCAGCGTGCGGGCCATGCCGGTGGCGGCCGCGATCACCGTTGCGCTGAGCGGGGCGGGGAAGACCGAGCGTCGCAACACGCCGCCTTCATGCACGTTCTTCGGCGCATCGTACGACCGGAAGTCGCCGTCGGCGCTGCGCGCGCAGACGATGGATATCTCGTGCGCGAACGGAACGAACGCTTCCATGATCGAACGCTGGGCGTCCATCTCCGACCAGACGGCGGCGGGATCGATGTCGCCTTCCAGCACCATCTGGCCCTTGCCGTCATAACCGGAAAAGCGCGTCTTCAGGATCGCCTTGCCGCCGAGCTCAGCAAGGGCGGGGGCAATTTCCTCGGCGCTGTCGATGCGGCGGAAGTCAGCGGGTGCGATGCCGTTCTCGCGAAAGAACGTCTTCTCCGCCAGACGGTCCTGCGCCACGGCGAGGGCGTCGGCGTTGGGGCGGACGGGGAGGCCGAGCTTTTCGAGAATGGCGACAGTCTCTGTCGGCACGTTCTCGAATTCGAGGGTGACGACTTTCGTGTCTGACGCAAAGTCGGCGAGGGCGTCAGCGTCGGTCCAGTCGGCGACCCAGGTTTTGCGGGCGACGCGCGAGGCCGGGCTGTCGGCTTCGGGCGTGAAGATGTGGGCGTCGAGGCCGAGGTCCGCAGCGGCGCACGCCAGCATGCGTCCAAGCTGTCCGCCGCCGAGGATGCCGATGGCTTCGCCGGGCTTGGCCAGCACGCCGTTCAGCGCTTCGCTCATTGTCAGTCTTCCACGCTTTCAGGAACGGCGTCGGTCTGCGCAGCGCGCCAGGCGTCGAGCCGTTCGGCGAGGGCCGCATCATGCGCCGCCAGCATCGAGGCGGCGAGCAGGCCGGCGTTGGCGGCGCCGGCTTCGCCAATCGCCAGCGTGCCGACGGGCACGCCCTTGGGCATCTGCACGATCGAGAGCAGGCTATCGAGCCCGGACAGGGACGAGGATTTCACCGGTACGCCGAGGACGGGCAGGGAGGTCATCGAGGCGACCATGCCCGGCAGGTGGGCGGCGCCGCCGGCTCCGGCAATGATCACCTTGAGGCCGCGGTCCCGGCCGGTCTTAGCGTATTCGCACAACCGGTCCGGCGTGCGGTGGGCGGAAACCACCTTGGTTTCGTAGGAAACGCCCAGCGCATCGAGGATTTCGGCGCTCGCCTTCATTGTCGGCCAGTCTGAACGACTGCCCATCACGATGCCAACAACAGGGCTCCCCGACGCCATGATATGCTCCCCGGCGAGCCAAACGCCGCCCTCAGAAAGCGCCGTACTATACGAGCAAGGGCCCGGCCCGCAACGCGGCTGATATGCTTAATCGGATGATAACGTGATTGCGGTGTCCTTGGTTCTGGAGACACTGCCGCCATGCGATTCCTTTCCATTTTCGCTCCGCGCGAGCCTGAACATGATCCGGACACGTCTCCGGAGGCCGAAGACGGCGCCGCCCGCGCTGCGCGCCTGTTCGGCATTCCCGCCCACCAGATGACGGCGCAGGTGCGCGCAGGCTTCAAGGCGCTGATGGGGGAGGTGGACAGCCTGCGCCTTGAGGTCGACCAGCTGAAATACGACCTGTCGCAGGCCGAGGCCGCCGCCGACCACGACGCGCTGGTGCCGGTCTACAATCGCCGCGCCTTCATGCGCGAGGCCCAGCGCACGGTGGCGATGGTGCGCCGGCACGAGGTGGAGGCCAGCCTGATCTTCTTCGATCTCAACAACTTCAAGGAGATCAACGACGTCCACAGCCATGCCGCCGGCGACGCAGTGTTGCGCGCGGTGGGCGAGGTGCTGATCCGCCAGACGCGCGAGACCGACCTGGTCGGCCGGATCGGCGGCGACGAATTCGCGGTTGTGCTGTCACACCTGCCGAAAGCGGCTGCGAAGCTGAAGGCTGAAACGCTGGCGGCGGCGATCCGCACCGAGAACGTCATGCACGATGGGGTGCGGCTGAATGTCAGCGCCTCGATCGGCGTGATCCCGTTCAACGGCAAGGACTCAGCCGAAGCCCTGCTGGCCAGGGCGGACGAGGCGATGTTCGCCGACAAGAAGCTGAACCGGAGAGCGCGCGAAGCCGGCGGCTAGCGCTGCGGTTCGAAGCTGCGGAAATCGTCGAAGCCGCGACGGCCCCAGCCGCGATTGCCCCAGACGCGTTCGCCGATCATGCAGTCGATCTCTTCTTCCGGGATGCGTAGTTGCACGCGCTGCAGCAGGCCGTCGCCCTCCGGCGCGGCCTCAGCGAACTGGATCGGCGCAGTATCGGGCGCGACGACGTCAAGCGCGGCGATCTCCATCACCAGCTTCTTGCGGATCGTCGCAGCAAAATGCTTGAGGTCGTAGACCGGTGCGATGAAGGCCGCTTCGCCGCCGATCACGCACTGTTTGTAGTACCGGTCGAGATGGTCGATGTCGTAATACTCGCGCGGCTTGTTGAGCATGATCGGCAGGCCGTTGATGACGATGCCGCGCTCGAGCACCTGATCGCGAATGGGTTCGACCGGCGGCCCGGCATTGTTGGCGCCGTCGCCGGAAACGTCGATCACCTGCCGGTACGAAGTGAAGCGGTTGTTCTCGATCGCCCGCGTCGCGGTGATCAGGGCGCGCGAGATCGACGTGCGCTGTTCGCCGAACACCGGCTCGGCGGCAAGGCGGTCGGCGAAGGCGTGGGCGGATTTCTCGCCGTCGATAATGGTCCACGGGATGGTTTCCCACGGCTCGAAATCACCGGCCCATTCAATATAGGTGACGGCGATGCGCCCGGTCGGGCCGGACGTGATCGCGCTGACGACGTCGTCATGCCGGAACGCGTCGACATAGCCATTGCGCTGCAGCTCATGTTCGTCGCCGCTCATCGATTGCGAGATATCGACCGCCAGGACGAGTTCGAGATCGACGCGCTGCAGATCTGCCTGAACCTGTTGTTCCTGCGCGCCAGCCGACGTCGCCAGAATGCCGATCGCGAGCGCGGCCAGCCCGTTTCGCAGCCCGGCTCCAAACCCTGACCCCCGGTTTGAGGTCGCTGACGTCATTCGCGTCTCCCTTGTCGATCGGCCCAGCTTGCAGTTACCGCGACAACCTAGCAAGCTTGACCATATCACGAAGTCACGAGGCGAGGTCGCTGAAATCTCGCCCGAAAACAGGGGAGGCCGGTATGAAGCGCACATTCGCCTGTATGGCGGCTGCTTGGGCCTGTTTGAGCGGCGTCGCGGGCGCCCAGAAGGCGGCATATGAACCGCCGCTGGCCAATGACGGACACCCGGACCTTCAGGGCGTGTGGACAAACGCCTCGATCACCACCTTGGAACGCAATGAGCGCTATCCCTCGGTCGTGCTCAAACCGGAGGACGTGGAGGCGGCGACGCTTGCCCACCCCCAGGTCGTGCGGCAGGCGACAGACGACAATCAGAAGCTGGAAGACGGTTTGCTGGACGGCTCGGATCTGGCGCGCGGACGCGGTTACAACGCGTTCTGGATCGACCCGGGAAAGCAGTTCGGCGTGGTGAAGGGCGAAACCCGTACCGCTTGGATAATCGATCCGCCGGACGGGCGTATTCCGTACTCTGAGCAGGGCCGGAAGCTCGTAGCGGCGGGGAATGCGCGGCTGGGCTATTCCGACCCTGAATCCCGTCCGCTGGCCGATCGCTGCCTGGCGACGGGCGGACGCACCGGCCCGCCGATGACGAACGGCCTCTACAACAACCACTACCAGATCGTGCAGACACCGGGTCACGTGATGATCGAATCCGAGATGATTGCTCATGCGCGCGTCATCCCACTGCGCGGTCAGCATTCGCCCGCCGCCGTCCAACCCCTGTTCGGCGATTCCATCGGGCGCTGGGAGGAGGGGACGCTTGTGATCGAGACGACAGAATTCAGCGACTACCATTCATGGCAGGATCACCCGGCATTCCTGTCGAACAAGGCGAAGGTGACCGAACGCTTCACGCGGGTGTCGGATGATGAGCTGCTCTACGAATTCACTGTCGACGACCCGGTCTTCTACGAAAGGCCCTGGCGCGGAGAAATGACCTGGCGGCGCGATGACGAACGCATCTACGAGTTCGCCTGCCATGAAGGCAATTACGCGATGGAGGGCATTCTGATGGGCGCCCGCGTGCGCGAGAAACGCGGCGACCTCAAGGACGACGGCGCCGAGCGCGAGGAATAGCCATGACAGAAGGACGCCTTCCAGCGGCGATCTCGATCATTGTCCTGTGCGTCTATTTCGTGATCGACAATCATGTCCGCCTGCCGCCGTGGAACAATCTTGACGCCGCCGGTCCGCAATTGCGCAGTACGCTGACCGGGATCGCGCCGATGATGATCGGCCTGATTGGGCTCGCCCTGCGTATCCGGTGGCTGGTGGCAATCGTGGCCGCATGGTCGGTGGTCTGGTTCGCCGCCCAGATGCAGCAATGGTGGATACCCTACCTGTTCGGACCGACGCCGTTGCACGCGGACTTCTCGTGGTTCACGGAGAAAGGATATGCGCAGACGTTGGCCGTGCTGCCACGCATCGCAGACCGCCCCGCGCCTGATGCGCAGCACCTGACGCTGGAAGCGCTCTCCTTGATCACGGCATGGCTGTTGGTGCGCGCGGCGCTTGCGCCCAAAGTGGCGGTCGAACCTGATCAGGAAGCGGCGGACGGATAGGACGGCGCCTGCCAGCCATAGCTGAGCGGATCGACCTTGCGGCCGTTGACCCGCACTTCGTAGTGCAGGTGGACGCCGGTCGCGTTGCCGGTGCGCCCCATCAGGGCGATGGCCTGGCCGGCCTGTACATAATCGCCGAGCGCAAGGAACGGGTGCGGCTTGTCGAGGTGAGCGTAGAAGGTCTTGACCCCGCGCCCGTGGTCGATCTCGATCACCTGGCCATAACTGCGTTGCCAGCCGTTGAAACTGACATAGCCCGGGCCGGCCGCGTAAATATAGCCGCCCGTGGCGTTGGCGAGATCAAGGCCGGTATGGTCGCGACCGCCGCCCGAGGCGCTGCCGCGGAAACCATACCCGGACGAAAGGCAGGACGCCTGCGTCGGGTTGCGCAGCAGGGCGCCGGCCTCGGTGTAGATATAGGGCGTATAGAGCTGCGCTTCGCCACGCGACCCCACCGGACCGGAATTGGAGACGCGGCCTGGACAAACCCTCAATTCGCCATGCACCGGCGCATGGCCGGCATTGGCGAAGGGGCCATAATCAACGCGCGGCGGCGTGTGCTGAGGCTGAGACGGATAGGCGCCGCCGCCATAGGAAACCGGCGCGCGATAGGTCGCGTTGGAGGCGCACCCGGCGAATCCGAGCGCGGCTATGGCTGTGGTCGCAAACGTCCGGAGCATGTCCCGTCCCATCGACTTGTCGGCGTGCGCTAACCATAACTGCCCCAAATGAATGCTGGCTGAAAGCGATTGATGCAGTTTGATCGATCGTCATTAAGACATGCGCGTCCGCACGCGCCAGCAGGCTCTCCTCAGGCGCGATACGTGGTTAGCAGGCGATCGATGCAGCCTAGCGGCTGGCGAGCCCAAACTGTTCGATGAATTTGTCTGCGAGGATGGCGTGGACCGCAGAAGTCTTGTGGGCGGCGTCATAATTGATCAGGCGTGAACAATCGCTCTGGCCCTCGGCGATACAATAGCTGTCCGGATCGTTGGAATAGGGTGCGAGGCGATAGGCTTCGGCGTTCTCGATGACGTCGCGAATGTTGGCGTAGAAATCGAACACCTCAACTTCGGCGCCGAGCTCTGCATTGAGATCGGCGACGAGGCGCCGAATAGCGATGTTGAGCTGGCGCCCGGCCGCGTCGTTCCTGGCCTCGGCTTCCGGTTCGTCACTGGCGCTGTCGTGGTCGGACAGGACAGGGCGCGGCGTGCGCGTACCGACGACAATGAATTCAGCACCCAGCTCGTCCAGCCTGGTAACGGTCGTGCGCAGGTTGACGAGCACGCCGCTGATCGCCGTATCGATGGCCGCCTGGTCGGACTTGTCGACCCGCGCGAGGTCATTCGATCCGGCCATCACCATGTAGAGCGCTGCGGGATCGGCGGGACCGCCGCCGAGCGCCGCTTCGAACTCCGCCATCTGCGCCAGGGTTCCGGTATCGCGCACGTCGCTTCCGCCTACGATGTTCGTCATCCCGGAAGTCGCGCCGCCCCATGCGTAATTGGTCTGTGAGAGCCCGAGCCGCTCGCTGAGGAATTCCGGCAGGATCTCGCCATCGGAATACCGGCCGCCGACTGTGTTGGGGGGAACGACCTTGCCGTCCTGCGTATCCCCGTCGCGCTCTGTCTGCATGCGGCCAATGTCGAGAGTACTGTC
>JBHIWT010000013.1:0-35478 GCA_041987265.1 Hyphomonadaceae bacterium
CGGTCCTCGTAATCCTTGAACTGATCGAAACTGGCGCAAGCAGGCGAAAAAAGTATGACCGGCGCTTCAAGTCCTGATGCGCGGGCCTCTTCAAAGGCCGCCTGGACGGCGACATCAAGCGTGCGGCATTTGCGTATGTCGGTTCGGTCGCCGATCACCGTGGCGAACTGGTCGGTCGCTTCGCCAATCAGGAAGGCCTTGCGCACCGAGGGGAAGAGATCACCGAGCGCGTCGATCCCCTCTTCCTTCGGGCGGCCGCCAGCGATCCAGAAGGCGCCGGGATAGGCCATCAGCGCCTGTTCGGCGGCCTGTGCGTTTGTCGCCTTGGAATCATTGACGAAGCGGACGCCGGCAACTTCGCCGACGGTCTGCAGGCGGTGCGGCAAGCCGGGGAAGGAGACCAGTCCGTTGATGATCTCGTTCGGCTCCAGTCCCAGCGCGCGGCAGGCGGCGAAAGCGGCGGCGGCGTTCTGGTGGTTGTGCCGGCCGGGCAACGTCGCTGCGGCGCGGATGTCGAGCGGTTCGTCGGCCTGTCCGTGGCCTGACTCGCAAAGCCAGCCGCCGAGCACGGAGACGCCGCGGCCAAGTCCGTATTCCGACGAGACCGGGATGACGTTCTGGACGCCGTCTGCTGAAACCAGGGTGCAGACGCGCTGGGACCGCGCGTCATCAACGCCGATGACGGCGGTGTCGGTTGCGCCCTGATTGCGGAAGATGCGCGACTTGGCGGCGACATAGCCGTCCATGCCGCCGTGGCGTTCGAGATGGTCGGCGGAAATGTTGAGCATGACGGCGACGTTGCAGCGCAGGCTCTCGACCAGTTCGAGCTGGTAGGAGGAGAGTTCGAGCACGTAGACAGCCGCGCCGTGCAGGCGTTCCAGGTCGAGTACGCCGACGCCGATATTGCCGCCGACGCGGACATCAAGGCCGGCGGACTTCAGGATATGCCCGATCAGCGCAGTGGTGGTGGACTTGCCGTTGGTGCCGGTGACGCCGACGATGCGAGGCCGGTCCTGCGGCTTGAGCGAGGCGACCTCGCGGGCGAACAATTCGATGTCGCCAAGCACCGGCACGCCGAGCATCTTCGCCATCTTGATGATGCGATGCGGTTCGGGGTGGCTGACGGGAATGCCGGGCGAAACGATCAGCGCCGCGAAGGTCTGCCAGTCGCGGTGGTTCAGGTCGGCCAGTGGCACGCCGGCATCGGACGCGGCCTTGCGCGCGGCCTCGTTGTCATCCCACGCGAAGACCCGGGCCTTGCCGGCCAGCAGCGAACGCGCAGCCGCGATGCCCGACCTTCCCAGGCCGAAAACGGCGACGTCCTTGCCCTCGTATGCCCGAACCGGAATCACCTGCGCGGCTACCTCAGCTTCAGGGTCGCAAGGCCGGCGAGCGCCAGCACGAAGGCGATAATCCAGAACCGCATCACCACAGTGGATTCAGACCAGCCGAGCTTTTCGAAGTGATGATGGATCGGCGCCATCAGGAAGACGCGCTTGCCGGTCAGCTTGAAGGAGGTGACCTGGATGATCACGGAGAGCGCCTCGAGCAGGAACAGGCCGCCGACAATCGCCAGCACGAGTTCATGCTTGGTGGCCACAGCCATAGCGCCCAGACAGCCGCCAAGCGCCAGCGAGCCGGTATCGCCCATGAAGACCCGTGCGGGCGGTGCATTGTACCATAGAAAGCCCATGCCGGCGCCCATCAGCGAACCGGCGATCACCGCAAGCTCCGCCGTCCCCGGCGTTGCGGTCAGCAACAGATAGTTGGCGAAACGCGGCGTGCCGCAAGCATAAGCGATGAAGCCGAAAGTGGCGCCCGCGATCATGACCGGACCGATCGCAAGACCATCGAGTCCGTCGGTAAAATTCACGGCGTTGCCGGCGCCGACGATAACGAACGCGCCGAATGCGATGAAGCCATAGAGCGTCAGGTCGAGCAGGAAGTCCTTCAGAAATGGCAGCGCCAGCGAGGTCTGGAAGTTTTCCGGCGGCATCTGCGTCGCAAGACCCGCGTCCACAGCCTGCTGAGCCGCCTGCGGCGCATATTGCGTCAGCCAGAACACGGCGGCGCCGGCGATGGCGAACTCCATCAACAGCCGGACCTTGCCGGAGAGGCCGCCCGCCGATTTCTTGGTGACCTTCTGGTAATCGTCGATGAAGCCGACCGCGCCAAAGCACAGCGTGACTACCAGCACCATCCACACATACTGGTTGGTCAGATCGGCCCACAATAACGTACCGGCCGCCACGCCGAACAGGATCAGGAAGCCGCCCATGGTCGGCGTTCCCTGTTTAGACAGGTGAGAAGCAGGTCCGTCGGTGCGGATCGGCTGACCCTTGCCCTGGCGCGCGCGCAGCCATGCGATCATCGGCGCGCCGAACACCAGTGTCAGCACAAGCGCCGTGACCAGCGCCAGGCCGGTACGAAACGTGATGTAGCTGAACAGGTTCAGCTCTTCACCGCCATAGGGTGAAAGCAACTCAAACAGCATGTCTTGCCCCGGACGCTTTCTGCGAACCTTTTGCCGCTTCGCTCAACTTTCTGAGCTCAGTTCCAACACGTGACATGCCGGACGCATTCGAGCCTTTTATCAATACCGTATCGCCCGGACGCAGCAACTTGCCCACGGCTTGTGACGCCTCCACCGGATCGTCGGTCAGGATGACATCTACATCCTTGTTCCGACTCGATAGTTCATCGGCCAGAGGCTTCAGCACCGCCCCGGACAGCACCACGATCGAGGCGCCGGCTGCGACAATCGGCGCCGCCAACTCCGCATGCAGACGATCGCTGTCGGGGCCCAGTTCGCGCATCTCGCCCACCGCCACGATCTTGCGCCCATTGCGTCGCGACAGACCCTCAAGCGCGGCGCGCATGGAATCCGGGTTGGCGTTGTAACTGTCGTCGACCAGCACGGCCTCGCCGCCAGATGCAAGCGCGATGGCCTCCGCCGCGCCCCGCCCTTCCGGCGGCGCGTAGCCGGACAGGGATTTCGCAGCCGCAGAGGGCGCGATTCCCATCATCGCAGCGGCGAGAACCGCAAGCGCGGCATTGCCCGCCCAGTGTTCGCCGACCGCGTCGATCGTCACCTCGACGGCTTCACCAAGGACGTTGAGGCCGATCTGCGAGAGCACGCCGTCGGTCTGATAGCTCACAACGCTGGCGTCTGAATCGGCGACCGCGCCGAAGGTGCGCAGCTCGGCTTTCGGCTGCAGGCGGGTCACGGCGGCCTTGAGATGGTCGAAATAGCGATCGCCCGCGGGCAGGATAATCACCCCTCCATCCTTCAGGCCGGCAACGATGTCCGACTTTTCGTCGGCGACGGCTTCCATCGTGCCCATGTGGAGGATGTGCGCCGGTGAAATGCGGGTGATCATCGCAACGTCGGGACGCACCATTTTCGACCTTGGCGCGATCTCGCCCGGAGTACTCATGCCGATCTCGAAGATCGCACGCTCGGTCTGCTTCGGCATCCGCGCCAGTGTCAGCGGCACGCCCCAGTGATTGTTGAACGACTTGACCGACCAGTGGGCCGGGCCGGCTGCACGAAGCATTCGCGCCAGCATCTCCTTGACCGACGTCTTACCGACCGATCCGGTGATCGCCGCACAGCGCGCATTGGTGCGCGCACGCGCTGCTGCGCCCAGTTTTTCCAAACCGGCCAGGACGTCATCGACGATTACGCCCGGGCGTCCGACATCTCTTGACACGAGACAGCCCACCGCGCCGTTTGCGAACGCCTGATCGACAAAATCATGGCCGTCGCGCTGATCCGTCAGCGCGACGAACAGATCACCGGTTTCCAGCGAACGCGTATCGATCGAGACGCCGTTGATCGACCAGTCGCCGACCAGCCTGCCGCCGGTGGCCTGGGCGATCTCGTCTCCTGTCCAAAGCGGGTCAGACACTGGCGCCTCCCGCGCTGGCCAGCGCGGCGCGCGCAACCTCCTTGTCGGAGAACGGTATCTCCTCGTCGCCAACGATCTGGCCGGTCTCGTGCCCCTTGCCGGCGATCAACAGCGCGTCGCCCTTCTTCAGTTTGCGGACGCCCTCGACGATCGCTTCTGCGCGATCTGCAATTTCGGCGGCGTCAGGCGCCCCCCGAAGCACCGCCGCGCGGATATCCGCCGGGTTCTCGCTGCGCGGATTGTCATCGGTGACGATGATGTCGTCGGCGAACTTCGCCGCCACCCGGCCCATCGGTTCGCGCTTGGTCGGATCGCGGTCGCCGCCGCAGCCAAACACGAGAACGATGCGTCCGCGCACGTGCGGCCGCGCGGCGCGCAGCAGCGTGTCGAGACCGTCGGGCGTGTGCGCATAGTCGACGAATACCGGCGCCTTTTCAGCCGTCTCGCCTACAAGCTCCAGCCGGCCCGGCACGCCTTTCAGCTTGCCCAGCGCTTCGAGTACGCGCTCGGCAGGATCGCCCAGCGCCACAGCTAGCGTCGCGGCCCCGAGCGCGTTCAGCGCCTGAAACTCGCCGATCAACGGCAGGTGAACCAGTTTCTCGTGATCCGCGCCGGCTTCGGCCCACTGGATCCGCAGGTCCTGACCGGTCGCGCGTGGGGTGATTTCGTCAAACCACAGATCGTCGCCCTTCCAGCCGAAGGTCAGCGTACGCAGTCCGGCTTTCTTCGCCGCCGCCTCGAACAGTTCGCGCTCGTCACTGTCGGCGTTGATGACGGCGGGCGCACCCTCCGGCAGCAATTCGGTGAACAGGCGCAGCTTGGCCTGACGGTATTCCTCGAAGTCCGTGTGATAGTCGAGATGGTCCTGCGTGAGATTGGTGAAGGCGCCGGCGGTCATCTTCACGCCTTCGAGCCGGTACTGCATCAGACCGTGCGATGACGCTTCCAGCGCGACATGCTCCACCCCCTCGCCCACCAGCCGGTCGAGCGTTTCGTGCACGGCGACCGGATCCGGCGTGGTGTGGCCCAGATCAACCTTGCCGGAGGGACCGACCGCGCCGAGCGTCCCCATCGATGCGGACTTGTGCGCCAACGTCGTCCAGATCTGCCGCAGGAAGTCGACCGTCGAGCTCTTGCCGTTGGTGCCGGTGACGGCTGCGATGTTCGTCGGCTGACGCGGCCACACACGGGCGGCCACACGCGCAAGCTCCGCACGCGGATTATCGACCTTGACCGCCGGGATCTTCCATTCGCCTTCGCGCGTGTCGGTCAGCACCGCAACCGCGCCAGCCTTGATCGCCTTGGGAATGTAGTCTCGGCCATCCTCGGCCACGCCCTGCAGCGCGGCGAAAAGGAATCCCTTTTTCACACGGCGGCTGTCCGCCGACACGCCGGTGATTTCCAGCGCGGGCGCGCCATTTATGAGCTTGTCGAGTTTCAAAGCGCGGGCGTCTCCGTACCGGCGTCGGGAATGGTCACAACCGATACTTTCGGCGCCGCCAGAACCGGCTGCACGTCCAGCATCGGCGCCGCCCGGCCAATCAGCCGTCCGGCGATCGTCGCCGCCGTGTGCGCAGCGGTCCGCGAGCCTCCCGACCGGGGCTGCGCCTCATCCAGCACGATCAACACGACGAATTCAGGGCGAGAGGCCGGAAATATCGCCGCAAAGGTCGTTACATTGCGGTTGGGATCATAGACGCCATCGACAGGCTTTTCAGCCGTACCGGTCTTGCCTGCGACTTCATAGCCGGAAACGTCGGCCATTCTGCCGGAGCCCTGCAAGACGACGTCGCGCATCATGTCGACCACCTTAGCCGCGGTTTCCTCCGACATCACCCGCACGGGATCAGCTGGCGGGCCGCCCTCGGTCTCGGCAAAGCGTGGCGCAAGGTAAAGTCCGCCATTCGCCAGCGGCACATAACTCATCGCGAACGCAAGCGGCGTGACGGCGATGCCGTGGCCGTAGCTAACCGTTGCGGACGCCAGTTCGGTCCAGCGCGGCGGCGGAAGCGCAGACTGGGTGCGCGGTCCTTCATACTCGATGCGGCCGAGCAGGCCGACTTTCTCGAGAAATCCGCGATGCGCCGCAATGCCCATGCGGCGGGCGATCTGCGCGGCGCCGATGTTTGACGAGTTGATCAGGATGTCCCTGATACTCACCGCGTAAGGATAGTCGAACTCATGACCGTCGGTGATCGTCTCCGGCCCGAACGTCAGCGGCTGGGACACATCAAATGTTTCGCCCGCCGTCACGGCGCCGCTCTCCAGCGCGGCGGCGATTGTCAGCGGCTTGTAGACGGAGCCGAGGTCGAAGACTTCGTTGAGCGCGCGGTTCCGCAGGGCGGTCTTCTCGATGCGCGACGGGTGGTTGGGATCAATGAACGGCCATGACGCCAGCGCGCGAACCGCGCCGGTGTGCGCATCGATCACCATGCCGGCGGCGCCGGCCATGATGTATTCTTCCGAGGCAAGTTCGAGCTCGGTTTCCAGTGCGTACTGGACGCTTGCATCGATCGTCAGCCGCAGCGGTTCGCCGCCTCGCGCCAGACGATCGTTGAAGACGTATTCCAGTCCCTCGATGCCCTTGCCGTCGATATCGGTGAAGCCGAGCAGGTGGCCTGCCAGTCGGCCAGCCGGATAGACGCGGCGCAGTTCGGTTTCGAAATAGACGCCCTCAAGGCCAAGCTCCATCACCGACTGGCGCTGGCGGGGCGTCAGGCCGCGGCGGATCAGGGCGTATTTGCGTTTTCGGTTGGAAAGCTTCTCGGTGAGGCTGTCGACATCGACGCCCGGCAGCACTTCGGCCACGCTTTGCGCAACTTCGCGCGCGTCCCAGACCTTCCCGGGATCGGCCGCGAGCGTCCAGGCGGACAGCGACGTCGCCAGCAGGTCGCCATTGCGATCGACGATGTTGGCGCGGCGTACGTCAGCGAGACTTGATCCGTTGGAGCCGTCGGCATCATTCAACAGCGCGATCTGTGCGGCGCGGCCGACGATGACGACGAAGACAAGCGCCAGCACGCCGGCGACCAGCCGACCGCGCGCACCACCCCACCTGTCGCCATCGGACACAGCCGGATCGCGCATCTGCGTCAGTCCCTGCCAGGTCCGTAATAGCGCTCTTCACCGACGCGTTGCGACACCATCTCGTTCGCAGTGAACTGCTCAGGCTCCGCCGGCTGCAGACCCAGACGCTCGCGCGCGAGCGGGCCAATGCGTTCGGGGCGAGAGAGGTACGCCTCTTCGGCCTCAAGCACCGAGATCTCCTCGTTGACCCGGTTGATCTCGCTCCGCAGCTCGGCGATGCGGGTGTCGGTTTCCTGCGCGCCGAGCTTGGCGCGGTAGACGCCGACAGCGAGGCCGGCGACGACGACGCCTCCTACGAGTACAAGCCGTATCATGACGCTGCTCCTTCGAGTTTGTTCAGCTCCGGCAGTCTGGGTAGTCCGTCTATTGGCGCCTCGCGTGGAGGAGCGCTTGTCCGCATGGCCCACCTGAGTTTGGCGGAGCGTGCACGCGGGTTGGAAATCACTTCTGCGCCGGAAGGCTCGATCGCCCGTTTTTCCAGCACTTCGAATGTCGGCGCCGGGCCTTTCGGCAATCCCGGCAGGTGTCGCGAAACGCTTGGGCCCTGCCCCGAACGCTCCCGCAAGAAGTTCTTGACGATGCGGTCTTCGAGCGAATGAAAGGTTACGATCACAAGCCGGCCATCCGGCTTCAGGATGCGCTCCATCGCCGCCAGTCCGCGCACCAGTTCGCCCAGTTCGTCATTCACGTAGATGCGCAACGCCTGAAACGTCCGCGTCGCCGGATGGATGCGCTGCCCCTTGCGGCCGCCGAGCGCGGTTTCAACAACCTGTGCCAGGTCCAGCGTGGTCTCGAAGGGCTGCGTCTTTCGCCGCTCCACGATCGCCCGCGCGATGCGGCGCGAGCCCTGCTCTTCGCCGAGCTGATAGATGATGTTGGCGATGTTCTGCTCGCTCATCTTGGTGACGACGTCAGCAGCGCTCGGCCCCTTGCGGCCCATGCGCATGTCGAGCGGGCCCTCGCGCTGGAAAGAGAAGCCGCGGATGTCCTGGTCGATCTGGTAGGACGAAACGCCAAGGTCGAGCATCGCGCCGTCGACCTTCTCGAACCCGGCGGCGCGGGTGATCACGTCCATCTCGCCGAACACGCCCGGCGCGGGAATCAGCCGCGCATCCTTGCCGGCATGGGTCCAGGCGCGTTCCATCGCTTCAGGATCGCGATCGATCGCGATGACCTTGCAATCGGCCACCGCCAGCGCGGCGCGCGCATAACCACCGCCGCCATAGGTGCCGTCGATTACGACCGCCCCGTCGATCGGCGCCAGCGCCTCGACCACCTGGCGCACCAACACCGGCACATGGGTCAATTCGGCGTTCATCGCGGACGAAGCACCTCCGGTTCGTCATCGAACGGATCAAGCAGGTCCATTGACTCGCGCGCCAGCGACTGCAGATCGCCGGTCCGCGGATCGTGATCGCCGGGCGACCAGATCTGAAAGCGGTCTCCCAGGCCGATGAACAAGGCCCGATCCGTTATGCCGGCGAACTCTAGCAGATCGGCGTCCATAACGATGCGGCCGCCATCATCGAACCTGTAGGAGCGACCGCGACCGAAGATTGCGTAGGAAAGCGCCTCGCGGCGCTGGTCCATTGGTTTCAGGCGCATGATCGCATTCTGGAACCGCGCGACCAGCCGATCGCCGCCGCCCTCAAGGCAGTTCTTGTCCAGCGACGGCCAGACGAAGATCGAGTCCTCGCCCGACAACGCCTTGCGGAAAGACGCCGGGACGGACACCCGCTTCTTCGCATCGACGCTGCTCTCATGGGACGAGAGAAACACGCTGAATTGCCCAATATCTGGTCCGGGACGCCGGACGTCTGAAGACTCGCGCCGCCTGCCAAGACCCCAGCCGTCGCGCATGTTTTCGGGATAGCATGGGATTTTAGGGGAAACAACGGAATCCAATGGAGTCCGATTCAACCGATTCGGAATAACTCCAGAACAAAACGAGACTCTTGCAGGACTCGGCAAGTGTTCAGTTGTGGATGATCCGGTGAAGGGGATGTAAACCGGTCCCACGCCTGCGCGCTCGACTCTCTCGCGCGCCATCAATCCGGCGCCGGGACTTTAAATCGGCACAACATATAGCGTTGTTGGGCGGCGCAGGCACAATATATATTTGGTCAGGCGGCCTGTAAGCCGGGTTCTGTCCACCTCCCCGCCGAAGCGGGTCGGATAGGCGATCATTCCTCTGGGACGATCCTCGCGGACCGCCTCACGCGACCAACCCGGATGAAGCGCGGCGCCGCGCCTGCCATCGCCGAAGCTCTGGCGCTCATCCCTATTCGGTCTTGCTCCGGGCGGGGCTTGCCGTGCCGTCCCTGTCGCCAGGTCCGCGGTGCGCTCTTACCGCACCCTTTCACCCTTACCCCGGAAAACCGGGGCGGTTTGCTTTCTGTGGCGCTTTCCCTCGGGTTGCCCCGGGCAGGAATTACCTGTCGCCCTGACGCCGTGGAGCCCGGACTTTCCTCCAGCGGTTTCCCGCCAGCGATCGCCCGGCCGCCTGACCAGGCGCGCCATATAGCAGCAGATCAGAACCGCCGCGAGTCGCCCGTCTCAACACGGCCAGCGACTGGCAGGCGGCATGCGCCGCCAATCATGCACTACTTGATGGAACCGCCGGTTTCGGCAAAGGGTTTTCAGGGCCGCGAGCAACGCGCGCCAGCGAGGTTTGCGCGCACATGCACGATACGGTCTTACAGATTGCGCTGATCGGGATTCTCGGGATCGGCGCGCAATGGGTCGCCTGGCGCACACAATTGCCCGCGATCGTCATCCTGTTGGCGACCGGGTTTGCGGTCGGTCCGATGCTCGGCCTGATCGAACCGTCGGACACGTTCGGCGAGCTGCTCTCGCCAATCATCTCGGTCGCGGTCGCTATTATCCTGTTCGAGGGCGGCCTGACGCTCAACTTCTCGGAGATCCGCGAAACGTCGCCGGCGGTGCGGCGCGTAATCTTCTACGGCGCACCGGTCACGTGGGGTCTCGCCTATCTCGCCGCGCATTATCTCGCAGGCCTCAGCCCGCCCACGGCCGCGATCATCGGCGGCGTCATGGTCGTCACAGGTCCAACCGTCATCATGCCCTTGCTCCGGCAAGCGGCGCTGCCGAAACGACCGGCATCGCTCCTTCGATGGGAAGCGATCATCGCTGACCCGATCGGCGCCCTGTTCGCCATCGTCGCGTACGAAACCACGATCGCCCTGACGGAGGGCCACGCGCTCTCAGAGATCGCGATCCGGCTTGGCGGCGCCGTCATCTTCGGCGGACTGATCGCCTACATCCTGGCGCGCGGGATCGCCTTCCTGTTCGTGCGCGGCCTTGTTCCGGAATTCCTGAAAGCGCCGATCTTGCTCGTCGCCGTGCTTGGCGCCTTCGCCGCCACCAACCAGATCCTGGAAGAGGCCGGCCTGTTGACGGTCACGATCATGGGCGTGGTGCTCGCCAACACGCGCCTGCGCAGCCTCGAGGAATTGCGACGCTTCAAGGAAGTCGTCTCCGTTATCCTTGTCTCCGGCCTGTTCATCATCCTCACGGCGACAACGTCGCTGGGCGATCTGACCGCGATCGGTCCGCGCGATTTCCTGTTCCTCGCCGCGCTGCTCTTCGTGATCCGTCCGCTGGTCGTGATGACGGCTACGATCGGTACGAAGCTGACGCTGGCCGAGCGTGCGATCTGTGCATGGATCGCACCGCGCGGCGTCGTGGCGGTGGCGGTGTCGGGCTTCTTCGCGCAATCGCTGATGGGCCACGGCATCCCCGACGCCGAACGTCTTGTGCCGCTGACTTTCCTTGTCGTCGTCGCCACCGTGTTGCTGCACGGCTTCTCGATCCGGCCGCTGGCGCTGGCGTTGAAATTGAGCGCGAAGGAAGCGCCGGGCATCCTGTTCGTCGGCGGTTCGGCGTGGACCACCGCGTTCGCTAGGCGCGCGCAGGAATACAAGATGCCGGTCCTGCTCGCCGATACGAACTGGAATCATCTCGGTGCCGCGCGGCGCGACGGCGTACCGGTCTATTATGGCGAGATCCTTTCAGAGGCCGCCGAGCACCGGCTCGACATGTCGCAATATGCGATCCTGATCGCGGCGACCGACAACGACGCCTACAACGCGCTGGTCTGCACCGACCTTGCGCCGGAGATGGGACGCTCGAACGTGTTCCAGCTTGGCCGCACCAAGATCCAGCAACCGAACGAACCGGGCGAAGAGAACGGCAAGAAGAACACAAGCTCGCGGCACGAATTGCATTTCACGGTCGGCGGCGGTTCGATCCTTCCCGAGGGCGTCACCCTGAGCGAACTCAACCGCCGCATCGCCAACGGCTGGGAGTTCACGCGTACGCGGCTGACGGATGAGTTCTCGTTTGCCGACTTCGTCGAGACACGGCATCCGGACTCGGTCGTCCTGTTCGTGATCAAGCCCAACGGGCGAATCGAACCGGCCCCCTCCCCCAAACGGACGAAGTTTGCGCCCGACGACTATCTCTTCAGTTTTGGCCCCCCGGCCCAGCCAAAACGGGCGAGCGAAGATCAAACGAACAAGTGATAAGCAACGGCGCAAGTTGTGCAGGCCTGCTGCGTTTCGTCATAGCGTGTTCATCTTCGGAATAGTAGTAAGGTGCCGCAACGACACTGGAGGGTCTTGAATGAAAGCGTATATCGCTGCGTTAACTGGTCTTGGTCTGCTCGCGGCTCCTGCGGCGTTCGCCGATCCGCGTCCCGGCGTGGCCGAAGGCGAGGCGCTGTATCAGGCCCGCTGCAACATGTGCCATGGCACCGGCATGGGCGGCGCTCCGTTGATGGAGAAGCTTTCGACCCTCGAGCCTACGGATGTGGTCGCCAAGATGTCCACGGGCACGATGGCGCCGATGTCTGCCGGCATCTCGCCTGAGAACCTGCGCGATATCGCGGTCTTCGTGACCAAGAAGCCGCTGGACGCCGACGGCGATCTTCCGGCGGTCGCTCCCTGATCGACAGGCGTCAGGCCTGCTCGAATTCCCGGAATGAGTTGAGGAAGCTGTCCAGATAGACAGCGATCGGCGTGTTGCGGCACAGCGCCAGCGTGCCGCTTCCGCGCGCCGCAGCCGACAGCTCGAAATAGCCTTCGCGCTGGGAGTCGCTGAGGTCGTCAACGCCCAGATATCCCATCGACCAGTCCGGGAAGGTGGTCCGCAGGCAGGCGCGGTTTTCCAGCATGATGATCCCGGCGTGGCGTGTGTCCGCACGGATCGCGTCCAGCGCCGCAAGCACCTTCTCGCGTGGTCCTTCGAGGACCTGCAGGAAACTGCCGTCATGGTAAATCAGGACGCCGGTAACGCCGTTGGCGGTGTTGGCCTCACGCGCGGCGACCAGCAATTCTTCCAGCGCTTCGGGCGGAAACGACTGGGTGGCCGAACTCAGATACACAACCCGATGCAGATCTTCGGACATGCCCAGCTCCTGATGCGCTTCCTGCCCGGTGTTGGCCCGGGCTTTTCCTCGCCGAGTCCTTGCAAGACTCACGCTAGCTCCGAAGGATAGACAAAAGACTAATCGGCGGTGCGCCAATCGTCGTAGAGAGCCGCGACGGCGCTCAGCAGCGCCCGCGTTTCAGGATCAGCTTCGCCGGATACGTCCCGGGGCCGCCAGCGCCGCTGGAAGGCGCGAACCAAAGCCTGCTGGCCCTCGTTCGTGTTCGCAGTCGAATAGCCGATCTGCGCCAACGCATCGGCGATCGCGGACTGATCCAGCTCAACATCGGCCGGCGCATCTGGCCACAAGCCGACGCCATGTTCGGCCAGCCGCCGCCACGGGAACAGCTCACCGGGATCATCCTTGCGATCAGGCGCAATATCGGAATGGCCGACGATGCGTGTCTGCGGGATCGACCAGCGCCCAAGGATCGCCCGGCACAATTCGATCACCGCTTCGATCTGCGGCGCCGGATATTCCGGAAGGCCGAAATCGTGACCGCCATTGACGATCTCGATACCGATCGAGCGCGAGTTGAGATCCTCGTCGCCCCGCCACTGGCTGCGCCCGGCGTGCCAGGCGCGCGCCTGTTCATCCACCAGGACATGAACCGCGCCGTCTTCCTCGACCATGTAGTGAGCCGACACTTCCGCCGACGGATCCCGCATCCGGGCCAAGGCTGTCGGCCCGTCCTCCATGCCGGTGTAGTGCAGGACCAGCATGTCGAGCGGATGCAGGCGCTCGTTGAAATTGGGACTGGGGGACTGAATGTAGCGCAATGTCATGCCGCGATCATTGCGCGATCCGCTGGGCGGGAAAAGATGGCAGGATCGACCGGCGCGGTCCGCCGCTGTGCGATCAGTCGGTCCGCACGGGCTCCGTGACCCAGCCATCGGCGGTGCGGTGCGCTTCCAGCGTCGGGGGCGGCCCATCATTGATGTCATCGCCGCCCTGTCCGCCGCTGCGCTTGCGTCCGCTGAACTTCTGCGTCAGCGCCAGGAAGCCGGCTGCGAGCGCGAGCATGACGCCCACAAAGGTGGTGGCGATCAGGGTCACGACGACTGCGATCAAGAGGAACACGCCAAACCCGACCCGGCCGAGAAACCGGCCGCCGCGGTCAAGTGCGGCGGACGCCTTCCCCCACATCTCGTCTCGGGGGGCGCCATCGCGTTCGTCGTAGGTGCTGTTCATCAAGAACCTCCTGTTCCCGACCCTGCGTTCCACAACGCCAATGTCAATCAGACTTGTGGCGAATAGAAGGTGATGTCTTGGTAACGCCCGGTCTGCAGGCGCAAAACGGTCGCAGATTGTATGACAAGCGCGTGATCGGCGGCCTCAGCCGGCCATGATCAGCGCGCCGATCAGCAGCGCGATTTCAATGCGTATCCACGACAGGTTCAGGCGCTGGCCCAACCGGCGCACAGCATCGCCCGCATCGTGTGTGAGATGTCGCGCCGCCAGCGCCTGCATGGATCGTCCTGCCCTTTGCGCGGAGAAGCCGTTCCGCCAGGCTCGACGTTAACGCTGGCATGTGCGCGCTCAATCGCGCTCTCCATGGGCGCGAGCCCCTGCATTCCGGCTCCCGCCGACGCCCTTGGCCGCAGCAGCAACGGGCGTTAGGCTGCCGCGAAATCCGGAGACGCCCGTCCATGTTCCTACATTTCTTCCAGGAATTGCGCAGCGCCAAAGTGCCTGTGACTCTGAAAGAATACCTCGCGTTGATCGAGGCGATGGACAAGGGCGCGATCGGCAACGACGTCAACGACTTCTACTTTCTCGCCCGCTCCGCGCTGGTGAAGGACGAAAAGCATCTCGACCGGTTCGACCAGGTCTTCGGTCACGTCTTCAAGGGACTTGAGGCGGTTGATCTCGGTGTCGACGCCGCCGAGCTGCCGGAAGAATGGCTGCGCAAACTGTCCGAGAAATTCCTGACCGATGAAGAGAAGGAAATGATCGAATCCATGGGCGGCTGGGACAAGCTCATGGAAACGCTGAAAGAGCGGCTGGCGGAGCAGAAGAAGCGCCACCAGGGCGGCAACAAGATGATCGGCACAGCCGGCACCTCGCCCTATGGCGCCTATGGCTACAATCCCGAAGGCGTGCGCATCGGCCAGAAGGAATCGCGCCACCAGCGCGCGGTGAAAGTCTGGGACAAGCGCGAGTTCAAGAACCTCGACGACACGGTCGAGATCGGCACCCGCAACATCAAGGTGGCGCTGCGGCGGCTACGTAAATGGGCGCGCGACGGCGCGGAGGACGAACTCGACCTCGACAACACGATCCGCAACACGGCCAAGCAGGGCTATATCGACGTCGTGATGCGTCCGGAACGCCGCAATGCCGTGAAGGTGTTGATGCTGCTGGACATCGGCGGTTCGATGGATCCGCACATCAAGGTTTGCGAGGAGTTGTTCTCCGCCGCCCGTAGCGAGTTCAAGAACCTCGAATTCTACTATTTCCACAACTGCCCGTACGAGGGTCTGTGGAAGGACAATCGTCGCCGCAACACAAACAAGATCGACACCTGGGAAGTGCTCCATCGCTTCCCGTCTGACTACAAGGTCATCTTTGTCGGCGACGCGTCGATGAGCCCCTATGAGATCACCTATCCGGGCGGTTCGGTCGAACACTGGAACGAGGAACCCGGCGCGATCTGGCTGCAGCGATTTGTGGATATCTATCCGCACCTCGTCTGGCTCAATCCCAGCCATCCTTCCGGGTGGGAATACTCGGGCTCCACCCATCTGATCCGGGAAATCATCGGCCCGCAGCGCATGTTTCCCATGACCATGGGCGGGATCGAGGAAGCGACGCGCGAACTGGGCCGCTAAGCGGATAGATTAACGCGCGTTTACCTCGTTAAGGCCATGGCCCGCCGCGAGTCTCGTTACCGGGTTCTTAAGACAAACTCCCAAGAATCAGCACTCTCGAACAATGCTTTTTCGGAGTGCGTCTATGCCGTCGTCATCGGCTGAACGGTCTGTTCTGGGTACGGGTTTGCGTCACTTCGCGATGAGCGTCGCGGCGTTCGGATTTGTCGGCGCAGCCGCGGCCGGCGGCGCATACGTATTCGGCGATGCAGAAGCCTCCTGTCCGCAGGTGCAGCTCGCGCTGTTCGCCATCAAGGACGGTCCGCCGCCGGAATTGAAGACGCGCCTGGACGCCGCGCCCGCACACGATACGCCGGCCGCTGCTTCTCATGAACCTTCGCTGTTTGGCGTCGAGTATGAAGGCGAGACCACCGAAACCGCGCAGTCCGCATCATTCAAGGTGATCGAGATTTCCGACGCCGGCGCCGAGCCTGCGCCAGCTGCTGTCGGTTCGCCGTTGGCCAAAGCGCCGATCCCGGGCTTTCACGAGCGCACGTCCAGCGGCAGCCTGCCGAAGATCGCCGCCGACGGGCGCACGCCGGCGCAGGCCTATGCGCGTCCGTTTACCGATACGACCGGCGCGCCGAAGATCTCGCTGGTCGTCGCGGGTCTTGGTCTCAAGGACAAGCACACAATGGCGGCGATCCGCGAGCTGCCGCCTGAGATCACGCTCGCCTTCTCACCCTACGAGCCGAAGCTGCAATACTATCTCGATCTGGCGCGCGAGGCTGGCCACGAGGTTCTGATCGAACTGCCGATGGAAGCCTATGACTATCCCAACGTGGATACCGGCCCGCACACGCTGCGCACCGGCAAGTCGTCGGACAACAACATCCGCCGCCTCAGCCTCGTCCTCGGCAAGGCCGAGGGTTATTTCGGCCTGACCAATTATCAGGGCGCCAAGTTCGCCACCGATGCGGACGCCGCCGTGCCGGTCTTCGAAGCGTTGCACGAGCGCGGTCTGGCCTTCCTCCACGACGGCGCAGCGGCCCGCTCCGCCCTGCCCCAGGCGGCGGCGGAAACCGGCGTTCATTTCCGCGTCTCCGACCGGATCGTCGATACCGAACCCACCGCCGACGCCATCGACCGCGAACTGCTGCAACTGGAAGCGCTGGCGATTCAGAATGGACATGCCGTCGGTGTCGGCTATGCCTACCCCGTGACGATTGAACAGTTCCGCAACTGGAGTCAGGGGTTGAAGGCCAAGGGCTATCAACTCGCGCCGGTATCTGCGGCCATGAACATCCAGGCGGACCCCGAGGGGAAGCCTACGCATTGAACGACATCGCCGATCCGCTGATCAGCGGACGCAATCCTGAACTCTACAGGCCGAATGTCGGCCTGGCCGTTTTCTCACGCAAAGGACACGTCCTGTTGGGGCGGCGCGCCAATGTGCGTCGCGATGATGCGCGCTACGCCTGGCAGATGCCGCAGGGCGGAATCGACAAGGGCGAGACCCCGCTGGACGCCGCGCTGCGCGAGCTGGGTGAGGAAACCGGACTGGCGCAGGCGCATGTCGATGTTCTCGAAGAACTGGAGCCGTGGCTGTTCTACGACTTCCCGCAGGCGCTGAAGGAGCGACTGCCCGGACCTTATTTCGGCCAGCGGCAGAAATGGTTCGCGATGCGGTTCAAGGGATCGGACACCGACGTCCGGCTCGACGTGCACACGCCGGAATTCGATGCATGGAAATGGGCGCCGCTTGCAGATGCGCCTGGACTGGTGATCCCGTTCAAACAGCCGGTCTATCGCGAAGTCGCCCAGCGCTTCATGGGCTGGACCAACCCGGTCTAGGCCTGCCTAAACGGCGGCGCGCAGCGCTTCGAGGTAGGCGAGACGCTCAGCGGCTGCCGCGCGGCGTTCTTCATCGCCGGGATCGTTGGCGTCGGAGCGGGTGTCCTCAATCTCTTGGTCGAGTTCCGCGACATCAACGTCCTCAAGACGGATGGCTTCCTCGGCGAGAATGGTCAGGCCTGCCGGCGTCACATCGGCGAAACCGCCGCGCACGAACACAGGCGTCACACCCGATTCCTCGTAGATCCGCACCACGCCAGGCTTCAGCGTCGTCATGAACGGCGCGTGCTGCGGAAGCACGCCGAATTCGCCTTCAGCGCCGGGCGCATCGACCTGTTTCACTTCACCGGAGAACAGTTCGCGCTCAGGAGAAACCAGAGCAAAATGAATGGTGTCGGCCATGAGATCCTCTTTATCGCACGCTCTCTAGCAGGGTGGTCGGCCAAGTAAAGGCGGCGCATGGGCGCGGGGGTCCAGCCCTCGGCTAGCCACCGGACATGTCGAAAACAGTTGCGGTAACAACGCTGAATTTTGAGGAATGGCCCGGCGAACCCGGATCGGACCCGGTGAGCATGACCTGCACGGTCCGCCCGTTCGCGGTCCTCTGCAGCGACTGGGACATGCCGGGCGCTCCTGTCGCCATCCGCTCAAACCCTTCGGCAGAGAGCTTCGCCGCCATCGTGATCATGGTCGGCGCGGCTGGGGGACCATAAACGGAAACGGCGCAGCGGCCGGCCTTTTCCTTCACCGTGACCACGCCCCTGCCCGTTTCGACATCCCAGACAGTTTCATCATCGCCCGCGCCCGCCTGCTGTCGGGTCTGGGAGTCGGTGGTCTGCGTCAGGCGATCGCCCGCGAGCGCCATGTCGACGACCCGCTGGCCGCTCGATACGCCGGCGACGCAGACGTCGATCACGGTCTGCTCGAAGGCCTCTCCGGCGTCCTGCGGCGACAAGGCGGCTGAAACTGCGCGGCGGTCAGCCTGTTGGGCGGCGGCGGGCGGCGCCAGGGCGCCAAGGAAAAGGATGATCGCGGAACAGAACCATCCGGCGGTCGACGCAACACGTTTCATGGCGGGCCTCCCTATTCGCGCCCAGCTTAGACCTGAGGTCTCACCGAAGCCATAGCGCCGGTTCAGCCCTCCAACGCAGAACGGGCGCAGGTTTCAGCCTGCGCCCGTCCGGTAATCTTGAGTCTGGTCCAGCGCCTAGGCGGCTTCGGCGGCCATCTGCTGGGCCTTTTTCACGGCGTCTTCGATCGGGCCACACATCAGGAACGCCTGTTCCGGAATGTCGTCGTGCTTGCCGTCGAGGATTTCGCGGAACGAGCGCACCGTGTCCTCGACCGAGACCAGCATGCCCGGCAAGTTGGTGAAGGCTTCGGCGACGTGGAACGGCTGCGACAGGAAGCGTTCGATTTTCCGCGCACGGGCCACGACCAGTTTGTCCTCTTCGGACAGTTCGTCCATGCCGAGGATGGCGATGATGTCCTGCAGACCCTTGTACTGCTGCAGGATCTCCTGAACGCCGCGGGCGACATTGTAGTGCTCTTCACCAACGATCGCCGGATCGAGGATCCGCGAAGAGGAGTCGAGCGGGTCGACCGCCGGGTAGATGCCTTTTTCCGAGATCGCGCGGTTGAGAACCGTCTGCGCGTCAAGGTGAGCAAACGAGGTCGCCGGCGCGGGGTCGGTCAGGTCGTCAGCAGGCACGTAGATGGCCTGCACCGAGGTGATCGAACCCTTGGTCGTGGAGGTAATGCGTTCCTGCAGGGCGCCCATGTCGGTGGCCAGCGTCGGCTGATAACCCACGGCGGAAGGAATACGGCCCAGGAGCGCCGACATTTCCGAACCGGCCTGCGTGAAGCGGAAGATGTTGTCGACGAAGAACAGGATGTCCTTGCCCTGGTCGCGGAAGTTCTCGGCGATCGTCAGACCGGTCAGGGCCACACGAGCGCGGGCGCCGGGCGGCTCGTTCATCTGACCGAACACCAGCGAGCAGCGCGAACCTTCGCCGCCGCCTTCCTTGTTCACGCCAGACTCGATCATCTCCCAGTAGAGATCGTTACCCTCGCGCGTGCGCTCGCCAACGCCGGCGAACACGGAATAGCCGCCATAGGCTTTGGCGATGTTGTTGATCAGCTCCTGAATGAGAACCGTCTTGCCAACGCCGGCGCCGCCGAACAGGCCGATCTTGCCGCCTTTCGCGTAGGGGCAGAGAAGGTCGATGACCTTGATGCCCGTCGGCAGGATTTCCGGAACCGGTTTCTGGTCGACGAAGTCAGGCGCGGGCTGGTGGATGCCGCGACGCTCCGTGAACGCCACCGGGCCAGCCTCATCGATCGGCTCGCCGATCACGTTCATGATCCGGCCCAGCGTGCCCTCGCCCACCGGCACCGAGATGGCTTCGCCGGTGTCAGTCACTTCCTGACCGCGCGATAGGCCCTCGGAGGCGTCCATGGCGATCGTGCGCACGGTGTTCTCGCCGAGGTGCTGCGCGACCTCGAGGATCAGGCGGTTGCCGTTATTGTCGGTTTCCAGCGCGTTCAGGATCGCCGGCAGGTGGCCGTCGAACTCGACGTCGACAACGGCGCCCATCACCTGGGCGACACGGCCTTTTACATTGGTTGCGGTGTCTGTCGTCATACTGGCCTCAGCGCGGCGGCGCCGATCCTCTCGCTGTCGTTAGAATTTGCGCAAAAGCGTGCGCCCGAGGAAACACGTTTTCGGGTCAATCTCAATCACCGCTTAGCGGTGTTCAGGGATTTTTCTTACTTGTCAAAAAGTCGCGCCCAGTCCTGATTTCGTCTGAAATTTCCGGGATGTCGGGCGATCGGCCTATTCCGCGCGCCGCGCCGCCAGCTGGTTGAATTTTTCGTCGGTCAGCAGGAACAGGTTTTCGACCCAGTCAACATGGCCTTCGACCCGGAACAAGCGGCCGCCGCGATCAAACCGATAGGGAGAATAGCCATGCGGCCGCATGATCTCCATGATCCGCTTGTAGGTGTCCATGTTATTGATTTCCATGCAGAAAACCGGGTGATCGCGCTCGATGACGCGGCTTGCGCCCTCCAGAGCGTGGATTTCCTCGCCTTCGACATCCGCCTTGATGAAGTCGACGCGCGTAAGGTCGTTGGCCTCGCAGATCCCGTCCAGGGTCGCCGTATCGACCATGATCGATGCGCCGCCGAACGAGTGCGCGATCGAAGCTGAGGTGTCACCGCCGCCAAGGCTGAGCTCGGCCTGTCCGGCCCTGTTGGATATCGCCGCCTGAACGCCCGTCACATTGTTGAAGTGGTTGGTCTTCACGTTGCGCTGGACGCGCTCGAACTGCCACGGAATGGGTTCAACAAAGGCGACGCGTCCGCTAGGGCCGACAGCAGCCGCGAATGCGTTGGTAAAAATCCCCTGATTGGCGCCCAGGTCGATCGCCGTGTCGCCGGGCCGCATGAAGATATGCCCGAACTCCAGAAGCGGCTCGTATCGGCTGCGGAAGAAGAAGATGCCTCGCGCGCCCTCGCCGCGCGCCAGCGGTTCGTAGTTCATCCTGAACGGGTGCGGACCGAACTTCAGCCTGATCACCGCGCCGCGCCCGGTCAGCTCCAGCCACTTCATCTGAAGCGTCCTGACGGCGTATGCCGGTAGCGACGAAAGGATGTTTCCCCGCGATCTGATCATGTTCAGGTTATGCGAGAACGACATCCCAGCTCCACGAAGCTTCCCCTACGTCCGGTAAGCACGTGGGGAAGCAACGCGCAACCAGGAAGCGGGTTGCGGAGCGGCGGATCGCGTTGTCTGGCTGTTATCGAGGCGCCGGGACTAGAGAGCTTCGGCGCCTGCGATGATTTCGATCAGTTCGGTCGTGATCTGGGCCTGACGCGCGCGGTTGTAAGTCAGGTTCAGTGAGGCGATCAGATCGCCCGCATTTCGCGTGGCGTTATCCATCGCGGTCATCTGCGCGCCCTGGAATCCCGCCTCGGTTTCCAGCAGCGCCGCGAGCACAACCGTCGAGAGATAGCGCGGCAGCAGCGTTTCGAGAATCTCTTCCTCGGACGGTTCGTAGATGTACGAAGCGCCTTCCAGATCGACGACCGGCGCATCTTCGGGGGCCTGCGCCGGGATCAGCTGGGCGGGCGTCGGCACCTGAGTCAGAACGTTGACGAATTTCGAGCTGATCAGGGTCGCGACATCGAACTCGCCCGCCTCGAAGCGCGAGTTGACGTTGTCGGCGATGGACTTGGCGATCGATCCGTCGATCTTCACCCCGCGCATGTCGACATGGTCGATGATCATCGAGCCAAACTGGCGGCGCAGCGCGTCGCGGCCCTTCTTTCCGACCGTGATCAGCTTCACTTCCTTGCCGTCGGCGAGGAGCTTGTTGATCTGGCTGCGGGCCATCTTGGCGATGTTGGAGTTGAAGCCGCCGCACAGGCCGCGCTCGGCGGTCATGATGACCAGCAGATGGACCTTGTCCTCGCCGGTGCCGGCGATGAGTTTCGGACCGTTGCCGTCCGTCGCCGACTTGGCGAGGTTGGCGATCACCGCCGACATGCGCGCGGCATAGGGCTTGGCGGCGACAGCCGCTTCCTGCGCGCGCTTCAGCTTGGCCGTGGCGACGACCTGCAGCGCCTTGGTGATCTTCTGCGTGGACTTCACGGTCGCGATGCGTTCGCGAAGTTCCTTCAAGCTGGCCATGTCGAGCCCTTATCCTTCCGGCGTCTTCGACCGACTAGGCGAACGTCTTTCCAAACGCCTCAAGCGCCGACTTGATCGAATCCTCGATCTTGCCGTTCGAGCCGTCCTTGGAGATGTCCTTCTTCTCGCGAATGTCCTTGAGAAGCGTCGCGTGCTCGGCGTGCAGGAAGCGCAGCAATTCGGCCTCGTAGCGGGTCACGTCGTTCTCGGCGACCTTGTCGAGGTAGCCGCGCGTGCCGGCGTAGACCACGCAGACCTGCTCTTCCATTTGCAGCGGCGAGTATTGCGGCTGTTTCAGGAGCTGGGTCAGGCGCGCGCCGCGGGCCAGCTGGCGCTGGGTGGCGGCGTCGAGGTCGGAACCGAATTTCGCGAACGCCGCCATCTCGCGGTACTGCGAGAGTTCCGACTTCATCGTGCCGGCGACCTGCTTGGTGGCTTTCACCTGAGCCGAACCGCCAACGCGCGAGACCGAAAGGCCGACATTCACGGCCGGACGGATGCCCTGATAGAACAGGTCGGTTTCAAGGAAGATCTGACCGTCGGTGATGGAGATCACGTTGGTCGGAATGTAGGCCGAGACGTCGTTGGCCTGGGTTTCGATGATCGGCAGCGCGGTCAGCGAACCGGAGCCATGATCTTCGTTCAGCTTCGCTGCGCGCTCCAGCAGGCGGGAGTGCAGGTAGAAGACGTCGCCCGGATAGGCTTCGCGGCCCGGCGGACGGCGCAGCAGCAGCGACATCTGACGATAGGCGACGGCCTGCTTGGACAGGTCATCATAGATGATCAGCGCGTGCATGCCGTTGTCGCGGAAATACTCGCCCATCACGGCGCCAGTGAACGGGGCGAGGTATTGCAGCGGCGCCGGCTCGGAAGCCGTAGCGGCGACGACGATGGAGTATTCCAGCGCGCCGCGCTCTTCGAGCGACTTCACGACCTGCGCGACCGTCGAACGCTTCTGACCAATGACGACGTAGATGCAGTAGAGCTTTTCGCTCTCGTCGCCGCGGGCGTTGATGTCTTTCTGGTTGAGGATGGCGTCGATCGCCACAGCGGTCTTGCCGGTCTGACGGTCGCCGATGATCAGCTCGCGCTGGCCACGGCCGATAGGAACCAGACAGTCGATCGCCTTGATGCCGGTCGCCATCGGCTCGTGCACCGATTTACGCGGCAGGATGCCCGGCGCCTTCACGTCCACGCGGCGGCGTTCGGAAACATCTTTCAGGGGGCCCTTGCCGTCGATCGGCTCGCCAAGCGCGTTGACGACGCGGCCCAGCAGGCCCTTGCCGACCGGCGCGGACACGATCTCCTGCGTCCGCTTGACGGTATCGCCTTCCTTGATGCCGCGGTCGTCGCCAAAGATAACGATACCGACATTGTCGCTCTCAAGGTTCAGCGCCATGCCCTGCATGCCGTTCTCGAAGGCGACCATCTCGCCGGCCTGAACGTTATCCAGGCCGTGAACGCGCGCGATGCCGTCGCCCACGGACAGCACCTGACCAACGTCAGAGACTTCGGCTTCAGAACCGAAATTCTTGATCTGCGCCTTGAGGATGTCGGAAATTTCTGCGGCTCGGATATCCATGAGCTCACGCCCCTTTCATGAGGTTCGTCAGTGCGTTCAGTTTGCGGCGAAGCGATGCATCCACCAGCCGCGATCCCATTTTCAGCTGCAGGCCGCCGATCAGCGAGGGGTCAACCTCGACGTCGACATGGACCGTGCGGCCAAGCGATTTTGACACCGTCGATTCCAGCTGCATCGTCTGCTCGTCGGTGATCGGTTGTGCGACGCGGGCGATGACCCGGCTGGCGCCGCGGTGTTTGGCGGCCTTCTCGGCGAAGGCGCGCGCCATGCCGGCGATATCGCCAGCGCGACGGTTCTGGGCGGCGACGCCGACAAAGCGGCGTGCAAGGTCAGGCAGTTCCAGCTTCTCGGCGAGTTGGGCGACGACGGCCGCCTTCTCTTCGGTCTTGTAGAGCGGCGATGACAACGCCCGCTTCAGCTCTGCGTTCTCTTCAATCGTCTTGGCCAGCGCCAACAGGCCGGTCTCGACGCCGTCCACGTCGCCGGAGTCCAGCGCCAGCTCAAAAGCCGCGCCTGCATACCGCTGCGCCGCTTCGCTGATCGAAGTGGTGGAAACGCCCGCCAAATTCCTGCCCGCTAACCTCCAGCCGCCGCGTCAGGCCGAAGGCAAAGAAACTGAAATGAATCAACAATCTATGCGCGGCTGACGCAGACGCCGCCGATTGCAGGGGGATTGCTAGCATGCACCTTTGCCAGAAACAACGCGAACCGGTTGCGACGTTCGCCCGCAGACCCCTGCAATCATGGGGATATCCGCTCGACAGCCGTCCGCGCCTCCCCTCTCAGGCGTACCGCCGTCGATATGCGCAGCCAGAATGCGAACCGGCCGGTCCCCGTATGGGAACCGGCCGGGCGTCAGGTCAGTGGAGACCTACCTGACTATAGGTAAGCCGCCTATTGCTGGCCGCTGGCGGAGCGCTGGGCGCGCGCCTGCTGCTGCATGACTTCCATGGCGTTCTGGACCTCTTCCGGGTTCAGCCCGCCATCAGAGTCCATGTCGAAGGCGGCGAAGTTCTGCTGCATGCCGCCCATCAGGTCGCCAACACCGGCGCCGGATTCAGGCCGCAGTTCGGCCTGGTCCCACTTGCCGTTGATGTTGTCGTCGACGGACGCGAACAGAAGCTGCGATTCAAACTGCTGCTGCAGGTCGTCGCGGCGATTGTCGCTCGTCTCGTCAGCCCAGCGATAGCGGATCTGGGTATAGAGCATTTCCTCGAAGGACTGATCGCCCCAGACAATCTGCTCTGCAGGATCCGGGTTGGCCGGGTTGCCCGCAGAATTGTCGTAGAGGTAGTCGGCGACCAGCACCGTACCCGCCGGGATCATCTTCAGCTCTTCGAAGATGTACTCGCGCTGCCAGTTGAAGTCGTATTTCGGCAGGTTGACGAGAATCTCCTCCGTTCCGTCCGGATACATGGCCGTCAGTTTCGAGGAATAACCGCGATAGTGAGCGTGCGGCGCGACGCCGTACATCTCCATGTCCGCAGGCACCTGCGCATAGGTCCGCTCATGGTGGCGGGCCGCGTTCGGCTCGATCACGATGGTCGGGTCGAGCAGCACGTACTGGCGCATCAGCTTGTCGGGCTCTTCATCGGAGAAGTAGAGGCCGATCTGCGAGCGGTCGGTCACCGCCTTGCCGAACGATGTGTAGTGCATCTGGAAGCTCAGGGCGCCGCCAGGCGGGACGTAAGTCGCCCAGCCATCCGGCGCATAGCTGGTTTCAGCGCCGACGGCGTAGGAACCAAGCGACACGTCCTGGCTGAAGCCGTCATCGTCATCCGGCATTTCCGGCAGCCATCCGCCAAGGATGTGGTGCACGCCTTCGCGCGAGCCCGCCTTGAACGTGGTCTTCGTCAGCCATTTGCCCTCGGTCGACGGGTTGGCCACCGCCGGCACGATGTAATCGATCACGCCCGACGCCGGGATGTCGTAGGCCGGGATGTCGACCACCAGATCAGGTTCGCCTTCCGGCCAGTCGGGGCGCGGCGTGACTTCACTGAGCAGCGGATCATCGCCCTCGCCGCGATCGGCGCCGGCCTCGATCCAGTTGATCAGGGTCTTGGTCTCTGACGGCTCGAGGTTGAAGCTCTGCTGGAACGAACCATAGGCCGTGTCAGCGTTATAGGGCGGCATGCGATCGGTGCGCAGCGCCTCGCGGATCATCGGGGCGAAACCCTTTACCACTTCATAGCTGGTCATCTGGAACGGGCCGATGCCGCCTTCGCGGTGACAGTCGACACAGTTTTCCAGAAGGATCGGCGCAACATCATGCGCGTAGGAGATGTTTGCGTGCTCGACGCCGCGATCGGAGAACGTCAGTTTCGTTCCCTTCCCCGCAACGCTGGCGACCTCGACCTCCGAGCCAGCTGCAACAGCAGCGACGGCGTTCGTCAGCGCGGCGTCGGTTGCCGGCCCGTGGAAGGCCACGGTCCAGGTTTTCGGGTTCAGCACCACGGCCTCGCCGGCATAGCTGAAGCCAAGGCTTTTGCCGATCAGCTGGAGTTCGTCATCGAGCACCGGCACGGTGTAGCCATTGGCCGAGGCTTCCGCCTGGATCTCCGCGCGTCCGTCTTCGTTGGACGAGTTGATCATCAAAACGGTGGCGTTGGGGTGGGCCGTCTGCAGCGATGCAAGGGCTGCCTGCGCCTCGCGCGAGCCTTCATCGCCATTGATGTGGGCCGCCAGCACGATCGCATCGGAATTCTTGTAGTATTTCAGCTCGTGGGCGACGTCGTTCTGGTCAGCCAGAAGGAAGTCGCCAACCTGTTCGCCAACCAGCGATGTTTGCGCCGCTTCCTGCGAACACGCCGAAATCGCGAGCGCGCAGACGCCCGCAGCCAGAACCTTGGTGAATGCGGAGGTCATTTTGGGGGGAATCCTCTCTTTATCTTCATCGAATATCGATATGTGTACACGCAATTCTGTCGCAGCACAATCGGGCGCCGTAGGGACAACCCCGAGGTTTTGGACGCGGTTTGCCCCGTAAATGCAGAACCGGCCGCCTTCGCGAGAAGACGGCCGGTCCCGGATCGTAACTCAGCCGTCAGCTAGCGCTGACCGCCCGCTGCGGAACGGCGCTCGGACCGGCCCTCGCGCATCTGCTGCATGGCGGCCTGAACTTCTTCCGGGCTCAACCCGCCATCTGAATCGGTGTCCAGCGCTGCGAAGTTCTGCTTCATGCCGCGCATCATGTCGGCAAGACCTTCGCCGGCATTGACGCGCAGTTCGGCCTCTTCCCACTTGCCGTTGATGTTGTCATCGACAGCGGTGAACAGGGTCTGCGCGTTCAGCTGCGCCTGCAGGTCGTCACGCGGGTTGGTCGCGGTTTCATCCACCCAGCGGAAGCGGATCGCCGTGAACAGCATTTCCTCAAACGACTGATCGCCCCAGACGATGGTTGCGTCCGGATCCGGGTTCGCCGGATTGTTCGACGAATTGTCGTAGAGATAGTCCGCGATCAGGATCGACCCGGCGGGCAGGTCAACCAGTTCCTTGAAGACGTATTCCTGCTGATAGCCGAAATCATACTTCGGAAGGTTGAGGATCACTTCCTCGCGGCCGTCGGGATAGCGCGCCGTCAGCTTGGAGGAATAACCGCGATAGTGCGCGTGCGGCTGGGCGCCGTAGATCTGCACCGCGGCAGGGAACTGAACGTAGGCGCGCTCGTGGTGGCGAGCCTGGTTCGGTTCGATCGTGATGGTCGGGTCGACGGCCACGATCTGGCGCATCACCTTGTTCGGCGCTTCATCGAGGAAATAGAAGCCGACCTTGGACTTGTCGGTCATCGCCTTGCCGAAGGGGGTGTAGTGCATCTGCAGGGCGACCGCGCCGCCCGGCGGGATGTACGTGCCCCAGTCGTCCGGCGCACGGTTGTTCTCGCGACCAACCGCATAGCCGCCCATCGACAGCTCCCAGTCGAAGCCGCCATAGCCGTTTTCCGGAAGCTCGGGGATCCAGCCTGCGAGGATGTGGTGCACGCCCTGACGCGAACCGGCCTTGAAGCCTGTTGCGCCGAGCCATTTGCCCTCGGTTTCAGGATAGGCGACCGCAGGCATCTGATAGTCGACGACGCCCGTTGCGGGCAGCTCGTATTCCGGAACGTTGATGATCAGGTCCGGCTCGCCCATCGGCCATTCCGGAATTTCCGAGACCAGCGTCTTAAGCGGATCATCGCCCTCGCCTCGCGGCGCGCCGGCTTCGATCCAGTGAACAAGGGTCTTGGTCTCTTCAACCGAGAGATTGGCGTAGTCCTGGAAATCGCCGACATGCGGATCGGCGTTGTAGGGCGGCATGCGGTCGGTGCGCACCGCCTCACGGATCATCGGCGCAAATCCCTTCACCGTTTCGTAGTCCGTCATCGCCCACGGCGCGATGCCGCCCGGCGCGTGGCAGGCTGCACAATTCTCGGCGAGGATCGGCGCAACCTCATGCGTGTACGAGATGTTGGCGAAGTCAGCCTTCTTGGCGCGATCGGGGAAGGTGAGCTTAGTTCCCATGCCTGCGACTTCGGCAACCGCAACCGGCTCGCCCGCCGTCATCGAGGCAAGCGCTGCGTCCAGCTGGTCGACCGTTCCATGATACGCGATCACGCCGGTCTTGGGGTCCAGAGCGACAGCCTCGCCTGCGTAGGTGAAGCCGAGGTTTTCGCCGATCAGCTGCGTGTCGTCGTCGAGAACCGGAACCGCATAATCGTGAGCGCGGGTCTCGGCGATGATCTCTTCACGTCCGTCTTCAAGACCGGAATTGATCATCATGAAGCTTGCGGACGGATACTTCTCCTGGAGCCCGGCCAGCGCATCCGCTGCGGCGCGCGATCCTTCATCGCCGTTGAGGTGCGAAACCAGCACGACCGCCTTGGCGTCGAGATCGTACTTCATGGTCTGGGCGACGCCATTCTGGTCGGTGAGCTGGAAGTCGCCGACCTGATTGCCGACCAGCGAGGTTGCAGCTTCCTGCGAACAGGCTGAAATCGCGAGCGCACATACGCCTGCAACCAGCGCCTGAGTGAGTTTGGAGGTCATCTGGAGAGGCTCCTCTTTCCGAATTTCGATATGTGTACCTGCAATTACGGCCTGCGACAATCTGGCGCCGTAACGTAAGGCGAGAACATTGCGCGATTTTCATGCATTGCCGGGCGCGGCGTGCAGACCTTCGGACAGTGAACGCACAAGACGCCAGCACTCGACGATCGCTGCGAGCACCATGAAGACCGCGATCAGGATCAGCACGATCTGCAAGTTGCGATTGACCATTTCGAGCAGAGACGCCGCGCGATCGGGGATATCCGCCGCTCCGGGGCCTTCGATCACCAGCGGTGATTGCCGCGCCAGCTGGGCTGCGACGTAGGCGCCAACAGCATGCGCCGTGATTCCCAGCACTGCGCGCACCCGGCTCCAGCCGGGATGAACAATGTCGTAGGCGTGTGCGACCGCCGAACATGACGCGAGGACCAGGATCGCCGTGTAATAGCGCGACCACGCCCCGCCCCAGTTCAGCGCAACCGACGCCGCCTCACCGCCAAGTCCGGAAAAGTCTACGGTCTTTGTCCACCACAGGATGAACAACAGGTCGAAGCCCAGACCCAGCACGCTCTCGAACAGCGGCCTTGGCTTGCGGATGTGATCCTGCGGCAGCGATTTCGGATTCCAGCGCGCTGCGATCTTCGCGCCCGCCTGCGAACGATCGAGGAAGATGAAGACCAGCATCATCACCGCGAACGCGGGCAGGAAGAACTCGGTAAATCCGTTGATCGCGATCGCCGGAAACCGCACCCAGTCGCCTGACGATATGGCGCGCACAAACGCAATCAGCACGGCTACGCCTGCCACAACCCCGAGCACCGCCTTCGCGGTCGGCCAGAAGAAGGGATAGAGCTCCGGACCGATCAGCCGGTTGTGTGTTGCGTAGCGGCTCGCCGCCACCATTGGCGGGCCGAACTCTTTCAGGATGCCGGATATCTCCGCTTCGGACAGCGTCCTGTCCGTCTCGGCCTCGCGTCCCTCGATCCGCGATTCGATCGCCTCGCGCATCTCCGCGAGAATGTCATGCGCCTTGTCCTGCGGCAGGTTCCTGCCGATCGCGGCGAGATAGCGCTCCACGATCGGGCGCACCGCGACTTCGCTGGCAAGATGGCGCGCCGCCACCAGTTCCGGTTCGCCATAAGCCTTGGCGATCGCATCGATCTCGTCATCGCTCAGCTTGCGGCCAAGCTCTTCCTCGCGCTGCTTCGCCTGCTTGCGCAGCGCAGCGTAGATCGCGCCGCCAACCGGGATCCGCTTTGCCAGCGGCAAGTGCTTTTCCACGCGGCGAACGTATTTCCAGAGCCGCTTCATTGTCCGTCCTCCCCTAGAATGTTCGACAGCGCTGCGTTCATCGCGCGCCATTCGCCCGCCAGCGTCTCCAGCGCTTCCGCCCCATCGTCCGACAGCCGGTAGAACCGCTTCTGGCGCTTGGCTTCCTCGCGCCACTGACTGGTCAGCAGGCCCTGCGATTCCAGCCGGCGCAGCATCGGATAGAGCGCGCCCTCGTCGATCTCTACGCCCTGCTCGCTGAGAACCGCGCGAAGCGTGTAGCCGTAATGCTCGCGCTTCAGGGCGCCGAGCACGGCGAGGATCAGCGAGCCCCGGCGCAGCTCCTGTTTCAGCTTCTCGACAATGTCGGCGTCTATCGGCATGTGTCTCGCATAATGTGTGTCACACAGTATGTGGCGCACAGGCCGTAAAACCGCAAGCCCTGAGCACGCATTCACGTTTGCGCCGTATCCGCCTGCTAAGACTGCAGCGAATCAACGAGGATTTCGGGGCATGACCGACCGCATCATCCGGCGCACCAAGATTGTCGCCACGCTTGGCCCCGCCACCGAGGGCGCCTTGAGGATGGAGGAATTGATCCGGTCAGGGGTCAACGTGTTCCGCCTCAACTTCTCCCATGGCGAACACGAAGAACACGCCCGCCGCATCGCCGACGCCCGCGCCGCCGAGAAGGCGTCAGGCTATCCGCTTGCGATCTTCGCCGATCTGCAGGGGCCCAAGCTGCGGCTGGGCGACCTGCCCGATGGCGGCGTCGATGTACGGATGTCTTCCGAGCTGCGCCTGACGGCGGCTTCAACCTCGGACGATCCGGAAGTCATTCCGGTGCCCCACCCTGAACTGCTCGGCGCGCTGCAGCTTGGCGACCGTCTGTTGATCGACGACGGCAAGATGATGCTGCACGTGGTCGCCGAAAAAGGCGCCGACCGGATCTGCAAGCCGGTCGCGCCCGGCAGGCTCAAAAGCCGCAAGGGGATCGCCGCGCCCAACCGTCCGATCCCGATCCCCGCGCTCACCGAAAAGGACATGGCCGATGCGCGGTTCGCGCTCGACCAGGGCGTCGACTATCTCGCCCTCTCCTTCGTCCAGCGCGCCAGCGACATCGCTCAGGCCAAGGAAGCCTTCGGCGACGTGCCGATCATCGCCAAGATCGAAAAGCCTGCCGCTCTCGATACGCTCGATGAGATTGTCGAACTGGCGGATGCGATCATGGTCGCGCGCGGTGATCTCGGCGTCGAGCTGTCGCCGGAGCAGGTGCCGATCGCCCAGCGCCGCATCGTTCGCTCTGCGCGCAACGCCGGCAAACCAGTGATCGTCGCGACCCACATGCTGGAATCGATGATCGAGAGTTCGGTTCCCACCCGCGCCGAGGCCAACGATGTCGCCGCCGCTGTCTACCAGGGCGCAGACGCCGTGATGCTGTCTGCTGAAAGCGCGGTCGGCCGCCACCCCACCGCCGCCGTCGCCATCATGGACCGGATCATCACCGCGATCGAAACCGACCGCGACGAGGACGCGCGCGATTATCGCCGCCGCGAACAGCCGACCGACCTCACCGCCGTCGCCTGCGCGCGCGCCGCCGCCAAGCTCGCCGATGAACTTGATTGCCCGCTGGTCGTGTTCACCCGCTCAGGCGCCTCCGCCCAGCGTGTTTCCGCGATCCGCCCGCGCCGGCGCATTCACGCCTTGACGCCAAACCTGCAAACGGCGCGGCGCCTGTCGCTGGTCTGGGGGATCATGCCCGACATCGAAGAACGCGAGCCGCAATCCTTCGACGACATCCTCGATGCGGTCATGCGCCACGAAGCCTCGTCCGGGATGGACCGATACGTCATCACCGCCGGCTATCCTTATGCGTCGGACAACTCGACCGACACGATCAAGGTCGTGGAGCGCAAGTAGCGCGTCAGAGGAAGCCTTCGAAGTCTTTCATCGACACCTGCTTGGCCGCGACGCGCCGCGCGATGGTGTAGAGCTTGTCGATATTGCGCGGCTCGTCGATCGCCTCCAGCGCGCGCAGTTCTGCATCCGGCACGTCGACATCGAACTCGTCGCTCACCATGCCCTTGCCCGGCCCGTCGTATTCCATCGGCAGGTCATAGCGCTGGAACTTCAACAGGCCCTGCACGCCGGATTCCGCAGGCATCAAATCGCCGGCGGGACGGATGGCCAGTCCCTGATCAATCGAGCCGATCTCCGAATTGATGCGCCAGCGGAAACGCGGGCACGACAGCGCCTGCATCGTCTTGAGAACCAGCATCGAATTGTCGCTGACCATCGAGCGCAGGCTGCTCGCCGCCAGCGCCGCCGCCTCGATATCGTCGCGCACCTTCGAGGCCACCAGAGACAGCGCCGCGCCGGCGATCGGCGGCACCGCCTTACCGCGCTTGTTCATGTCGATCGGGGTGCGGTGCATGCCGGTGCCGACGGAGATCATCATCAGATCGTCCGGCGTCAGCTTCCAGTCGAGCTGGTAGGCAGGCAGTCCCGCCATCAGCAACAGCATGTAGGACGGATTGTTGTGGGGCGAGACGCCGCCGTCGACAAACCATCCGTCTTCGCGTGGCCCATTCTCCGGCTCGTGGATCGTGATCCGCGTCGGGGTGAACAGGAAGGGCGCCGCCGTGCTCGCCCGGATCAGAGATTCAAGCTTGTAGTGGCAATTGCCTTCCCAGGACTCGCCATCCTGAAAGTACGGCATCCGCGGATTGTTCGACAGCACCCAGGTCGAACCGGTGTCCAGCCGCTTGGTCACGATTGTCAGGCCGATCTTCAGTTCGTCCGATCCCAGGCGCGCGTCCTTGACGATCGCCCGCACGCCATTGACCAGCGGCGTCGCCTTGAACCGGCGTTGCTTGAAGATGGTGTCGCGGCCCTTGAAGATTTTCGGGGCGAGATCGCGGAACACCGCCTCGATCTCCTCGGTCTCCCGGCCCAGCGCCACCATCGTCGCCAGCATCGAGCCGACCGACGTGCCGGCGACCATGTCGAACACGTCCGACAGGACCAGATCCGGCTTGCCGGTCGCGTCGCGCAGCTGGCGCTCCATCTCGCGCAGGAAAGCGATGGTGATGATGCCGCGCGTGCCACCGCCATCCAGCGTCAGGACGCGCTTCTTTCCCGGCGCGAACAGCCGTTTCGCGAACGGCGTTTCCATATACGCATTTTCAGACGTCATACCGGCATTCCCTTGTCGCGAGGCGAGCATATTCACCGCACCGCGCTGCGCCAAGCCAACACAATGTCCAGGCTGGCGTCCCGCTGCGGCTGTGGGATCAGTCCAGGCGGGCTTTCGTCAGGCTGATCCGAATACCGCACACATCGACAACGCCGTCCTCGCGGATGAGCCCCAGCGCGTTCGCTGCGGCTGCAACCGATCCGGGATTGCCGCAGGCCAGTTCGATCGCGCTCAGCCCCTCGCCGCGATCGTCCGCCAGCGCCACGAAACGCGCATAGGCGTTGTCCATCATGATCTGCCAGGCGCCGCCTTCCAGCTCCATCACGGGTCGCCGCAGAAGCTCGGCCCAGCGCGCCGCTGTTTCGCCGGGCTCTTCGCACTGCATGGTCGCGCCGACGATCGCCACATCCGCGCGCATCTCGTCGCGCCAGTTCGGTCCGGCCCAGAGATATTCGCCCATCATGTCCTCGCCGCCCGAATGCCGGTCGACCGACAACAGGCAGCCGCCTGTGTCCTTCGGGTGCAGGTGGATCGCCTCGGACCGGCCGCCCTCGCCCGACCGGTCGATGTCCTCCACCGCGCGCGCCTTCGACGCCTTGAAGTGTTCGCGCCGCGCTTCGAGATCGTCGCAGTCAACGATATACATGTATCCGCCATCGCCCTTGCGGCGCTCAAGATAGCGGCTCGCCGCCGTGCCGTCCTTCAGGGGCGAAACGACCTCGAGAAATGTGCCGCCCAGTGCGAACAGCACGTTGTGCAGGCCATACTTCTCAACGCCGACATCGCGGAAGCAGACCTTCGCGCCCAGCAAACCGACCAGCTGCTCGGTCACCGCATCAAGATCGCTCGCCACCAGGCAGATCTGGCGCAGTCGCAGATAACTCATCATCAGCCTCCCGTTCTCCCTGTTCGCCGGGAGTTTGCATTTCAACACTGCAACCCGCGCGGAGGAATGGAAAGCGTCAAAAGCCAGCCGCCTGCGCCCGCCGGACAGGCGCAATCCTGAATTATTGCTCATGGTGATGCGCGCGGGTCGACTTCCGCGCCGTTTTGACCGATGGGAGATGTGGGCGGCGCTGGGGACGAACAGGAAGTACGCTCATGAAATCCGGACTATTTCACTTCGCTGTCGCGGGCGCCGCGCTCGCCGCCATCGCCTGCTCAACCGCGCCCCTGACAATCAATGACGACATGATCGTTCGCGGCGAGCGCATTGGCGACGTCGAGATCGGCATGACGCTGGCCCAGTTGCTCGCGCTGAAGGGCACGCCGATGCAGACCATCCCGATCCGGGGTACGGCCGCCACGACCTACGCCTTCGACGGCCTCGTCGTCGCGGCGCATGATCAGGTCTACTGGATCATCGCAACCGATCCGCGTTTCCGCACGGACAAGGGCCTCACCGTTGGCGCAGAGCAGATTTTCGCGCGTGGCGCCTATGGCGAGCCGGACTGCGTGGCCACGACCGACGATCACACGACCTACGATTACGGCGATTTCTACTTCGAGGTCGCGAACGACAGCGGCAAGGTCGCCCAGATCGGCGTGCAGCGCGAAACGCAGACCTGCGATTGAGGCGCGTCCCGCCTCACATGAAACTGTAGGGCTCGATATCCAGCGTCACCCGCACGCCTGACGGCAGTTTCACGCGGTCGCGCCATGCGGCCATGAATGCCGAGATATCGACATTGCGGTCGGTGCGAACAAGAAAGCGGCGGCGGTGGCGTCCGCGCAGCACAGAGATCGGCGCAGGCGCCGGGCCGAGCACATCGACCCCGCCCGCATTGGGCTGCGCCTTGCCGAACTCGCGCGCCCATTCATCGGCCTGTTCGGAACTCATGCCTGACAGGATGACCGCGCCCAGCCGGCCGAACGGCGGATAGCCAAGCAACTCGCGCTGGGCCATTTCGAATTCCATGTAGCCGTCGCGATCTCCCGCGGCGAGCAGTTCGAACGCCGGGCTCTCCGGCGCATAGGTCTGAATGATCGCGCGGCCCGGCTTTTCGGCGCGGCCCGCTCGGCCCGCCACCTGGCTCAGCAACTGGAAGGTCCGTTCGCCGGCGCGCAAATCGCCGCCCTTGAGACTGGAATCCGCATCGACCACGCCGACAAGCGTGAGGTTGGGGAAGTTATGGCCCTTCGCCGCCATCTGGGTGCCGATCATGATGTCGATCTCGCCCGCCTCCATGCGGTTGACCAGATCCATCAGCGCCTCGTTCGACCGCGTCGTGTCGGAGGAAAACACCTCGATCTTTGCGCCCGGAAAGCGCTGACGCGTTTCCTCCGCCAGTCGCTCAACGCCGGGCCCGATCCCCGACAGCGCGCCCTCCGCGCCGCAATGCGGGCAATGCGACGGCTTGCGCATCATGTAGCCGGTGAGATGGCAGATCAGCATGCCGGTATAGCGGTGCTCGGTCAGCCAGCTGTCCGTGTCCGGCGCCTTCAGCTTCTCGCCGCACGCCTTGCACAGGACAAGCGGCGCATAGCCCCTGCGGTTGAGATAAAGAAGCACCTGCTCCTTCGTATCGAGCGTCGCCTGCATCGCATCGACCAGCGGCGGCGACAGCCACCGGTCCTTTTCCGGGGGCGCTGCGCGCATGTCCGAC
>JBHIWT010000014.1:0-33482 GCA_041987265.1 Hyphomonadaceae bacterium
CAGCTCGATGTCGATCTGCCAACACCCAGCACCTACCGCGCCGCCTCAGGCGCTCCCGGAGAGTCCTACTGGCAACAGGAAGTAGATTACGACATCGATGCAACGCTCGATGAGACCAGCCGGCGCCTAACGGCCAGTGCATCGATCAACTACCGGAACAATTCACCCCATAGCCTGAACTACCTCTGGTTCCAGCTTGAGCAGAACCAGTTCAAATCCGACTCTGGCGCCCGCCAAACAGCGACAGTCTCTGGCAGCGATCGCTTAACGATTAGGAACCTTCGCCAGTCGCAATCCTACGCAGACCGGCCTCATGGCTATGACATCGCGTATGTTCGCGACGGAAATGGTCGGGCGCTGAACTACGTCATCAACGACACGATGATGCGCGTGGACCTTCCGCGCCCAGTCCGCTCCGGCGCAATCCAGGCCATCCGTATCGGCTGGTCATATAACATCACAGACAACGGTCTGTTCGGCGGGCGAACCGGTTACGAACACTTTGAGGGTCAGGACGCAGAGATCTTCTTCATAGCGCACTGGTTCCCCCGTCTTGCGGCCTACACCGACTATACCGGGTGGCAGCACAAACAATTTCTCGGGCGCGGCGAATTCACGCTCGAATTCGGCGATTACGATGTTTCGCTGACCGTGCCGGCCGATCACATCGTGGCGTCAACGGGCGTCCTCCAGAATCCCGGTCAGACATTAACGGCGGAGCAGCGTCGTCGTCTGAGCCAAGCCGCCAGCGCAAGCGAACCAGTCTATATCGTCACGCCGGAGGAAGCGGAGACCAATCAGAAACAGGGCACGAGCGAATCAAAGACCTGGCGCTTCACCGCAAGCAACGTCCGCGACTTCGCCTGGGCGTCCTCGCGCAAGTTCATCTGGGACGCACTCAATGTCGACCAGCCTGAGGGGCAAGACGTTCTCGCTCAATCTTTCTTTCCGCTGGAGGCAGACCCGCTTTGGTCCCTCTACTCCACGCGGGCTGTCGCGCACACGATCGACGTCTATTCCAGTTTCTCGTTCCCCTATCCGTACCCGACAGCAATATCGGTGAACACGTGGGAGAGGGGCGGGATGGAATTCCCGATGATCTCTTTCAACGGCTACCGTCCGACAATCGACAAGGAAACCGGAGAGCGAACCTACTCGGAAGCAACCAAGTACGGGCTCATTGGCGTCGTAATCCACGAGGTCGGTCACAACTATTTCCCGATGGTTGTTAATTCCGACGAACGCCAATGGACCTGGATGGACGAAGGCATCAATTCGTTCCTCGAATATCTGGCTGAGCTACTGTGGGAGGAGTCTTTCCCAGCGGTGCGCGGAGAGGCCAATGTTCTGGACTACATCCCCCAGTACATGACGAGCCAGGACCAGGTTCCGATCATGACAAACTCCGAGTCCATCCCGCAATTCGGCCCCAACGCCTACATCAAACCCATGGCGGCCCTCACGATCCTTCGGGAAACCGTTATGGGCAGAGAGTTGTTTGATTTCGCGTTTCGTGAATACGCCCGGCGATGGCGGTTCAAACGTCCTACACCTTCGGATTTCTTCCGCACGATGGAGGACGCATCCGGCGTCGATCTCGACTGGTTCTGGCGCGGCTGGTTCTATTCAACAGATCACGTAGACTTGGCGCTCACCGACGTGCGCCAGTACCGCCTTTCGACAAAGGACCCCGAAACTGAAAATCCGCTGGCGCGCGAGCGGGAAGCAGCAGAGAAACCCGAACCCCTGACGGTTCAACGCAACCGGGAGTCGGGACAATCGACCTATATGGAGCGGCACCCTGAAGCTCGCGACTTCTACAACGAGAACGACCGCTTCGTGGTCAACAACAAGGACCGGAACACATATTCCAAATTTCTGGAGGACCTTGGTGATGTTGACCGACAGGCGTTCGAACGGGCGCTCGCAGAAGATCCCTACATCTACTTCATTGATTTTGAGAACGTAGGCGGGCTTGTCATGCCGATCCCGCTGACTCTCACCTATGAAGACGGTTCTGTGCGAGAGATCGTCATCCCGGCCGAGATATGGCGCATGGACAATCAGAGTGTGACCCAGCTCTTCATCGAGGAGCAGAAGATTGTCGCGTTTGAGATTGACGCAGGCCATCGGATTGCTGACGCGAACTCCACCAACAACGCCTTTCCCTCACGCATCCAACCAAGCCGCATCGACGCATTCCGGTCTTCGCGATCTACTGCTGCGCGCAATCAGATGGCTGACGCATTGGTTGAGCTCAGGGCCAAGGAAAGTAATACCGAAGAAGATCAGGAAGCGCCCTTGGAGGAAGCGAACTAGGATGAAGAGCGGAGTAACCTTCTCGCGGAGGTTGATGCTCGGCTCCACGATGGCGGCATGCCTCGCGCCGCCGGCACTCGCGCATCGTTCCCAATCGGTGCTTTCATCGGTCCGATGGAATGCGAGCCGCAAGACGCTCGACGTCGAACACCGCATCCACGCGGACGACGCCGAGATCGGCCTGGCCGTTTATGCCGGTGAGGAACAACCGCTGGACCTCAGACAGGTTCGCACTCAGGCTCGCCTGCTGATCTACCTCGAGACGCACTTCAAGATCGCCACCGTAGCCGGTCCCATTACGCTGGAACCCTTGGGTGTTGAGCCTTTGGGGCGTGAAGTCAGCGCCTTCCAGGAGGCGACACTGCCCGCGGCGCCGGCCGAACTCAGCATTGATAACCAGATACTTCGGGACATTTTCGATAAGCAGACCAATCTCGTAAATGTACGAATCGCCGACAGAACCAGAACGCTGATTTTCGCTGGCGGCGACAAAGTGAAACGGGCTACCAACCTGATCTAGAACTCCGCTTCGGACCGAGAAGCGCCTAGTGAGCACTTCCGTGACGTGACGGGCGGCTTCATTCAACAGCGACTTGACGCTTGACCGCCCCAAACAAGCCCCGTAAATGCAGCGCTCTTATGTCCTGGCCGAGCGGGTGTAGCTCAGTTGGTTAGAGTGCCGGCCTGTCACGCCGGAGGTCGCGGGTTCGAGCCCCGTCACTCGCGCCAGGATATAGAGATTTCAACGCGCAAACTCCGGCGTAAACCTCGTGAAAACAGACTTCTCGTAGGCACGTGACCACTTTTTGTGGCTGCGGCTTCAGGCTCTCTTTACTGTGGCGTCAAAGCGTCTTAGGCCGACCCACAGCAATGCGCAGAGTGCTCCATGCAAGACATTGAATCGCTTGTCACAAATTACCTTCCGATCGTCATTTTCCTCGCGATCGCGACGGTTATCAGCGTAGGCTTTATCGTATTGTCGGCGCTTCTGGCGCCGAACAACCCGGACAGTGAGAAACTCTCCGCATACGAATGTGGTTTTGAGGCATTTGACGACGCACGCATGAAGTTTGACGTCCGCTTCTACTTGGTCGCGATCCTGTTCATAATTTTCGATCTCGAAGTGGCCTTCCTGTTTCCGTGGATATTCCGCGTGTTTGAGGGCGACCAATTTGCCTTCTGGTCGATGATGGTTTTCTTGGGCGTTCTGACCGTAGGTTTCATCTACGAGTGGCGCCGCGGCGCGCTGGAGTGGGAATAATGTCGGACCGCGCTCCGCTCCATATCCCGGCACGATCAGCCGCTCGCGCGGGCGCAGAAGGCGTGCGCCCGGTCTCGAATGACGATCCGTTCTTCACGGGTCTGTCCGACGAACTCGCGGACAAGGGATTCATCGTCGCCGCCGCAGACGACTTGATCACGTGGGCTCGAACCGGCTCGTTGATGTGGATGACTTTCGGTCTGGCGTGCTGCGCCGTGGAAATGATGCATGCGGGCAACCCGCGCTACGATCTGGAACGCTTTGGCATGGCGCCCAGAGGCAGCCCCCGCCAGTCCGACGTTATGATCGTGGCCGGCACACTGACGAACAAAATGGCGCCCGCGCTCCGCAAGGTCTACGACCAGATGCCCGAGCCGCGTTACGTCATTTCTATGGGGTCATGCGCCAACGGCGGCGGATACTACCACTACTCATACGCCGTCGTGCGCGGGTGCGATCGTATTGTACCGGTAGACATCTACATTCCGGGTTGCCCCCCTACCGCGGAAGCCTTGGTTTACGGCCTCCTTCAGCTTCAGAAAAAAATACGTAGGGAAGGGGGCATCGAACGCTGATGTCTGCGTCCGTGAACCGACTGGTAAAGCTCGCCGAGCATCTCAATGCATCCGAGGGCGCCAGGATTCTCAATGCGCAACAGCGGTGGGGCGAACTCACGGTCGAGGCGTCGCGCGAAGAGTTGACGGAACTGCTTATCTTTCTACGCGACGATCCTGCCTGCCTCTTCCAGACTCTCGTAGACATTTGCGCGGTGGACTACCCGGAGGACACAGAACGCTTCGAGGTCGTCTACCACCTGTTGTCCATGCGCAAGAACCACCGCATTCGTGTGAAGGTTCGCACGGACGAGAATACACCGATTGCCAGCGCGGTACGCATCTTCCCAGCCGCCAACTGGTACGAGCGCGAAGCTTTCGACATGTACGGCGTCCTGTTCTCGGACCATCCGGACATGAGGCGCCTCCTGACCGACTACGGATTTGACGGATACCCGCTCAGAAAAGACTTCCCGCTCACGGGGAGGGTGCAGGTCCGATACGATGACGACCAGAGGCGCGTTGTCAGTGAGCCCGTGAAACTCGTACAGGAGTATCGCAACTTCGACTTCCTCAGCCCGTGGGAAGGTATGCAAGCTGTCATCCCAGGCGATGAGAAAGCAAAAGATGCGGAGGACGAGCATGGCTGATGACGCCGGCGCGGTCGCCGCAGGCGAACGCAAGTTCACAATCAACTTCGGACCGCAACACCCGGCTGCGCACGGCGTACTCCGTCTGATTCTCGATCTCGACGGGGAAATCGTCGAGCGCGTTGATCCGCATATCGGCCTGCTTCACCGCGGCACGGAAAAACTGATTGAATACAAGACCTACCTGCAGGCGATGCCGTACTTTGATCGGCTGGATTACTGCGCGCCGATGAACCAGGAACATGCCTACTGTCTGGCGATCGAACGGATGGCCGGCATCGAGGTGCCGCTTCGCGCTCAGTACATCAGGGTGATCTACTCGGAAATCGGGCGGCTCCTCTCACACATTTTGAATGTGACGACGCAAGCAATGGACGTCGGCGCGTTGACGCCAATCACCTGGGGTTTCGCCGAGCGCGAAAAACTGATGGTCTTCTATGAACGGGCGTCCGGTTCGCGGATGCACTCGGCATACTTCCGGCCCGGTGGGGTTCACCAGGATCTTCCGCCTGAGTTGATCGAAGACATTTACAAGTTCTGCGATCCGTTCCTCGCCGTCCTTGATGACATTGAAACCCTCATCACTGAGAACAGGATCTTCAAGCAGCGTAACGTCGATATCGGCGTCGTCTCGGTAGAGGAGGCGCTTGCTTGGGGTTTCTCCGGCGTTATGGTCCGCGGCTCCGGCCTGGCGTGGGATCTTCGCCGCGCGGAGCCGTACGAGATCTATTCAGAACTCGATTTCAAAATCCCGGTCGGCAAGAATGGCGACTGCTGGGATCGCTATCTCTGCCGCATGGAGGAGATGCGCGAGAGCGTAAAGATCATCAAGCAGTGCATCGATAAGCTGCCGGTAGGCCCGGTTCTCCCGGAAAAGTCAAAGTACGCACCGCCGCGACGCGCAGAAATGAAAAACTCGATGGAAGCGCTGATCCATCACTTCAAACTGTACACCGAGGGATTTCGTGTGCCGGCTGGCGAAGTGTACGCCACGGTCGAGGCCCCCAAGGGCGAGTTCGGAGTCTATCTCGTGGCGGACGGAGGCAACCGGCCTTATCGTCTGAAGATCAAAGCGCCGGGCTTCGCCCACCTCGCCGCCATGGACCATCTCTGCAGGGGCCATCTGCTCGCTGATGTCTCAGCAATCCTCGGTTCGCTCGACATTGTTTTTGGTGAGATCGATAGATGAGCGGGCGCCGCTACCATCACCCTGAAACGCACCATCCCTTCGCCTTTGATGAGGCGACAGAGGAAAAGATCGCGTGGTGGACAAAGAAGTATCCCGCCGAGCGCAAACAATCCGCGGTCATACCCGCGCTTTGGTTGGCCCAGAAACAGAATGGGGGGTGGCTCTCTGAGCCCGCGCTGCGGGCCGTCGCGGATCGGCTCGAGATGTCCTACATCCGCGTCTACGAAGTCGCGACCTTCTACACCATGTTCAACCTGGAGCCGGTGGGGCGTTACCATCTTCAGCTTTGCGGCACGACGCCATGCATGCTGCGCGGCTCGGACGAACTCATCGAGGTTTGCGAGAAGAAAATCGGCCCAAGCGGCAGCGTTTCTTCGGACGGGATGTTCTCCTGGATCGAAGTCGAATGTCTTGGCGCCTGCGTGAATGCGCCAATGATCCAGATCAACGACTATTACTACGAAGATCTGACGAAGAACTCGCTCGAACAGGTGATGGCTGACTTTGCTGCGGGTAAGACACCCAAGCCAGGTCCATATGTCGACCGTGATACCTCAGCGCCCCCCGGCAATGCGCGCGTCTTGGTTGAGGAAGCATTGTACGACGGTTCGAGGGCAACGCCACTCGCCAAAATACCCAATGCGCCAGCCGCCGACGCTGAGGGAGGTGACGCATGACGCCTCAACAAAATGGGCCGCGTCGCCTAAGTCGAGAGCTGATTATCGCCGCTGCGCTGGAAGCTTGCTGCGTAATCGGCGGTATTGTCGCCTTTCTGATCACGTCGAACTGGATCTGGGTCGCTATCGGAATCGTGGCCGGCCTCGGGTTTTCCGCACCAGCCCTGATCAAGTACCTGCGTCAGCGGTCGGAGGGTCAAAATGCTCCTCGATAAAGACCGCATCTTCACCAACCTGTACGGGCGCCACGACTGGAGTCTCGAAGCTGCGAAACAACGCGGCGCGTGGAACTCGACCGCCGAGCTGATGCAATTCGGTCCGGAATGGATCTGCGATCAGATCAAGGCGTCGGGCCTGCGGGGCAGGGGCGGCGCCGGCTTCCCGACGGGCCTGAAATGGACCTTTATGCCCAAGGAAGTGAAGGACCGGCCTCATTACCTCGTAGTGAATGCGGACGAGTCCGAGCCGGGCACATGCAAGGACCGCGAGATCATGCGGCACGATCCGCACCTGCTGATCGAGGGGTGCCTGATTGCGTCGTACGCGATGCGTGCACATGCCTGCTATATCTACCTTCGCGGCGAATATATCCACGAACGCGAAACGCTCGAAAAAGCCATCAAGGAAGCCTACGCCGCGGGCCTGGTCGGCAAGAACGCTGCAGGTTCGGGCTGGGACTTCGACATCTACGTGCACCACGGCGCAGGCGCCTACATCTGCGGCGAGGAAACCGCGCTGCTTGAGAGTCTTGAAGGCAAGAAGGGACAGCCCCGGCTCAAACCGCCATTTCCGGCCAACGCCGGCCTCTACGGCTGCCCGACAACCGTCAACAATGTCGAGTCGATCGCCGTCGCGCCAACGATCCTTCGGCGCGGCGCTGGTTGGTTTGCTGGCTTCGGCAGGCCCAATAATACGGGCACGAAGGTATTTTGCATTTCCGGCCACGTGAACGAGCCGTGCAACATCGAAGAAGAGATGTCGATCCCGCTCAAGACGCTGATCGAAACCCATTGCGGCGGCGTGCGTGGCGGCTGGGAGAACCTCAAGGCGGTGATCCCCGGCGGCTCATCCGTGCCTCTGTTGCCGAAGGAAATCTGTGACGATGTCTTGATGGATTTCGACGCCCTGCGTGATGTCAAATCAGGACTGGGAACGGCTGCTGTCATCGTCATGGACCAGTCGACCGACATCATTCGCGCGATTGCCCGCATCAGCTACTTCTACAAACACGAGAGCTGCGGCCAGTGTACGCCTTGCCGTGAAGGCACAGGATGGATGTGGCGCGTGATAAATCGGATGGCCCGCGGAGAAGCCGAAACGTCCGAGATAGACACGTTGCTCGAAGTCACAACCCAGGTCGAAGGTCACACGATTTGCGCGCTGGGCGACGCCGCCGCATGGCCCATTCAGGGCCTGATCCGGCATTTTCGCCATGAGATCGAAGACCGCATCAACGATTATCGCTCGCGCCGCCCGCACGTGCAGGGCGCAACGGTAGCGGCGGAGTAGGGCATGACCGACACGTTCAAGCTCGTCGTCGACGGAACCGAAGTGGAAGTTCCGCGCAATTACACGCTTCTGCAGGCGTGCGAGGCAGCAGGGGCCGAAATCCCGCGCTTCTGCTATCACGAGCGCCTGTCGATCGCTGGCAATTGCCGTATGTGCCTGGTCGATTGGGTCGGCGCCCCGAAGCCGATCGCATCATGCGCGCAAACTGTGGGCGACATGCGCCCGAATCCGGACGGTTCCCCGCCGAACATTTCCACCACGTCCGAGCGTGCGATCAAGGCGCGCAACGGCGTCATGGAGTTTCTCCTGATCAACCACCCGCTGGACTGTCCGATATGTGACCAGGGCGGAGAGTGCGACCTGCAGGATCAGGCCATGGCATACGGGCGCGGAGGCTCGCGCTACGAAGAGAACAAACGCGCGGTCGACGACAAGTACATGGGACCGCTGATCAAGACGGTGATGACGCGCTGCATTCAGTGCACGCGTTGCGTCCGCTTCGCCGCGGAAGTTGCGGGCGTGGAGGAACTCGGCCTTATCAATCGTGGCGAGAACGCCGAAATCACGACGTATCTAGAAAAAGCGATGTCATCCGAACTGTCTGGAAACGTCATCGACCTTTGCCCTGTCGGCGCGCTGACGTCGAAACCTTATGCATTCAACGCCCGTCCCTGGGAATTGAGAAAGACAGAGTCCATCGACGTGATGGATGCGCTCGGAAGCGCGATCCGTGTGGATGCTCGCGGCGGCGGCGTGCTCAGAATTCTTCCGCGGGTGAACGAAGAGATCAACGAGGAATGGATCTCCGACAAAACCCGTTTCGTATGGGACGGCCTTGGCCGACAGCGCCTCGACACTCCGTATGTGCGCCGCGAAGGCAAGCTGCAGGCGGTGAGCTGGGCTGAAGCGCTCGAGGCTGCCGCAACGGCGCTGAGCGGACCCGCAGAGAGCATCGGAGCTATCGCCGGAGACCTTTCATGCGTTGAAGGGATGAAGGCGACCATGGATCTCTGCGACGCGATTGGCGTCAAATCGATGGATTGCCGATACGACGAGATAGGTTTGGGACTGGGCCCGGACGGGGCCAAACTTCCACGCGAGAGCTGGATCTTCAATTCGTCTATCATGGGCATCGACGACGCTGACGCGATCCTGCTCGTCGGTTGCAACCCGCGTGTGGACGCGCCGGTGCTCAACGCACGGATCCGCAAGAGCTGGCTGCACCGTGACGTGCCTGTCCACATGATCGGCGAACAAGTCGACCTGTCATACGAATATACTTGGCTCGGCGCTGGCGCAGACCAGTTGGCGAACCTGACCGCCGGAAGCCCAACCTTCGATCTGCTGGCCAATGCCGAACGACCGATGATCATTGTCGGCGCTCATGCAATGGCGGGCGAGGCGGGTGGAGCGCTGTTGCACGCTGTCTCTTCTTTGGCCGCGAAGGTGGGCGCCTTCGATGCCGCAAAGGGCTGGAACGGTTTCAACGTTCTGCACACGGCGGCGGCAAGGGTAGGCGGTCTCGACTTGGGTTTCCTCCCGCGCGCAGGCGGAAAGAACACATCTGAAATGTTGAACGAAGCTGAGGCAGGAAAGCTCAAAACGCTAATCCTGCTCGGCGCCGATGAAATTGACACATCAAAACTCAGCGATGCCACAGTGATCTATATCGGTAGCCACGGTGACGCAGGAGCTCACCGCGCCGACATCATCTTACCCGCCACTGCATACACGGAAAAATCGGCGACTTACGTAAACACAGAGGGGCGCGTTCAACGCACGCAAGCCGCAGTCGCGCCAAAGGGGGACGCCCGTCAGGACTGGGCCATCATTCGTGCCTTGTCGGACGTGATTGGCAAAGCCCTGCCGTACGACAATCTTGCCGAAATTCGCAAAGCTGTAGGCGAAACAAATCCGGTCTTCCTAGGACTTGATTTCGCGCCACCCGCCGACCAGTCGGTGGCCGGCCCCTACGGCGCACCGGGCGACATGTCGTCCGTTACATTCAGGAACAGCACAACCAACTTCTACCTTTCCAACCCCATCGCTCGCGCGTCACGGACGATGGCCGAGTGCGCTGAAATGTCGAATGGCGACATCTCAGTCGCGGCGGAATAGGAGCCCGCATGGAAACGCTCATTCAATGGGGAGGCGGCGTCTGGGGCGGCGTAGGTCTGGCGATCTTACAGATTGCGGCCTTTCTGGTCGTGCTTCTGCTGATGATCGCGTTCCTGCTCTACATGGATCGCAAGGTTCTGGCCGCGGTGATGTTGCGCAAGGGCCCTAACGTCGTCGGTGCATTCGGGCTGCTGCAGTCATTCGCTGACTTCCTTAAGTTCGTACTCAAGGAAATCGTGATTCCGGCGGGCGCCAACAAGACCGTCTTCCTGTTGGCTCCCATTCTTTCGACCACCTTGGCCTTGATCACCTGGGCCGTAATCCCGGTCGCGCCAGGATGGGTCATCGCTGACCTTAATGTCGGGGTCCTCTACATCTTCGCGATCTCATCGCTCGGTGTTTACGGCATCATCATGGGTGGTTGGGCCTCGAACTCGAAATATCCCTTCCTCGGCGGACTGCGTTCAGCAGCTCAGATGGTCTCCTACGAGGTTTCGATCGGCTTCGTCATCGTAACGGTCCTGATGCTGGTCGGTTCGATGAACCTCACTGACGTCGTCAACGCGCAAGCCGGCGGCATCTGGAACTGGCACGCATTCCTCCTGACACCAGACAAGATCATACTTTTCCCGATCATGTTTGCGATGTTCGTGATCTTCTTCATTTCAGCGCTTGCAGAAACCAACCGACCGCCGTTTGACCTCCCAGAGGCCGAAGCTGAACTGGTCGCCGGCTATCAGGTAGAATACTCGTCCACACCATTCCTGCTCTTCTATCTTGGCGAACAAGTAGCCATCACCCTGATGTGCGCCCTCGCTACAATCCTGTTTTTCGGCGGTTGGCACATGCCGATACCGATCCCTGTGCCTGAGGCCACGCCAGACTGGCTGATCAGCCTGGGCGCCTGCCTGGTATTCATTATCAAGATCTGGTTTTTCTTCTTCCTGTTCGCGCTAGTCCGCGCGCTCGTGCCTCGCTACCGCTATGATCAGCTGATGCGTCTGGGCTGGAAGATCTTCCTGCCGACATCGCTGTTCGCCGTCGTGGCGGTCTCGGCCTATGTCGTCTTCATCCAGGCAGGCGCGGAGGCAGCAGGCTGATGTCAGTATTCCAGGCAATCCGCGGCGCCATGCTGACCGATTTCACATCGGCGACCATCCTGGCCATGAAGAAATTCTTCCAACGCAAGGAAACGGTGAACTATCCGTTCGAGAAGGGGCCATTGAGCCCCCGTTTCCGTGGCGAACACGCGCTTCGCCGCTACCCCAACGGGGAAGAACGCTGCATCGCGTGCAAGCTCTGCGAGGCCATCTGCCCAGCCCAGGCCATCACCATCGAGGCTGAGCCCCGCGAAGACGGCAGCCGCCGCACCACGCGCTACGACATCGATATGGTCAAATGCATCTACTGCGGCTTTTGCCAGGAGGCATGCCCGGTAGACGCGATCGTGGAGGGCCCGAATTTCGAGTTCGCGACCGAAACCCGCGAAGAACTTTACTACGACAAGCAGCGATTGCTGGATAATGGCGACCGCTGGGAAAGAGAAATTGCGAGGAATCTGGAACTGGACGCCCGCTATCGCTAAAAGGGCGCGACTTGGCGGCCGGGAGGCTGAGTCGCACACCTCAATCGCCCCGTCAGGGGCAACTACCGGCATGAACGAAGGCAGGAAATCAACAGCGTGACGCTGATTGCATTCTACATTCTTTCGACAATCGTCCTGCTGTCCGCGCTGTTCGTCATCGCGGCTCGCAACCCCGTGCACTCTGTGTTGTGGTTGATCTGTACGTTCTTCACTTCAGCGGGACTCTTGGTGCTCATCGGCGCCGAATTTCTCGCCATGCTGTTGGTCGTCGTTTATGTCGGCGCCGTCGCCGTGCTCTTCCTGTTCGTGGTCATGATGCTGGATGTCGACTTCGTCGAACTGAAACAGGGCTTTCAGAACTACATAGTCTCCGGTGCAGCAATTGCCGCCATCCTGTTGGCCGAGATCGGCATCGTCACCGCATCAATCTCGTCAACCCCGGTCGGTGATTTTGACCCGCACCCCGGCGCAGAGACCAACGCCGAAGCCATCGCCAACGTGCTCTACACAGAATATCTGCTGCTCTTCCAAATGGCCGGACTGGTTCTTCTCGTGGCCATGATCGGCGCCATCGTGCTCACGCTGCGTGGACGACCGCGCGCCAAACGCCAGAACATCGCCCAACAAACCAACCGCAAGCGTTCTGACGCCATCGAAATGCGCGATGTCAAACCGGGGGAAGGGCTCTGATCATGGAACTGACTCTCAGCCACTTCATTGGCCTGTCGGCGGCGCTGTTCACGATCGGCGTCTTCGGCATCTTCGTGAACCGAAAGAACGTGATCGTCATCCTGATGGCGATCGAACTCATCCTCTTGTCGGTCAACATCAATCTCGTCGCCTTCTCGGCCTTCAACGGGACCATCGTCGGGCAGGTCTTCGCAATGCTCGTCCTTACGGTCGCAGCAGCGGAAGCAGCCGTGGGGCTCGCCATACTCGTGGTCTATTTCCGAACTCGCGGCGCGATCGCCGTTGAAGACGTCAACGTGTTGCGCGGCTAGGTCGCACGAAGGAGCTGGGCGTGATCTCGCAGGATACAGCAGCACTCTTCATCGTGTTCGCACCGGCAATCGCCGTGCTGGTCGCGGGGCTTGGCCAGCGGGCGCTGGGTGACAAGGGCGCTATGGCCCTGACCACCGGACTGGTTGTGTTGGCGGCGTTGGCGGCCGGCGCCCAGTTCTTCATGCACGCATTCGGCCCACACGAGGGGGGCGCTCACGGGCACACGATCGTTATTGCCAGATGGCTTGATGTCGGCAATTTCATCGCCGACTGGGCGATCCGTGTTGATACGTTGTCAGTGGTGATGATGTTCGTGGTCACAGGTGTTTCCGCGCTCGTCCACATCTACTCGATTTCCTACATGGAACATGACCCGCACCGGGCGCGCTTCTTTACCTATCTGTCCCTCTTCACCTTCGCCATGTTGATGCTGGTAACGGCAGATAACTTCGTCCAGATGTTTTTCGGCTGGGAAGGTGTGGGGTTGGCCTCCTACCTGCTTATCGGATTTTGGTACAAGAAACCCTCTGCGAACTCCGCAGCCATCAAGGCGTTTGTCGTCAACCGTGTTGGCGATTTTGGCTTCGCGCTGGGTCTCATGGCCATTGTATTTGTCCTGCAGGCGCCAACCAGCGTCATAGACGCAGCAGGCAACATTTCGTCGGATTACCTGCAACGACTGGGTGTCGAGGAGTTTTCCAGTCTTCGTTTCGAGACGGCATTCGCACTCATCGAGAACAACGCGCTGGTTCAGCCCGTCGGCTTCGCTGATGCGCTGCCGATCCAGCAGGTCTCACTCGACTTCCTGGGCCTGCACGTCAGCGCATTGGAACTCATCGGAGTGCTGCTGTTCGTCGGCGCGATGGGGAAGTCAGCTCAATTCCTGCTCCACACCTGGTTGCCGGACGCAATGGAAGGCCCGACGCCGGTTTCCGCGCTTATCCATGCTGCAACGATGGTCACGGCGGGTGTCTTCTTGGTCTGCCGGGCGTCTTATCTTTATGAGCACACGGTTTTCGCAGCCAACCTGATCACCATCATCGGTGCAATCACGTGTTTCTTCGCCGCAACCGTCGGCATGGCGAAGAACGACATCAAGCGTGTGGTCGCGTACTCAACCTGCTCGCAACTTGGCTACATGTTCTTCGCGGCCGGAATTGGCGCGTATCAGGCCGCAATGTTCCACCTTTTCACCCACGCCTTCTTCAAGGCGCTGTTATTCCTTTCAGCTGGTGCGGTGATCCACGGCCTCCACGACGAGCAGGACATGCGCAAGATGGGCGGACTGCGCTCCAAGATGCCGATTGCGTGGGCGATGATGCTAATCGGTACGCTGGCGCTCACCGGTGTTGGCGTTCCAGCCGTCGAGGGACTGCACATCGGCTTCGCTGGTTTCTTTTCGAAGGACGCCATCATCGAGAGCGCGTACGCCTCACACGACCAGTTCGGCCCGATGGCGTTCTGGCTCGGTGTCGGCGCAGCTTTGCTGACCTCATTCTATTCCTGGCGCCTGATGATCATGACGTTCCACGGCAAGACGCGCGCCAACCCCGACCACTACGATCACGCTCATGATGCGCCGTGGGTCATGGCCATCCCGCTTGTGTTGCTTGCTGTAGGCGCGGTGCTCTCCGGCGGCGTTTTCTATGATGCGTTCGTCGATCACCATCAGGCTGAGTTCTGGGGAGACGCAATCTTCACCGCGCCGGAAAATCACGTTCTCCACGATCGACACGACGTACCGCTCTGGGTGCTTCTCGCGCCGGCCGGGGCCTGGATCACCGGCCTGGTACTGGCGATCATCTTCTACGGACTTGCGCCGCAGATCCCGAGTTCAATCGGAACAAAGGGCGGCCCATTGCACAGCTTCCTCTCGCGGAAGTGGTATTTCGATGAACTCTACAACTTCATCTTCGTCAAAGGCGCCGCTCTGCTCGGCGACCTGTTCTGGAAGGTGGGCGACAAGACGATCATTGACGGCGCAGGCCCGGACGGGGTGACGGCGCTCAGCAAGGCAGGCGCAGGCGGTCTCTCTCGCCTGCACACCGGCTACCTGTTCCATTATGCGCTGGTCATTCTCCTCTCGGCTGTCGGCTTCGGCGCCTACATCCTCTGGTCGCAGGCGGGACAAGGTTGATGACGGACCTGCCACTCCTCTCCATGATGACCTTCCTGCCGCTGATCGGCGGGTTCATCATCTTTGCCTTCCGGGATCTCGCCGGTGACCGCGCGAGCGGTTTGTCTACCGGTATTGCGCTTCTCACCACACTTGCGACGCTGGCGTTGTCAATCGTCGCGCTCCTGGACTTTGACCCATCACAGTCTGGCTTTCAGTTTATCGAAAGACACGCATGGTTTGGCGCCACGTCCTACGCGATGGGCGTAGACGGACTGTCGCTCTCACTTGTTCTGCTGACAACCGCCCTTACGCCGCTTTGTATCCTGCAGGCGATGACCTCGATCAAGGACCGCCTGCCGACATTCATGATCGCGTTCCTGATCCTTGAAACGCTGATGATCGGCGTCTTCTGCGCGATGGATCTCATCCTCTTCTACGTGTTCTTTGAAGGCGGACTGATCCCGATGTTCCTCATCATAGGAATCTGGGGCGGTAAGAACCGGCTGTACGCGGCGTTCAAGTTTTTCCTGTACACGTTGCTGGGCTCGCTGATGCTGCTCGCTGCGCTGGTCTATATGTACAACATCACCGGCACGACCGACATTCAGGAGCTGCAAGCCTATCCGTTTGCCCGCGATGTGCAGACATGGCTGTGGTTGGCGTTCTTTGCATCCTTTGCGGTCAAGCTGCCGATGTGGCCGGTACATACATGGCTGCCAGACGCCCACGTCGAGGCGCCTACATCCGGGTCCGTCGTTCTGGCGGCGGTTCTTCTGAAGATGGGCGGCTACGGCTTTCTCCGGTTTTCCCTGCCCATGTTTCCCGACGCATCCGAGTTGTTCCAGCCGATGATGTTCGCGCTCAGCGTCATCGCCATCGTTTACGCGTCGCTCGTCGCGTTCCGGCAGACGGATATCAAGAAGCTCGTGGCGTATTCTTCAGTCGCGCACATGGGTTTTGTCACGCTGGGAATCTTCGCATTCAATGAGGAAGGCATACAGGGCGCCATCTTCCAGATGATCTCACACGGCATCATTTCCGGCGCGTTGTTCTTCTGCGTGGGTGTGATTTACGACCGTATGCACACGCGCGAGATTTCATTCTACGGCGGGCTCGTCCACCGGATGCCAGCTTACGCGGCTCTGTTCATGCTGTTCTCGATGGCGAATGTCGGCCTGCCTGGCACGAGCGGTTTCATCGGCGAGATCCTGACCATGGTCGGCGGTTTCCAGGCGGCAATCTGGGCTGCGGCGGTCGCCGCTATCGGCGTCATCCTGTCAGCGGTCTACATGCTCACACTTTATCGACGCACGGTGTTCGGCGAGCTGGTCAATGAGAAACTGTCCGAAATCAAGGATGTCACATTCCTTGAAATGGCGATCCTGGGGCTGCTCGCTGCCGCAACCTTGCTCTTCGGCGTCGCGCCATCCTTGATTTTCGATCTCACTGCGATGTCTACCAGTGAAATCCTGATGATGATCGGTAGGTAGGGGCGAGCCATGAACCTTCTCACCGACATCCATACCGCAGCCCCCGAAGTCCTGCTGGCAGCAGCCGGACTGATCGGCGTGCTCTGGGGCGCCGTGGTTGGCGAGCGCAGCCAGATCACCATCCGCTTGCTCTCCGCCATCGCGCTCGTGGCGGCGGCAATTCTCGCCTGGCAACAATATACCGCAGGCGCAACCGAGGCATTCGGCGGACTCTACCGTGCGACCCCCTTCGTCGCCTTCGCAAAGATAGCGCTGTTCGCTCTTGCGGCCGTTACGTTGCTCATTTCCGGACGATCACTGAAGGATCTGGGCGTCAACCGCTATGAATACTCACTGCTGGTGACCTTCGGCGCGATGGGCGCCGGGCTGATGCTGTCCGCCAACAACCTGATGACCCTCTATATGGGAATCGAAACGCTAAGTCTGTCGTCATACGTGCTCGCCGCTTTCCGGCGCGACCATGTCCGATCGGCTGAGGCCGGTCTCAAATACTTCGTCCTCGGGGCGCTGGCATCGGGCCTGCTGCTTTATGGCTCATCACTCGTATACGGGTTTGCCGGCAGCACCTCATTCGAAGCGATCAATCAGGCGGACATGTCGCTCGGCATGACTTTCGGCATGGTGCTCGTGATCATTGGCCTCGCATTCAAGGCGTCAGCCGCACCGCTGCACATCTGGACGCCGGATGTATATGCCGGCGCGCCGGCGCCGGTGGTCGCCTTCTTCGCCACCGCCCCGAAGATCGCGGCAGTCGTTGTGCTCGGAAACGTCCTCTACACAATGTTCGGAGCTCACGAGAGCGACTGGCGACCGATCATCGCCATCATTGCCGCTCTGTCGATGGTGATCGGCTCCTTCGGCGCCCTTGCGCAAAGCAACCTCAAACGCCTGCTAGCGTATTCATCGATCGCAAACGTAGGTTTCGCCCTGATCGGACTGGCCGCCGGCGCCGTAAACGGAGCGTCCGCTATTCTGGTCTACATGGCCATCTACGTCGTTGGGACACTCGGCCTGTTCGCCGGCGTCCTGACCCTGCGCCGGGATGGAGAGCCGCTCGAAACAATTGATGATCTCAATGGGCTGGCCAAGTCAAAACCCGCGGTAGCCATCGGCATGACGGTTCTGGTGTTCTCCGTTGCGGGCATCCCACCGGCAGCGGGCTTCTGGGGAAAGCTCGCCGTATTTGAAGCGGGCCTCAAAGCGGACCTTCTCTGGCTGGTCCTCGTCGGTGTGGTCTCCAGCGTTGTTTCACTCGGATACTATCTGCGGCTGGTCTGGGCGATGATGGTCAAGCCGTCCGAAGCAACCATGGGCGATAGTGATTGGCTCGAAGTTTCAACCGTCGTAGCCGCATCAATCGCTGTGTTCCCCGTGCTCACGATCGCGATCCAATACCTGCTTGATGCGGCTGCTCAAGCCACACCCGGCTAGCAGTGAACACTAACGCCATCTTCCAGGACCCGTGGCCAGTCCGTCACTTTGATCAACTCGCCAGCACCAACGAGTTAGCAGGACAAGTCGCCAACGAAGGCGACCTCGGCCCTTGTTGGTTGCATGCAAGCCAGCAGACGAAAGGGCGGGGCAGACTTGGCCGCAACTGGGCCTCGCCGCTCGGCAACCTGTACGCAACCGCGCTCTTCCCATTCACCGGTCCGGTGAAGGACGCACCGCTGGTGTGTTTTCTGGCAGGCCTTGCCCTGACAGACGCAATCATCGCGCTACAGCCCGATCTAGCCGGCGTCGTTAAGCTGAAATGGCCAAACGACGTTCTGGCGAAGGACCGAAAACTGGCGGGGATACTGGTTGAACTCGGCGCCCATCAGGGTGTCTCCTGGTTGGCCGTCGGCATCGGTGTGAATCTCGCCGTAGCGCCAGAAAACGCCGGCCAGCCTGCCATCGCGTTGGGCGAACTCGCAAAGGAACGCGATCTCAATCCAACCTCGTTTCTCGCGCGCTTGGATAACGCTCTACGCAATCGTATCTCCCATTTCCTCGATCACGGCTTCTCCGCCGCCAGACAGGACTGGCTGGCTCGGACGGCGCATGCCGGGCGTACGCTTTCCTTCACGCTTAACGGTCACACAGAAACGGGCGAGTTTCTGGACTTGGGCGAAGACGGCGCGTTGGTCATCCGGGACCCAACCGGAAAACCGCACCATGTACGAGCGGGCGACGTGGGGCTAATAGGTTAGTCCGCTACGGAAAGAAGAATATGCTGCTGGCAATCGACACCGGGAACACCAACACCCTGTTTGCAGTACACGACGGGGAAGGGTGGCGCGCTCAATGGCGAAGCGCGACCGATTCAACACGAACGGCCGATGATTACGCCGTCTGGCTGAGCCAGCTAATGGCGATGCAGGGCTTGAAACTCGACGCAATCGACGACTGCATTATTTCCACGGTTGTCCCGCAATCACTGTTCCACCAACGCAATCTCGCGCGCCGCTACCTGCAGGTCGAGCCATTCGTCATCGGCGAAAACGTGGAAATCGGGATCGAAGTGCGCCTGCCCAAGCCGAGCGAAGTCGGCGCTGACCGGCTAGTCAACGCGGTGGGCGCAGCCAAGACTTACTCGGGGCCACTGATCATTATCGATTCCGGCACTGCCACTACATTCGATATCGTCGCGTCGGATGGCGCCTTCGAAGGAGGCATCATCGCTCCCGGCATCAACTTGTCGATGCGCGCGTTGCACGAAGCGTCTGCAAAACTGCCCAGGGTCGCGATCCAACGCCCTGCGCAAGGTCAGGTGATCGGCAAGGACACGGTTACCGCCATGCAGTCTGGTGTTTTCTGGGGCTACATGGACCTGATCGACGGTCTTGTAAGAAGAATAAAGGACGAGTACGGAGCGCCGATGACAGTGATCGGCACTGGCGGAGTCGTCTCGCTATTCGAAGGCGCAGCGCGCACAATTGATCACTTTGATCCAGATCTAACCATCAGCGGCCTTTACACGTTGTATGAACGCAACCTCCGCCGCGCCGCCCCGGAAGCCTGATGGCGTCTCCTGAATTTCTGTTCCTCCCGCTCGGTGGTTGCCGAGAAATCGGCATGAATTTGAATGCCTATGCGTATGGTCCGCCAAATGACCGGCGCTGGTTAGTCGTCGACGTCGGGGTGACATTCCCGGATGATCGAATTCCCGGGGTAGATCTGGTTTTGCCGGATCCGCAGTTCCTCGCAGAGCGCGCGGAACGGATCGAGGCGATCATTCTTACCCACGCACACGAAGATCATATCGGCGCCATCGGCTGGTTATGGCCGCAACTCAAGGCCCCGATCTACGCAACACCATTCACAGCTTACCTTGTAAACGAGAAGCTGCGCGAACGAGGCCTGAGCGGAGAGGCGACCGTTCATACCATGGAACTGGGCGAGCGACGCCAGTTCGGTCCGTTTGATGTGGAACTGGTCACGCTCACACACTCAATCCCGGAGCCGAACGCGCTGGCGATCCGCACCGATCTTGGCGCGGTCCTCCATACCGGCGACTGGAAATTTGATCCCGATCCAGTCATCGGACGAAACTACGATCAGCAGCGGCTGGAAGCGCTAGGCGAGGAAGGCGTTCTCGCGATGGTCTGCGATTCCACCAACGTATTTGAAGAAGGCGTCGCTGGATCGGAGGGCGATGTAGCAATTCGCTTGAAGGAAGTGATCGCGCAGCAGACAGGCCGGGTAGCGGTCGGAAGTTTTGCTTCAAACGTCGCCCGGTTACACTCGGTATGCGTCGCAGCCCAGGCTGCGGGCCGGCAGGTATCGCTGGTTGGCCGCTCAATGTTCAGGATAACCGATGCCGCCCGTTCGGTTGGCCTGCTCAAGGGGTTTGACTTCATCGAAGCGGAAGAGGCGAGCACCCTTCCTGCCAACGAGGTCTTGTACCTGTGCACCGGCTCCCAGGGCGAAGTGAATGCTGCGTTGGCTAAAATTGCACGGGGCGATCATCCGCATGTTGATCTTGGTCCTGGCGATACGGTCCTTTTTTCGTCCCGAGTTATACCAGGAAACGAACGCGCGATTGGCGAGGTACAAAACGCGCTGGCGGAGAAGGGTGTACGCCTCATCACTGGCCGCGGCACGGAAATCCACGTCTCCGGTCACCCATGCCGCGATGAACTCAGACAGGCGTACGAATGGGTCCGCCCCGAGATCGCCATCCCAGTCCACGGCGAACGCCGACATGTTATGGAACACGCTCGTTTCGCAAAATCCCTCCAGATACCCTATGCAATTGCTCCGAATAATGGGGACCTAGTTCGCCTGGCGCCCGGCAAAGCAAAGGTTGTAGACCAGACGCCGGCGGGCCGGCTTCACGTCGAAGGCACCTCTATCGTGCCCTCCGACGCGGCTGGTCTTTGGGAACGGCGGCGCATTGCACATTCCGGTTACATCAATGTCAGCCTCGTCGTTGCTGACGACAAACTCGCAGACATCCCGGTTGTCATGGCCCGTGGTTTTTCCGATCCAGACGGAGCCGCGGCGGATGAAACCCTGTCCCCAATAGACGATGCGATTGACACTGCAGCCAGAAAATTGAAACGAAGCGAACTCGCTGACGATGAACAGATTGAGCGCCTGCTGGTTCGGGCTGCTCGGCGCGCAGCGGAGCAGGAATTTGGCAAACGTCCGCTGATCGACGTAACGATACATAGAATTTAGCACGAGAAGGGAACAGAACATGGTCGGACGCCTCAATCATATCGGCATCGCCGTTCCTTCCGTCACAGAAGCGATGGAAATGTATCGAACCATGTATGGCGCAACGGAATTCGTCGAACCGTTCGATATGCCCGCGCAAGGTGTGAAGGTCGCGTTCGTCAATTTGCCGAACACGCAGCTGGAGCTGATCGAACCGCTGGGAGAAGACTCGCCCATCAACGGGTTCCTCGCCAAGAACCCGAAAGGCGGACAACACCACGTATGCTTCGAAGTGCCCGATATTGTAGAGGCTGCGGCGGATATGAAGGCTAAGGGAGCGACCGTTCTCGGTGAACCCCGAATAGGAGCCCACGGAACCCCAGTAGTCTTTATCCATCCGAAGAACTCCAACGGCGTTCTCGTGGAGTTGATGGAAACACCCAAGGATCACTGAGCTCTCGATGGGATTGTTTGAACTCGTTGTTGTCTTCGTCATAGCCTGGTGGCTGTGTTTCCTTCCGTCCTTGTCCGCGGGCGCGCGAAGTCAGGCAGAGGCAGGCGAAGTCGTGCCAGGCAGCGAGCCTGGCGCTCCTGAGCACTGGAATTTGTTCCGAAAGCTGGTGTTCGCGTCTACCGGCGCACTGATCATTACGGGGCTGGGTTGGGCGGCAATTGCGTTCGGCTGGCTGGATACGTTGATACCCACGCAATCCTGAAGCCCACTCGTAGGTCTTCGGGCCGCATACTTCGGATTGCTAGGCGCCGAATGCGCGGCTATGGACCAGATTCCCTACTCGCAGGTCGCCCGACATGAGACTCTCGCTATATTTCCTACCTGTGATGCGCGATGCACCCGCAGAAGCGAAAATACCCTCGCATCAGCTTATGCTGCGCGCTGGCATGATCCGTCAAAGCGGCGCCGGCATCTATAGCTGGCTCCCGCTCGGCCTACGCGTACTACACAAGATCGAGCAAATTGTACGTGAGGAGCAGGAGCGCGCTGGCGCCATCGAACTACTTATGCCCACAATCCAACCGGCCGATCTATGGCGTGAAAGCGGACGTTACGATGCATACGGAAAAGAGATGCTCCGCATCACGGACCGTAGCGATCGCGAACTCCTTTACGGCCCGACGAACGAAGAGATGATAACCGATATCGTCCGGGCATACGTAAAATCCTACAAGCAACTCCCGCTGAATCTGTTCCACATCCAGTGGAAGTTTCGAGACGAGGTGCGACCGCGGTTTGGAGTCATGCGGGGCAGGGAATTCCTGATGAAGGACGCCTACTCCTTTGACCTCACGGTTGAAGACTCTCGAAAGTCGTACAACCGAATGTTCTGCGCATACCTCAACACGTTTGAAAGCATGGGTCTGCAGGCCGTCCCGATGCGCGCCGACACCGGACCGATCGGGGGCGATCTGAGTCACGAGTTCATCGTCCTGGCCCAGACCGGCGAAAGCGCAGTCTTCTGTGACAAATCTCTTGTAGACATGGAAGCGCCCGGCCCGGATCTCGATTTCGATGGAGATCTGGAGGATGTCGTTCAGTCCAGGTTGCAGTACTACGCAGCTACAGAAGAGATGCATGACGCGGCCAGATATGAGCAGGAGGTGCCTGAAGACAGACGCCTCTCAGCTCGCGGCATTGAAGTCGGACACATCTTCCATTTTGGTGAGAAGTATTCGGAACCAATGCAAGCTAGGGTGATGGGGCCGGAGGGTTCAGAAGTGAACCTACAGATGGGGTCCTACGGTATCGGCGTGTCGCGACTGCTTGGCGCAGTCATTGAGGCGCATCACGACGACAAGGGAATTATCTGGCCAGCGTCAATCGCACCGTTCCAGGTAGCTATCGTCAGTCTGCGGACAGACGACGAAGATGTATCGGCCGCTTGCGAAACAGCATACGCCGACCTGAAGGCCAGAGGCGTGGATGCCCTATACGATGACACCTCCGAAAGACCGGGTGCAAAATTTTCGACAATGGAACTGATCGGCATTCCAGCGCTGATCGTGATTGGCCCGAAGGGGATTAAATCAGGCAAGGTAGAGCTGCGCTGGCGAGCGGACGGCTCCACACTTGAATTGCCGCTTGCCGAGGCCCTGGCCAAGGCTGCCGAAATGGTGGGGGCGTAAGTGGCTGCAACCCGCGCCGTTGAGAAACCGTTCGGGCCTTTCGAGCGCATGCTTGCGTTGCGTTATCTTGGCGCGAAACGCGAACATGGCGGCCTCGCTCTCATTTCGATTGTATCCGTTATTGGCATAACCCTCGGTGTCTGGGCGCTAATCCTGACGATGTCGATCATGAATGGGTTCAGACTTGAACTCGTTTCGAAAATTATAGGGTTCGAACCGCACGCCTATATCGATACGCGCGGTCTGCCGATCCAACAGATAGACCAGATGGAAGAAAACCTCAGGTTACGTACGGAGGTAGTCGCCGTAGAGCCGATCCTGGAAGCAACTGCGCTCGCCACGGCATTCAACAGAAGTGATGGCGTACAGGTGCGGGGGGTACGGCCGGAAGACCTTCGCGCAAACGCGCTGATTTCCGAGGGGATGAAAAGCCTGGCAGAGCGGCGCGGGAATGTCGGGTCACTGGACAATTTCGGCGAAGGCTCAGGCCTCTCAAAGGACATCGTAATCGGCTCCGGTTTTGCAGCCGCTCTAGGCATATCCGTCGGAGATCCGGTAACCCTTACCCAACCCAACGGACCGCGCACGATTGGCGGCACCACACCGCGCAAGCGCGTATTCAACGTTAGCGCCATCTTTCACGTCGGCGACGAGCGCTACGATCGATATGCGCTCTTTCTCCCGATAGATTCCGCCCGCAGCTTCTTCGGGGAAGACGACGGGTACCCCGCACTCGGCATAAGAATCCGCGACCCAGACAGTGCGCCGGATTTCGCCAGCACTCTCATGTCTGAAGGATACACCTGGGTTCAGACCTGGCAGGACCGCAATGGCAACTATGTCCGCGCGTTGATAGTCGAGCGGAATGTTATGCGGCTCATCCTCTTCATCGTGGTCATCATCACCGCCCTGAACATCATCACCGGCGTTCTGATGCTGGTGAAGAACAAGGCGAGGGACGTAGCCATTCTGCGGACCATCGGCGCAACGAGAGGCGGCGTAGTCCGGATCTTTCTGATGACCGGCACGTTGCTCGGAATGGTCGGAGTAGCGACTGGAGTGGTCCTCGGGGTCCTTAGCGCCACCTTCATTGCACCAATCCAGCATTTCCTGGAGGGCTTGTTCGGCTTCCAGCTCTTCCCATCAGATATCTACATTCTCGATGCTTTGCCCGCAAAACTCCAATGGTCGGAAGTGGCCTGGGTCAGCGCTGCCGCCTTCCTGGTAACGTTAGTCATGTCGATAATTCCATCTATGTGGGCCGCTCGCCTCGATCCCGTTGAAGCACTGAGGTTCGAATGAGCACGACCCCAGTTCTCGAGCTTTCTGACGTCCGACAGAGTTTCCGTTCAGGTGAGCGCGTTCTCCACGTCTTGGAAGGTGTAGATCTGCAGTTGCATCCCGGAGAGATGACCGGATTGATCGGTCCGTCCGGTTCCGGCAAGTCGACGCTGCTACACATCGCAGGCCTGCTCGAACGCCCGGACAGCGGCAGCGTCCGGATTGCTGGTCGCGATGTTCTGAAACTGAATGATCGTCAGCGAACGCTGATCCGCAGAACTGATCTTGGCTTTGTCTATCAGTTCCACCATTTGCTCCCCGAGCTCAATGCACTGGACAACATCACCGCCCCGCTGATGCTCAACGGCGTCCCACGCCAACAGGCTCGAGAACGGGCCCGAAACCTGCTCCGCATGATGGGTCTCACGGAACGGGATCATCACAGGCCCGGTCGGCTATCCGGGGGCGAGCAACAACGGGTCGCGATCGCTCGGTCACTGGCGAACAATCCTCGCGCGCTGATCGCCGATGAGCCAACTGGCAACCTTGACCCAAACACCTCGCAGCTGGTGTTCAAGGCATTGCACGACATCGCTCGGCAGGAGCAGGTCGCAGTCCTTGTGGCGACCCACAACCTTGAACTCAGCAGCCTGATGGATCGTGTCCTGACTTTGCAGGACGGCAAACTCGTACCGGCCCAGACTGAGACTCTCGGCGACTCAGCCTAGACTATTCTCCTCAGGGAGCGATTCACGATGAGCCAGCAGAGCCCCGAATTCATCCATCTACGAACGCGCTCGGCACTCTCGCTGCTGCAGTCGATGATACGGCCCGGAGCGCTCGTTCAATGGGCGGTCGACAACAGCGTCCCTGCGGTCGGTATAACCGACGATAACCTCTTCGGCGCATTGGAACTCTCGGAGAAACTTGCAGGAGCTGGTGTCCAGCCAATCATCGGCTGCACGATCACAGTAACTGAAGGTGGGCCGAATGGCGAAAGCGGTGACATCGCACTGATCGCCAAGGATGACGTCGGGTACCGGAATTTGCTGGCGCTTTCCACCGAGTATTTTCTCAGTGGCCCTGGCGATCTGCACGTTGAACTAAAAAACCTGCTCACTCGGGCTCAGGGGCTCATCTGCCTCACGGGCGGGTATGACAGCCTGGTGAATATCTATGCGGCCAAGGGGCGACGGGAAAAATGCCTCGAGGTGATCAACCAACTGCATGAGGCTTTTGGCGATGGGCTGTACATAGAACTCCAACGGCATGGCCGCGCTGAGGAGATCGCAGCCGAGGAGATTCTGCTCGCCCTCGCGTACGAGCAAAACATACCCATCGTAGCAACTTGTGACGCGCGCTTCCTGACTCCCGATGACCATGCAACGCACGACGTCCTCCTTTGCATGGCCCACTCAACATACGTTTCAGAAGCGGACAGACCGCGCGCAACCGCAGAACAATATTTGAAGTCAGTCGAAGCGATGCATGCGAGTTTTGCAGACCTGCCGGAGGCGCTTGCAAACACGGTAGAAATCGCACGGCGTTGCTCTCATCGGCCCACGACACACGCACCTATCCTACCGAGTTTCGGGACGCAAAAGGGGCGTGACGAAGCTGCGGAACTAAAAGCACAAGCCAGCGCGGGCCTCAAAGACCGATTGGCCAGCGGCCGCCTCTACGCAGATCGCAAGGTCTACGAAGAGCGCTTGGAGTATGAGCTTGGTATCATCGAACGAATGGGATTTCCTGGCTACTTTCTGATCGTTTCGGACTTCATCAAATGGGCTAAGGCGAACGACATCCCTGTGGGCCCGGGGCGTGGCTCCGGGGCCGGCTCGCTCGTGGCCTGGGCCCTGACGATCACAGACCTCGATCCGCTGCGATTTGGGCTTCTGTTCGAGCGGTTCCTGAATCCCGAACGTGTCTCCATGCCCGACTTCGACGTCGACTTTTGCCAGGAACGCCGTGGAGAAGTGATCGAGTACGTCCGCGACAAATATGGATCCGATCGCGTCGCCCAGATCATTACATTCGGCACGCTTCAGGCTCGAGCAGTCTTGCGCGATGTCGGTCGAGTTCTCCAGCTTCCGTTTGGACAAGTCGACAAGCTCGCAAAACTGGTCCCGTTCAATCCAGCGCAGCCGCCAACGCTTGAAGACGCACTCCGCGACGAACCTCGTATTCAGGAGGCGATGGAAGCGGAAGAAGCCGTTCAACACCTCGTTGAAACGGCGCTCCAACTCGAAGGGCTCAACCGCAACGCCTCGACCCACGCCGCGGGCGTGGTCATCGGCGATCGCCCGCTCGTAGAAATCTGTCCTCTTTACCGCGATCCTAAGTCCGACATGCCGGCGACCCAGTTCAACATGAAATGGGCAGAGCAGGCCGGTCTCGTCAAATTCGACTTTTTGGGCCTCAAGACCCTAACCGTCATTCAGCGCGCACTTGCCTACATTCAGAAAGAGGGACGGGAACTGGGCGCGGGCTGGGATACGTTCGACGACGTTCCAACCTACGAACTGATGTCTTCGGGCCAAACGCTTGGCGTGTTCCAGCTTGAAGGGCAGGGCATGCGCGAAACGCTGAGGAAAGTGCGCCCTAACTCGATCGAGGACGTCATCGCCCTCATCTCTCTTTATCGACCTGGTCCGATGAAGAACATCGATACCTACGTCGACGCCAAGTTCGGACGCCGGGATCCCGACTACCTGCACCCCGATCTGGAACCAGTTCTGAAGGAAACGTATGGCGTTATCGTCTATCAGGAGCAGGTGATGAACATCGCCCGGATCCTGGCGGGCTATTCGCTGGGCGAAGCAGACTTGCTCCGCCGAGCGATGGGTAAAAAACAACCCGAAGAGATGGCCAAGCAGAAGACCCGCTTTGTTGATGGCGCCACGACAAAGGGTGTCACAGCCGAACGTGCAGAATACATATTTGAACTGGTTGAAGAGTTCGCAGGCTACGGCTTCAACAAATCACACGCCGCCGCCTACGCCGTCATCGCGTACCAGACCGGCTTCCTGAAGGCGAACCACCCCGTCGAATTTCTCGCCGCTTCAATGAGCCTCGATCTCCATAACACGGACAAGCTTGCAGCCTTCTTCCAGGAAACCAAGCGGCTCGAGATCCCGGTGCGCCGGCCAAACGTCAATGAGTGCAATGCTGACTTCGATGTTCGACAACAGGAAATCGTATATGCGCTCGGCGCAATCAAGGGCGTCGGCAAACCCGCCATGCTGGGTGTAGAAGCCGCGCGCAGCGAGGGCGCGTTCACTAGTGTTCAAGACTTTTCCAAGCGCGTCGATCCACGGCTCGTCAATCGGCGATGTTTCGAAGCGCTTGCCAAAGCGGGCGCATTTGACGAACTGGAGCCGAACCGTGCGAGGGCCGCTGCAGGCGCCGAAATGCTATCAGCTATCGCCAACACTGCTGAACAGGAGCGGACCAGCAACCAATCGAGTCTGTTTTCCGACAACGAGATGTCAGCTCCCGACCTGCCAGACGTGACGCCTTGGAGCGAGTCCGACAAACTGGACAACGAGCTTTCCAGCGTCGGCTTCTTCCTGTCAGGCCATCCGCTGGACGAATTGCTCGACAGTGACCTGCGCAAGCAGATTGTTCTTGCAGCTGAGCGGCTCGAGGTCGGGCTGCAGCGCCAGTCTTTCAACATGATTGGAGTGGTCAGAGCCAAAGTGGAAAAACCGGCGCGTTCGGGCGGCAAATTTGCTTACCTGACGCTGTCGGACCCGTCCGGCGAGTTCGAGATCATGGCGCCCCCGGAGCTCCTGATGGAGTCACGAGAAGACCTTGAAGCGGGATCCAGGATATACTGCCGGGTCAAGGTCAGACGCATGGATGACGACATGCGTTTTTCGATGGAATCCGTCAAACCCCTGAGTAGCGCCTCCATCGGTTCGCACGACGCGCTCTGTCTGCGCCTTGCGGAGGACGTTTCCTTTGATCAGATCGCCGGTGTTGCTGCTTCGCTGCCACAAAAGCCCGGTCAATCATTGGGTGAGATCCGGCTTGAGATCCCGATCGACAATGAGGGCCACGTAACGGTTGCGCTCAGGGGCCGATATCCAGTCGATTTCGGCGCCATAAGCGCTTTCAAGTCCATTCCCGGGGTCGATCAGGTCCGTCCGGCCGCCGCTTGAAACCTGTGAGGGGCGCCAGTCGTCGATACGGGTTGCCGCCGGCCCAATTCTGCGTATAAGCGCGCATATTCCGACACGCGGGCTCATTTGTCCGGTGCTGGCAGAAATGCTGGCCTGTCCGCGGCGGCCAACCGGATGAAGGAGAAAACAACGTGGCTCTGCCCGAATTCAATATGCGTCAGCTTCTGGAAGCAGGCGTCCATTTTGGCCACCAGGCGCACCGCTGGAACCCAAAGATGAAGGGGTTCATTTTCGGCGAGCGCTCCGGCATTCATATCCTCGACCTGTCTCAATCGGTACCTTTGCTGCACCAGGCGCTCGTGCAGGTGCGCGAAGTATCATCGAAGGGCGGACGGATTCTCTTCGTAGGCACCAAGCGTCAGGCGGCAGAAGCGGTCGCCGAAGCAGCGGGCCGGTGCGCTCAATACTTCATGAACGATCGCTGGCTCGGCGGAACGCTGACCAACTGGGAAACCGTGTCGAAATCCATCCGCCGCCTCAAGGAGCTCGATGAGCTCCTCGCACGTGGCGAGGGGACTGGCCTGACCAAGAAGGAGCTGCTCAAGCTCAATCGTGAACAGGAGAAGCTCCAACGCGTTCTCGGCGGCATTCGTAACATGGGCGGTCTGCCCAATCTGATGTTTGTGATCGACACCAACAAGGAAGCGATCGCCGTCAAGGAAGCGCGCAAGCTCGGCATCCCGGTTGTCGCTGTTGTTGATACAAACTGCGACCCGGACGAAGTGGACTTTCCGATCCCGGGTAACGATGACGCTGCACGTGCAATCCAACTGTACTGCAACCTGATTGCAGACGCGGTTCTGGACGGCCTTGCACAGTCTACCGTCGCCGCCGGCGTTGATGTTGGAGCCGAAGCGGAAGCGCCGATCGAACCGGCGCTTGAAGCCAAGGCCGACGCCTCACCCGAGCCGGTTGAAAACGGTTCCGGCAGTTAACATTTAGATTGGCGTCTGGCTCGAGCTCTCGGGCCATTCGTTTCCTGAAGAAACATCCAACAAAGATCGCGTTCAGGGCATAATAGCCTTGGTCTTGCGATCAAGGAGATAGGACATGGCCGAAATAACAGCCGCCCTCGTCAAGTCTCTCCGCGAGAAGACTGGCGCCGGAATGATGGACTGCAAGAAAGCTCTTGCGGAAAACGATGGCGAGATGGAAGCGGCCGTCGATTGGCTGCGTGCAAAAGGACTGTCAAAAGCCGCCAAGAAAGCTGGGCGCACCGCAGCTGAAGGCCTGGTTGGCGTGATCACCGACGGTGGCCGCGGGGCAATCGTCGAAGTCAATGCAGAAACTGACTTCGTGGCGCGCAACGAGCTGTTCCAACAAGCCGTCACAGCTATCAGCAAGATCGCGCTTGAGAAGAACGGCGATCTTGAAGCCGTACTCACTGCACCGGCGCCGGATGGCGATGGCGCGGTAAAAGACATGCTGGTCAATCTTGTCGCCAAGATCGGTGAAAACATGGCGCTGCGTCGTACCGCCAGTATCGACGTCAGCGAAGGCGCCGTAGCGCCCTACATCCACAATGCCGCGGGCGAAGGCATCGGGAAAATCGGGGTGCTCGTTGCCCTGGAGTCCAAGGCCGATCAAGCAGCGCTGCTCGAGATCGGCCGCAAGGTTGCGATGCACGTCGCCGCAGCCCGGCCTCTCGCCGCCACCACGGCAGACCTCGACCCGGAAGTCGTTGAGAAGGAACGCGCAATCCTGACTGAACAGGCGAAGGAATCCGGCAAGCCGGACAACGTCATCGAAAAAATGGTCGAAGGCAGAATTCGCAAGTTTTTCCAGGAATCCGTTCTGGTAGAGCAGGCGTTCGTCATGGACCCCGATCAGACCGTTGCGAGGTTCATCGAAACTTCCGCCAAGGAACTAGGCCAGGCGATCACCCTGAAAGGCTTCATCAAGTACGAAGTTGGAGAGGGCATCGAGAAAGAAGAGGCGGATTTCGCCGCAGAAGTTGCGGCATTCTCAAAGCAGTAGAGTGCGCTTTGCGGATCCGCCGAATTCGAAGATAACGGAACGGCCTGGTGCATTAGCGTCGGGCCGCTTTCGCAACAGGTAGCCAGATGAATCCGCCAAGCACCCTGAAATACAAACGAATACTGCTGAAGGTGTCTGGCGAAGCGCTGATGGGCGACCGTGAATTCGGCATCGACGTTGCGGCCTGCGATCGACTCGCAATCGAAATCCGACACGCCCTGGAGCTGGGCGTAGAACTCTGCCTCGTAATCGGCGGCGGCAATATCTATCGTGGCATGACTGGCGCCGCTGGGGGAATGGAGCGGACGCAGGCAGACAATCTCGGCATGCTCGCGACCGTAATGAACGCCCTCGCCATGCAAAACGCGCTCGAAAAAATCGATATCGCGACAAGAGTCCAATCCGCCATCGTCATGCAATCGGTCTGCGAGCCCTATATTCGCCGACGCGCCATGCGCCACATGGAAAAGGGCAGGGTCGTGATCTTCGCAGCGGGCACCAGCAACCCGTTCTTCACGACTGACACCGCAGCCGCCTTGCGGGCTGCTGAAATGAACTGCGACGCTATGTTCAAAGGCACACAGGTCGATGGCGTCTACACGGCCGACCCCAAGACCAACCCCGACGCAACCCATATTCCCCACCTCAACTACATGTCCGTGCTGTCAAACGAGCTACGCGTCATGGACTCAACAGCGATAAGTCTCATGAAAGACAACAACATTCCGATCGTGGTCTTCCGGATTCACGAGAGAAATGCGCTGGCCGACGTGATCTGCGGACGAGGAAAGAGTACGCTCATTGATGGCGCAGGCCCGGAAACGACAGGAGCGTAACAATGCCCGGCGAAGTGGACCTTAAAGACCTCGAAAAACGCATGGAAGGCGCGCTCGGTGCTCTAAAGAACGAGTTCGCCGGGCTCCGTACGGGGAGGGCGTCCGTACACCTCCTCGATACGGTTCAGGTGTCGGCATACGGCTCCAATATGCCGATCAACCAGGTCGCCTCGGTAACCGCACCAGAGGCCCGTATGTTGGCCGTCAACGTTTGGGACAAGTCTATGGTCGGCGCTGTCGACAAGGCCATTCGAGAATCTTCGCTTGGTCTCAACCCTGTGGTCGACGGCCAGACCCTTCGTATTCCAATTCCTCCGCTCAGCGAGGAACGTCGCAAGGAGCTTGCTAAACTCGCTGGCAAGTTTGCAGAAAGCGCTCGCGTGGCGGTCCGCAATGTGCGCCGAGATGGAATGGACGGGCTCAAGAAGCTCGAAAAGGATGGCGAGATCAACGAGGACGAGCACAAGGCACTCTCTGCAGATGTGCAGAAACTCACCGATCAGATGGTAGGCGCCATTGATGACTCGCTGAAGGCCAAAGAAGAAGAGATCCTTCAGGTGTGACCAGCCAGAGTGCCAGCCCCGCAGTCAACGAACCCATGGCGCTCAGACCGCCGCCCACTCATGTTGCAATCATCATGGATGGCAACGGGCGCTGGGCGAAAGCGCGCGGGCTCCCACGGGCGATGGGTCACCGAGCCGGTGTCGAGGCGCTTCGGCGTGTTGTTGATGCGTGCCCCGAGCTCGGCATCAAACATCTCACTGTCTATTCATTTTCGACCGAAAACTGGAACCGACCCCAGAGCGAAATCGACGCCTTGTTTGATCTCCTCAAGCGCTTCGTCAAACGCGATCTCGCCAAACTGCACGACAAAGGTGTCCGCATTCGTATTGTCGGTTCGAGAACCGGGCTGAGCCCCGACATCATCGAGCTGATTGATCACGCGATGGCGCTCACGGAAGCGAACGAAGCATTCTACCTCAACATCGCGTTTAACTACGGGGGTCGCGCGGAAATCACCGAGGCAATGCGGAAGCTCGCTACTCAGGTAGAAGCTGGCGCACTGACTGCGGACGAGATCACCGAGGAGCTTGTCGCCAGCTCGATCTGGTCAGCAGGATCACCCGACCCGGATCTCGTCATTCGCACCAGCGGCGAACTGCGGTTGAGCAATTTCCTACTTTGGACTGGAGCCTATGCCGAACTCGTCTTTCCGGATGTCTGGTGGCCAGACTTTGATCGCGAAAGACTCCAGCACGCCGTGGATACGTACCGCCAACGAGACCGCCGTTTCGGCGGACTAAGCAGTTAGGCACGCGAGCAACACACCATGCTGAGCCAGCGCGCGCACAAGCCAGACGCACGAGAGATCACGCTGCGCGTCGTGATGACAGCGATCCTTGCTCCATTGGGCATCTGGGTGGTGATGCAGGGCGGACCAGCGCTGAAACTGGTGACTGCCGCTGTCGGCATCGTCGCAGCGTTCGAATGGACCCGAATGATTGCGAAAACAGTCCCTCGACGCCAGGCGGCCCTGTTCGCTGCAGGAGCAGTGACCACGGCTCTCGCAGTATGGAGCACCGAATACAATCTTGAGGCGGCGTTTCTCGTCTGCGCTGGTGGAGCAATCCTGGCGTACGCTATCGCTCATTTCGGTCCGGTCGATGCGCGGATGGCGGCATTCGGTGTCGCCTATACTTCATTACCGTTCGCCGCATTTGTGTGGGTACGCGAGTTGTCCCCGGATGTGGCGATCCTTTCGATCGGTTTGTTGGCTATTGTTTGGACAACCGACATCGCCGCCTATTTTGCCGGCAGGGGCTTTGGCGGACCATTGCTGTCGCCGCTTGATAGTCCAAACAAGACATGGACCGGAGCAATCGGCGCCCTGATCTGCGCATGCCTCACCGGCGCTGCGATCGCGAGAGCCATTGTGGCGCCAGTC
>JBHIWT010000015.1:0-32139 GCA_041987265.1 Hyphomonadaceae bacterium
CCATCCTTATCTGGATGTCGATCTTCGCTATTTCGATCTCGGCATCGAAAAGCGCGATGAGACGGACGACCAGATCACGGTCGACGCCGCCAACGCGATCAAGGAATTCGGCGTCGGCGTGAAATGCGCCACGATCACGCCCGACGAAGCGCGCGTTGAAGAATTCGGCCTGAAACGCATGTATCGCTCGCCAAACGGCACGATCCGCAACATTCTGGGCGGCGTCATTTTCCGTGAGCCGATCATCTGTCGCAACGTGCCGCGCCTCGTGCCCGGCTGGACCAAGCCGATCATCGTTGGCCGCCATGCCTTCGGCGACCAGTATCGCGCGACCGATTTCCTGGTGCCCGGCAAGGGCAAGCTGACGATGAAGTTCGTCGGCGAGGACGGAACGGTGATCGAGCACGAAGTCTTCGACTTCCCGGACGCCGGCATTGCAATGGGCATGTACAACCTGGACGAGTCGATCCGCGACTTCGCCCGCGCCTGCTTCAACTATGGCCTGAACCGCAAGTGGCCGGTCTACCTGTCGACCAAGAACACGATCCTCAAAAAGTATGACGGCCGCTTCAAGGACCTGTTCCAGGAGATCTACGAGGCCGAGTTCGAAGACAAGTTCAAGGAAGTTGGCGCACACTATGAGCACCGCCTGATCGACGACATGGTCGCTGCTTCGCTGAAATGGTCCGGTGGATATGTCTGGGCGTGTAAGAACTATGATGGCGACGTGCAATCCGACACGGTTGCGCAAGGCTACGGCTCGCTGGGCCTGATGACGTCGGTGCTGATGACGCCGGACGGCAAGACGGTTGAAGCCGAAGCCGCGCACGGCACGGTGACGCGCCACTTCCGCGCCCACCAGAAAGGCGAAGCGACCTCGACCAACTCGATCGCTTCGATCTTCGCTTGGACGCGCGGCCTGGCCCACCGCGGCAAGCTCGACGGCAACCAGGACCTGATCAAGTTCGCCAACACGCTGGAGTCGACCATCATCTCGACGGTTGAAGCCGGCCACATGACGAAGGACCTCGCCCTGCTGATCGGCGCCGATCAGTCTTGGCTGACGACTGAGGGCTTCATCGAGAAAGTCGCCGGCAACTTCCAGGAAGCGATGGCGAGCTAGTCATTCGGCGCCGCCGCGGGCTGACCCCGGCGGCGCTTCACGCACGCGCAACGCCTCCGTTTAGCGACTTACGGGATGCGCGGCGAGCTGCGTTGGCTGTTGGGCCGGGGCCATGGATTACGTTCTGCTGCTTGCTGGCGGGGTCAGCGCGTTCGGCCTGGTCGTGCACCTGATGATGGGCCGGTCTCGGTCATTGCAGGAACCATTGTCGGCCCCCGAGGATGAATCTGTCCTGAAGGCTGACGCCTGGTTCGGTCGTCATATCCAGACCATCCTTCTGGGCGTGATGGCGCTGGTTTACGGCAACGCATCGCGCCAGCCGGAAATGGCCGACGTCGCCTTCTGGATATCGGCGATCGGTCTCCTCGGCTCCCTGTTGCGCCTCGGCTTGGGCATTCACGCAGCTGCGCCGCGCTTCGACGTGCGGACCTGGGGGCTGATGGGGCTCGCCGCCGTGCTGGGCCTGATCGGGCCGATACTCTGATCGCCCTCGTCGGCGGGGCTTGCGCGCTCCATCGGGGCGGCTAAGCGTGCATAGACGCGCCCGTTCCACCCATTGCTGCGATACGCCTTGTGACACAGTTCGTCGTTGCCGCCTTCTATCGTTTCACGGCGCTCGTCGAGGTTGCGGCGCATCAGGCCAACCTGCGCGCCACGCTTGAGGCGGCCAAGATCCGAGGAACGGTTCTGCTGGCGCCGGAAGGCGTGAACGGCACGATCGCTGGCAGGCCAGCAGGCATGGAGGCGGCGCTTGACGCGATCCGCAACTTGCCGGGCTGCGAGGCGATTGAAGTCAAGTATTCCTACGCCCCCGATCCGCCGTTCGACAAACTGAAGGTGAAGGCGAAGCGCGAAATCGTCACCTTTGGCCAGCCAGATGCGGATCCGAACAAGCAGGTCGGCGCCTATGTCTCACCCGCAGACTGGAACGCTGTGGTTGAAGACGAGAACACCGTGCTGATCGACACGCGCAACGATTTCGAGGTGGCGCTTGGTTCGTTCAAGGGCGCCGTCAATCCGCGCACGGTGCGGTTCAGCGATTTTCCGGACTGGTTCCGGAAGTTCCATGCGGACCGTCCGGCGCAACGCTACGCCCTGTTCTGCACGGGCGGCATTCGTTGCGAGAAAGCGACCAGCTTCCTTCTGTCGGAAGGCGTCGACAACGTCGTTCACCTTCAGGGCGGCATCCTGAAATATCTGGAGATCGTGCCGGAGGAAGACAGCCGGTGGAATGGCGAATGTTTCGTATTCGATCAGCGTATTGCGGTCGGCCACGGCCTCAAGCCGTCGGCGATCCGTCAGGATGTCGACGAACGCCGGGAACGTCCGGCGAGGCGATTGGCCGAAGACAAGTGATCGGCCGCCTATTGCAGTGAGAGGCCGGCTAGCCAGCCAGCTCAGCCCTGACGGCCGCGATCGCCGCTTCGGCCTTGGCGCCGTCGGGACCGCCGGCCTGGGCCATGTCCGGCCGGCCGCCGCCACCCTGGCCGCCGACCGCAACCGACGCTGCGCGCACAAGATCGACAGCGCTGAAGCGACCGGTCAGGTCTTCGGTTACGCCGACCACCACTGCGGCCTTGCCGTCGTTGACGGCGACCAGCACCGCCACCCCTGAGCCGAGTTGGGCCTTGGCTTCATCCGCCATCGGCTTGAGGTCCTTCGCGGGCAATCCCTCTGCAATCTTGGCGAGGAAATTGACGCCGTTGACGGATTCCGGCTTGTCGGCCGCCTCCCCGGCGCCGCCGCCCATGGCGAGTTTACGGCGAGCGTCGGCCAGTTCCTGTTCCAGTTTTCTGCGCTGGTCCGACAGCGCGCTGACCCGTTCGGCCACTTCTCCGACGGGCGTCTTCAACTGATCGGCAATTCCGCGAGCGATGTCGGCGCGCTGTTTGAGGAAGGCGAACGCCCTGGCGCCCGTCGCCGCCTCGATGCGACGCACGCCTGATGATACGCCACCCTCTGAGGTGATGACGAACATCGCGATATCGCCAGTACGCGCGACGTGCGTGCCGCCGCAGAGCTCTACCGAGTACGGCGCATCGGCTGTATCGACGGAATTGCCGAGCCGCAGGACCCGCACGCTGTCGCCGTACTTTTCGCCGAACAGCGCCAGCGCGCCGGCCTTTACGGCATCGTCCGGCGCCATTTCGCGTGTCTGCGCTTCGGCGTTCTGGCGGATGACCGCGTTGACCTCCTCTTCGATTGCATCGATCTCGGCTCGCGTGAGCGGCGCGTTGTGAGAGAAATCGAAGCGGAAATAGTCAGCCTCGACCAGCGAGCCCTTTTGCGTGACGTGATCGCCGAGCTGGTTGCGCAGCGCGGCGTGAAGCAGGTGGGTTGCGGAATGATTGGCGCGCACTTTGGCCCGACGAACGCGGTCGATCCTGAGTTCCGCGAGATCGTCGAGCCCGGCCTTTCCCGCAATCATTTCACCGATATGCGAGAACACGTCACCAGCCCGCTTCTGGACATCGTCGACGCGAAAGCGACCGCCATCCTTGAAGAGAATGTCGCCGCGATCGCCAGCCTGGCCGCCGGACTCAGCGTAGAACGGTGTCTGGTCAAAAACGAGTTCGGCCGTATCGCCCTTGGCCAGTGCTTCAGCCTTGCCGCCGTCCTTGAGGATGGCGGTGAGCCGACCGGATGTCTCTTCCATGTTGTAGCCGTGGAAATTGGTCGCGCCGGACGCGTCGCGAACCGCGAACCAGATTTCGCCGGCGGCTGAATCGCCTGTGCCTTTCCAGCTTTCCTGCGAGCGGGATTTCTGTTCGGCCATCGCCGCGTCGAAGCCCGCCTCGTCGACGGAGAGGTTGCGCGCGCGCAGAACGTCCTGTGTCAGGTCGATCGGAAATCCGTAGGTGTCGTAGAGCTTGAAAGCGGTTTCGCCGGAAAGTACGCCGCCAGCAGGGAGATCGCTCGTAGCTTCGTCAAGCAGTTGCAGGCCGCGGCCCAGCGTGCGCTGGAAGCTCGCTTCTTCCTGGCTGAGCGCGCTTTCGATCGCCTTCTGGGCACGCGGCAATTCCGGGAAAGCTTCGCCCATCTCTGCGACCAGCGCAGGAACGAGCTTGTGCATCAGGGGTTCGCGCGCGCCGAGCATGTGGCCGTGGCGCATGGCGCGGCGCATGATCCGGCGGAGGACATAGCCGCGCCCTTCGTTGCTCGGCGTTACGCCATCGGCGATCAGGAAGGATGTCGCGCGCAGGTGATCGGCGATGACGCGGAATGAGGCGAGCTCGTCACCCTTCGCCTTGCGGGAATACACCTCCTCTTCCGCCGCTATGAGATTGCGGAACAGGTCGATGTCGTAATTGTTGTGAACGCCCTGCAGGATGGCCGATATGCGTTCCAGGCCCATGCCCGTATCGATCGATGGCTTCGGCAGGTCGACGCGTTCGCCATCGGCGCGCTGGTCGAACTGCATGAAGACGAGGTTCCAGATCTCGATGAAGCGATCGCCGTCTTCGTCCGACGAGCCGGGGGGGCCGCCGGGTATCTCCGGTCCGTGATCGAAGAAGATTTCGGAGCACGGCCCGCACGGGCCGGTATCGCCCATCGACCAGAAATTGTCTGACGTCGCGATGCGGATGATGCGGTCGTCAGGCAAGCCGGCAATCTTCTTCCACAGGTCGGCGGCTTCATCGTCTTCGGCGTAGACGGTTACCAGCAGGCGGTCTGCGGGCAGCGCGTACGGTTCGGTGACGAGGTTCCAGGCATGCTCGATCGCCTGGGCCTTGAAGTAATCGCCGAACGAGAAATTGCCGAGCATCTCGAAGAAGGTGTGGTGGCGGGCCGTGTAGCCGACATTGTCGAGGTCGTTGTGCTTGCCGCCGGCGCGGACACATTTCTGGGACGAGGCGGCCGTTGGCGCGGCCGGTTTTTCGACGCCGGTGAAGATGTTCTTGAACGGCACCATACCGGCATTGGTGAACAGCAAGGTGGCGTCGCCCTGCGGGACGAGCGGCGCAGACGGCAGCACTTTGTGGCCAGCGGCCGCAAAGAAGTCGAGAAAGGTTGAGCGAACCTCGTTGACACCCATGGAGGCGGATTTCGATTTGCTCGGCATCAGGCGCGCGGCTCCGTCGACGTGGACCAGGACAGTGCAGGATGTTCCATTGCGGAAATCCGGATCAGGATATCACCAGCCAACCCAGAAGACGGCGCTCGCCACCTTGCACGGAACAGCCCTGACCCCTGCTGGCCGGATATAGGCCGGTCCGGCCCGGGCGCCAAGCGAAGCCGCGCGTCGCAATCACAGCCTGAATTCTGAGTAGACCTGAATCCCGAGTAAAACGGCAAACGCGCGCCCGAACGGTTCGGGCGCGCGCAGAATTCCAGGCCTTGGCCGGATGAGTTAGCCTTTTGCAGCCGCTGGAGGCGTATCGTCCGCTTCGCCCTCTGCGTCGCCTTCATTAAGGGCGAGGAGCTCTTCGGAGAGGATGCCGGAGCTGCGACGCACCGCTTCTTCGATCTCGGCGGCGACGTCCGGGTTCTCCTTGAGAAACCTGCGTGCGTTCTCCCTGCCCTGTCCGATCCGCTGGGATCCGTAGGAGAACCAGGAGCCGGATTTCTCGACAACGCCCGCCTTGACGCCGAGATCGATCAGCTCGCCCGTCTTGGAAATGCCTTCTCCGTAGATGATGTCGAATTCGACCTGCTTGAACGGCGGGGCGACCTTGTTCTTTACGACCTTGACGCGGGTCTGGTTGCCGATCACCTCGTCGCGGTCCTTGAGCTGGCCGATGCGGCGGATGTCGAGACGCACGGACGAGTAGAATTTCAGTGCATTACCGCCCGAAGTGGTTTCCGGCGAGCCGAACATGACGCCGATCTTCATGCGGATCTGGTTGATGAAGATCACCATCGTCTTCGACTTGGAAACCGAACCGGTGAGCTTGCGCAGGGCCTGGCTCATCAGGCGCGCCTGAAGGCCCGGAAGGCTGTCGCCCATCTCGCCCTCAAGCTCGGCGCGCGGCGTGAGCGCTGCGACCGAGTCGACGACGAGAACATCGACCGCACCGGAACGCACCAGCGTATCGGCGATTTCAAGCGCCTGTTCGCCCGTGTCAGGCTGGGAAATCAGGAGATCGTCGAGATCGACGCCGAGCTTGGCCGCATAGACCGGGTCCAACGCGTGTTCAGCATCAACGAAGGCGCAGACGCCGCCGCTCTTCTGCGCTTCTGCGGCGACGTGAAGGGCCAGCGTGGTCTTGCCCGAACTTTCCGGGCCATAGATTTCGATGATGCGGCCACGCGGCAGGCCGCCGATGCCGAGGGCGATATCCAGCCCCAGCGAACCGGTCGAGAGCGATTCGATATCCATCTCGCGCTTTTCGCCGAGACGCATGATCGAGCCTTTGCCGAAACTGCGTTCGATCTGACCGAGCGCCGTTTCCAGAGCCTTTTCCTTGTCCATTCCGCCGCCCTCTACGACCTTCAGGTTCGCCGATGCCATCTATCTCACTCCTGCCATGCCCTTGCGGTGTCGGAAAGCCCGCCCCGCGACGTCTTGTTCCAGTATGTACTACAAATGTTCTCGTGAACAAAGAGTGAATATGAAGATTCTGGAAGAAACATTAACCAACCGTGCTCCGGCGCGTCTTTGCGACCTGTTCTCGTGTGATAGGGGGTGGAAAACTGGCCAGCCGGGAGTGATCTGGATGAACCTCAGGACCGCATTGTTCTGCCTTGGAGCTGTTGGTCTGGGCGCGTGCACGCCGGAGGCGTCCGAGCCGGTGATCGCGACCGATCCGGCACTGGAAGCGCGCGCAGAGCGGATCGACGCGCTTTCCGCGCCGCCGGCGAGCGCCGAGCCGTCGGTGTACTTCGTGAACCTCGCGGACGGCGACACCGTGACATCGCCGTTCCGGGTTGTGTTCGGCGTCTCCGGGCTGGGCGTTGCGCCTGCGCTCACCGACAAGGAAATGACGGGCCACCACCACCTGCTGATCGATACTGAGCTGACCGCGGAGGAAATGGAGTACGCCATCCCCAACGACGATCAGCACCGGCATTTCGGCGGAGGGCAGACGGAAGTCGTTCTCGAACTTCCGCCTGGCGAACACACGCTGCAGCTGAACTTCGGCGATCTCAATCACGAGCAGTTCGATCCGCCGATCCTGTCGGACAGGATCACGATCACTGTCGAGTAGGATCGTCTTCGACCTCGCGCTGGACAGCGGCCAGTTCCTCTTTCACGCGTTCGCCGAGCTGGCGAAGCGTGAACGGCTTGGGCATGAAAGAGATCGCCCTGCCCTTGTCGAGCGTCTGTGACATGTCGCGTTCGGTGTAGCCGGAGATGAAGATCACCCGGGCCGGACCGAGATAGTCGCGCGCTGCTTCGAGCATCGCCGGACCGTCCATGCCGGGCATGACGACGTCGGAAATTAGGACATCGATCTCGCCGGCATTCTCCTTGATCAGTTCAAGCGCCGTTTCCCCATCGGCGGCTTCCATGACCTGGTAGCCGAAGGATGAAAGGAGCTGGACCGCAAGGCCGCGGACGCCGTCTTCATCCTCGACAAGAAGGATGCGGCCGCGACCGGCAAGATCGCCACGGCCGCCCTTGTTGGTGTCCGTCGTGGCCGGAGGAACAAGATCACGCGGCGAGTCGTGGTCATCCGCCGCCTCGATCTCTCCATCATAGGCCGGGAAGTAGACCTTGAACGTCGTGCCGCGTCCGACCTTGGACACAGGATAGATGAAGCCGCCCGACTGCTTGACGATGCCGTAGACGGTCGCAAGGCCGTAACCGGTTCCTTTGCCCTCGGCTTTCGTCGTGAAGAATGGTTCGAAGATCTTCTGCATCAGCTCGGGCGGGATGCCAGCGCCATCGTCGATCACTTCGATCAGGACGTAGTCGCCCTCGGGAATGAGATTGAAATTGTCGGCGCGCGCCACCGATGCATCGGCGCGCGACGTGCGGATCGTGAGGTGGCCGCCGCCGTTCTTCTCCAGCATCGCATCGCGCGCATTGGTGCACAGATTGGTCAGCGCGGTATCGAGCTGGAGCCGGTCCGCTCGGATATGCGGAAGGTCGCGACCGTGGACGATGTCGAGCTTGATACGTTCGTCAATGATGTCGCGCAGGAACATGTAGCTGTCGGACACGAGGTCGGACACGTCGAACACTTCCTGGCGGAAGACCTGCTTGCGCGACCAGGCGAGCATGGTCCGTACGAGCTCGGCGCCGCGCGCGGCGGCCTCGTAGATCGACTTCAGCTCGGCATAGGTCGGGTCGCCCGGCGGGTGCCGGATCTGCAGCTTGTTGACGTTGAAGATGATCGCCTGAAGCTGGTTGTTGAAATCGTGGGCGACGCCGCCGGCGAGCTGGCCCATGGCCTGGAATTTCTGTCCGGCCGCGAGACTTTGCTGTAGCTGGACCTTCTCGGTCACATCGATGACGTAGGCGGCCGACGGGCGTCCGCGCCGATCCAGCACCACGAATACGTCAGCGCACTTTTCGTCAGTTCCCGCCATGCGCAGGTTGACGGCTGTATCGAGGGCTTCGCGCAGCTTCTCCGCAAGATGGGCGGGCCCCTGATCTGCGACGAACAGATCGGCAAAGCGGGCGCCGGGCTGGGCGCGACCGCCGGTAATCGACATCAATTCCCGGTTTGCATCCAGCATGACGGCGGTTTCGACGCTTTCGCCTTCCAGCCGCACGACGCCGAATGGCGCATCCGCGAACATCATGTCACCGGATGGCGAGGGAAGCACGTCACCTGATGCTGTTGACGGCGCAGGCGCAGCGACTTCCTTGTTGGGGCGGTGCGCTACTGCATCAACGCCCGACGATACGTATACAACCGACCGGGTCAGAGCCTCCGCGCCCTTGCCGCTCCAGGTGGTAACGAGCGTCGCTGGCACTTCGACGCCGTCGCGCGCGCGCAGAACAACCTCCGCGCGCTGGCTGGTCGCGCCGCGGGTTTCGCGTTTCATCAGGCGCAGGCCTTCCGCCTGCAGAAGATCTTCAAGTCGCAGACCGGCAAGTTCGTCCGGCAGGCCGAGGAGCTGACGCAATTCGCGGTTTGCGTAGATCACACGCCCGTCGCGTCGCGCGGAGAAAAAGCCGACCGGCGCATCTTCGACATAGAGTGCGCGGGCATCAACCGAACTCGTCTTGGTTGTCGTGGTTTCAATGCGTCTCAGGCGCCACAGCGCGCGCGCATCGCCCAGCGGCGATACGCTGGCTTCGTATTGAACCGTCGAGGTCGTTTCTCCCAGAGGTATTGCTGGAAGAATTTCGGTGCGCGCCTCGCCCGACCGCACGGCCTTTGACAGGCGATAAAGCGGCTGGGACATGCCGGGGTTGCTGGAGAACACCCGGTCGAACGACGGCACGTGGCTCGATTCACCCATGTGCTGCGCGATGCGAGACAGCTCTGCATAAGCCGAGTTGGCAGCGAGCGTCGCGCCGCCGCGATCGGAAATCAGCGCCGGCTCGGACAGCGCATCAAGCCAGGCCAGCTTGTGCCGCGATTGCGCTGAGGCAGCCGCGGCGCCGCGTTCGGGAAACAGGCCCAGGCTGCGGCCGCCGCCTCGGAAGGCCCACAGAGCCAGGACCAGCGCCATTGCGCCCAGGCCGACTACAAGCACGGCGCCGGCCGGGCCGACGGCTTCGCGCCAGGTCAGCGCCATGCCGGCGGCTGCGCCAGCGACAGCGAGCGCGCCCCAGAAGCCGAGCTGGAGCATGTCGAACCCGCGCCCGCTGGCCGCTGGCGCCGCGCTGTCGGGGCCGGGATCGTCTGGCAAAAGGTCCCGCGGGTTGGTCATCTCTTCCGATCCGTACTTCTGAACTGCAGTCATGGCGTGATTCGAGGGTTTTGGCGGCATTCGGGGCTAGTGTCGCGACCGGTTTCGGGCGGTGTTGAAGACGAATCCGATCACTTTTGCGACGGCTTCGAAATGTTCCGGGGGCACCGGGTCGTCGATCTCGACGCCGGCATAGAGCGCCCGCGCCAGGGGGACGTTTTCCACAAGCGGCACGCCCTCGTCGCGCGCCTTCTGGCGGATACGCAGGGCGAGTTCATCGACTCCCTTGGCGAGGCAGACCGGCGCAGCGTCAACCTCGGGGTCGTATCGCAGCGCAACGGAGTAGTGGGTCGGGTTGGTGATCACGACTGTAGCGTCCTTGACGGAGGCCATCATGCGCGTGCGGGCGCGCTCCTGGCGGATGGCGCGGAGCTTGGCGCGCACCTGCGGGTCGCCTTCCGATTGCTTGGTTTCGTCGCGGATATCACGCCGCGACATGCGCATCCGCGCGATGAAGGAATGCCGCTGCCAGAGGAAGTCGATCGCAGCGACGATGCCGACAACGACCAGCGCGGCGAGGAGAAGTCGGCCAACGAGCGACTGGATCAGTGCAATCAAGTATTCCGGCTCAAGACTGCCTGCTTCCGACAGGGCGTTGCGTTCGGGCCAAACCGCGAACGTCATCGCGACGAGAACCGCGATCAGTTTCAACACGGCCTTCAAGAGGTTCATCCAGCCCTGCGGCCCAAAGATGCGGCCCAGACCCTTTACCGGCGAGAGTTTGTTGAGTTGCGGTTTGACCTTTTCGAGCGTCCATAGCGGGCGATGCTGGATCAGGTGACCGAGGAACGACGACGCGGCCAGAATACCAAAGACGACCAGCAAGGGGACACCGACCGCCAGCACGACCTGTCGCGCCAGTTCCTGCGCGCCGCCGTTGGACAGTTCGAACGCGTGAGGGTGGTCCATGATGCGCGCGAGCGGGCGCGCGAGCGAGGTCGCGATTGGCCCAGATGCGGCGAGGACGCCGGCAGCGGCGAGCAGGATAAACCAGATCGGAACATCCTGACTCTTGGCGATATCGCCTTTCTTGCGCGCCTCCTCCAGGCGCTTGGGAGTCGGCGCTTCTGTCTTCTGGCTCTTGTCCTGCTCTTCAGCCACCTAGCTTACCTACCCACGAAATAGTTGACCTGGCTGTCCATCGCTTCCAGCCAGACCATGAGTCCCCCGCCAAGGCCCAGCGCAAAAACCGCCGTTCCCAGCATCACCGTCATTGGCATGGCGACGAGGAACATCTGGACCTGCGGAATCAGCCGCGACGCCATGCCCAGCGAGGCATTGAAAATGATCGAGAAAACCAGCACCGGCGCTGCGATCTGCATGCCCAGCCTGAATGCGGTTGCGACCGTGTCGATGAAGTAGACCGAGACGTCGCCAAGCGGGGGCATGCCGCCCGGCGGAAACAGGGTGTAGCTCTCGGCGGCGGCCGCGATCATCACGCGGTGAAGGCCGGCGGAGAGGACGAGAACCACGGCAATCAAGGAGAGGAAGGAGGAGAACAGCGCCGACTGCTGGTTGGCGATCGGATCGACCTGTTGGGCGAACGACAGGCTGGTGCCCATGCCGACAATCGCGCCAGCAACCTGGACCGCGGCCATCAACAGCCGCGCGCCGGCGCCGAGAATGAGACCGGTGACGACTTCCATGAAGATCAACGGGACAGCTGCGCCGAAATTCGCCGGCATGGCTGGCGCGAGCGGCGCGAGACCGGCGGCCAGCGCCATCGTCACCAACAGGGCGGCGGCGAGCCGAAACGAGGTTGGCGTCGCCTGTTCGCCCCACCCCGGCGCAAGCATCAGGACAGCGCCAAGTCTTGCGAACAGGAGCGCGCCTACCCATGCGTATTGCGTCAGCTGCTCCACGCTTGAAGTCGGCCCTTTCTAGTAGGCGGCGATGCGCGCAAAGATGTCGTCGGAGAAACCGGCGAGAACGGCGCCCATCAGCGGCAGAAAAACCAGCAGCGCGATAAAGATGGCGATGATCTTCGGCACGAAGACCAGCGTCATCTCCTGAACCTGGGTCAGCGCCTGGAAGAACGCGATCGCCAGACCCACAACCATGCCGGTGATCATCACCGGCGCTGAAATCAACACAGTCGCCCAAAGCGCGTCGCGCCCGAGGTCGAGAATCTCCCCGCCTGTCATGACAGCACCTTCGTTTTGAGAGTCCGGTTGTTAACTGTGGCAAACAAGGTGTTAACAAAACGTGCGAATTCGGCGGGTGCGAAAACACCCGTCATTACTGGGTTTCGCGAACGTTAGGCTGGGTTTTGGCGGTAGTTTTCAGTTGTCTATCCGGCTGTGTTGATTAATCGTTTTCAAGATAAGCGGCCGCTGAAAGCGGCTCACCGGGAACGGGTGAATGGTAGTGCGTGTGTTTGAGGCGCTCCTGGGGGCGCTGCTTGCAATTGCAGGAGGCTATTTTGCCTGGATGAACCGCGGTTCCGTGGACGGAATGTTTCCGCCGGAGCCGGGTCTGTCGGTCTGGACATTTGTCGGCGGACTTGTCGCCGTCATCATCGGCGCCGTGATGGTCGTTCACGCGCTCGGGCCGCGCCCGAAGGAAAAGGCGCGGCGGCTTGCCGAGGAAGAAAAGCGCACGCGCATCCTGCAACAAGCCGAACGCTTCTACACATCCAAGGCGGAAGACCTTGCGAGCCTCGGCACGAAAGAAGGCGACCCGTTGTTCCCCGAAGGCCTGCGGCCGGGAGGCACGCCTCCGCAGCCGATGGAGCGACGCGACCGCCCTTCCGACACCGCCCCGCCGGAGGCTTTCCGGCTGCACTCTCTGAGCCAGCCGCCGCCGGGATCTGCGCGCCCCGCGGAGCGAACGGAACCGCCAGCTTCGACCCCCGAACCAGCAGCAGCTGCCCCAGCCAATGCCGCCAACGATGCGCCTCGCGAACCGATGAGAAACGGCAGCGCAGCGCCAGCGACACAGGCTGCGGTCTTCGCCAATCCGGATACATCGGCCCCGGCGAATCCATTTCCGGCAAAGCCCCCGACGATGGGCATCCCGCGCGCGGAAGAACCGCCGCCTGCTAACGCGCAAACCAGCCAACAGGCGGCCCCTGCCGCTCCGGTTGTCGAGCCGGCCGCATCGACTGACGCCCCCTCACCTGAAGCGGTGCCTGCAGGCGACCCTGCGCTGGAGGAAATTCGGACGGCCATCGCACAGAACCGTCTTGAAGATGCGGACCGACTGTTGGCTGAGACGCGCAAGCGCATGAACGATGGCGGCGCATCAGACCCCGCCCAGCTCGCCCAGCTCACCGGGCTGGCGGGCGATCATGCGGCCGCCGACGGTCGCCTTGGTTCCGCCAAGTGGCTGTGGCGGCTGGCGCTGCACAGGTTTGCCGCCGCTGGCGCGATCGATGATCCTGCGGCGCGCGCAGTCTCAGAACGCATGAGGCTGGCCGACCAGTAGCGGTCAGCCAGCCCGGTTGCGGTCTATTGATTGTCCCGTCGCTTACTTCGCGAGTCGCAGCAGCGAGATCGACTTGGCGATCGAGTTGAACGCTGCGGTCAGCGCCGGACCATCGGACGCGAGGTAATAGTATTCCGGCTCGGACGCGCAGCCTTCAAGGAATTCGGCCTCGTCTGAGGTTGCGCCCACCGCAAAGCCGACGGTGTAGATCGTGATGCCGTCCGCCTTGATGGAATTGCACAGCGCTTCAGCCTGGTCGAACGGTTCGCCGTTATTGGCGTTGCAGTTCGCCTTGTCATCGTTCGACCACTCAGAGTCCTTAGAGATGACGCCGTTGCAGTAAGCCGTGTTGAACTGACCGTCGGTCATGAACACGATCGCCTTGACGAGGTCCTGCGCCACCATCGGTCCGGCGTGCTCGGAAGCACTGGTCCATAGTGTGTTGAACGTCGGCGAGAGGGTGTAATACCCCCATGCGAGACCGATGTGGCCGGACGTGTAGCCGTTTGTGGTCAGCGCATTGATTTCCGTTTCAAGGGATGTCGCGTTCGCTGTCAGCGGGACAATGTCGTTATTCGTGTCGCACGCCACGACGCCGCTGCCCGCAGGATACATGTAGCCGACGCCCTTCGTTGTGTAGGAGGCGTTGGTGTACTGCTCGGAACCGATGCGCTCGGTGACGCACTGGCTCAGCTGTTCGACGCGCGCGCCGTCGCCGTTTGACTGGTAGCGGTAGTACTGGCAGCCCAGCGTGGTGCAGTAGGCCTTGCCGTTGCCGGTGTAGGTTCCCCAGTCCTGCGGGTCCTCGTCCTCTGAATCCTTCAGCGTGAACGTGTTGGTGGTGACGTTCTCGATCTGCCAGGCGGCGCTGAAGCCTTCATCGCCGCTATTGTTCATTTCGCCCCAGCCGCTGGCGCCTTCGATGCGGATCCAGTCGTTGTTCGAGAAGCCATGGTTTGGCGCGGTGAGCGTGACCACGCACGGGTCGGCGCAGCCAGCGCCGCCGCCATCGCCAGAGATTTCGCCGCCGGAACTGTAGGACGGCCAGGAATTGGAATTGACCCAGTCGCCATCGTTGGGTCCGCCCTCGTATTTGATGCGGAACCGGTTGGTCTCCGCGTTCCTCACCTTGTATGTGCCGCCGTTGATCTGCGTCATGCCGGTGACGCCCGAGATCGTGATGATGTCGCCATTCGAGAACCCGTGGTTGGTCGAATAGACACGCGCACGGTCTTGGTTGGTGATGTCGGTGATCAGCTTGGCTGGCGCCGGCGGGATCGAGCCGGCGGTTATATCCACACCTGCCGGCGGCGCGCCGCGAACGGTGTCCGCCTTGGCGCCCAGATAAACCGAGTTCGAGTACGGAACCACGGCGACTTTCGAGTACCATGGGGTTTGCACCGGATTGACCACGATATCGATCAACTCGTTCGCCGCCGTCTTCAGGTCCGCGATCTTCGTGCCGCCCATCGAGCCGGTCGTGTCGAGAACGAGCGCAACTTCGACGTCCGCACCGCCACGCTTGACGACGCTTTCGGCGGAAACATCAACGTGCGCGATGCCGACGATCGGCATGAAGTAAGTGTCGACGGAAACCGTGCCGTGCAGTTTGATCTCTTCGGTGGACGACGTGATCGTCGTGGGCGTGGATGTCAGCACCACCGTACCGGTATCGGCCATCCGGAAGTTCTGCGCGACATACAGGTCCGCCATCGCGTGCAGATCGACACTGTCGTCCGTGGTCGAGCCCATCGCCAATGCTGCGGCGTCGAGCGCCGACATCAGGTTGAAACGTGCGAGGAATACACGACCGCCGTCGATCGCCAGGCCCACACACAGAACCAGCGGGATCACCATCAGGCCGAACTGCATGGCGAATGCGCCACGCTTGTCGTTCAGGAATTGCAGCAGACGGCGAAAGCCGTTCGCGTTGTCCTTTTCAGATGCGGTATTCATCTCTCAGTCCGCCCGTTTGTCCCCGCCGTTATTCGCGGCCTTGTTGATCAGCTTCCGAATGACTGGCTTGCGCCATTGTGGTCTTCCGCACCGTCCATCTTGATGAGCCGCAGCGCCCGCGGGCGCGCGAAAGACTTGCGTTCGATGTTGACGACCGGTCCGCCAAACAGCGTCGTGACCGGGCTGGAATAGCGATAACGAACGCCGACCCAGATGATGCTTTCATCTTCGCCGCCGAGACCCGTGACATCGGTCTCGTCGAACGGAACGCCGGTGCCCGCCGTGCGACGCCACAGGATTTCGGGCTGGATGTTGTCCGACTCGTCCTTGCGGTAAGCGACCGCCAGAATATCAAGATCGAGATTGTTCGTGGTCTGCAGAGGCCGCATCATATGGACTGAGGCATCGTAGATCGAATTGAGATCCGAGGTTGTCATCGAGTGTTCACGCGAGACGAGGTCGGCAACCTGATGGACATACCGGGTGGCTTCCTCGCTTGCCTGGAAGCGGAACGTGACTTCGATCACGCCCATGAACATCACGACCAGCGTCGGCGCGATCAGCGCGAATTCAACAGCGGCGATACCGCGCTTGTCGGAGACAAGGCGGCGTGCAGGGCGGCGGAACAAGCGGCTCAGGTCCATGGCTCGTTCCTGACGATGCTGTAGGCGTTGACCAGCGCCGAAGCGCCCGGCTCAAGGCCCATGAGTTCGTTCATGAACGGCGTTACGAACTGGTGCGGCATCGCTGCGCGCACGACGGAATAGGCCTTGGCGCCGCCGGGCTGGAACACGAAATTGGTCGGGTTGCCGTTCTCGTCGAATGTCGGCGGCGGATAGGTCACGTCGCCGATCGAGGTGAAGCTGCGCACGTCGAAGATGATCGAATCGCAATTCACCATGGTCGAAGCGTGCGCACAGACTTCGGCGTGAAAGGCGACCGCCATGTCGTTGGTGGTCGTATCGTCGCCATCGCTCCAGTTCTGGACTTCGCCAGTCTGAAGGTTACGCGTCGCTTCGTAGACGACGTGGTTCAACGCATAGAGTTTGTACTGGTAGAGCACGAACTCCACCATTCCGGCGATCAACATGAAGAACACCGGAGCCAGCATCGCAAACTCGATGAGCGTGCTGCCGTCTTTTGATTTTGAGAGGCTTTTGGGGAACCTCATCGCACAATCCGCCTGATTATTTTGGCGTGACCATACGCTGGAAGCATTAATTCCTTGCTTGCCGCAATCGAGAGAAGTTCCGGCTGGAATTTACGATCCGTTATCCATACGCGCCCTCAGGCGTCAGATCGGCATCCGGATGATTTCCTGGTAGGCGCGGATGACCTGATCGCGCACAGAGACGACGGTTTCGAGTGTCGCTTCGGCGGCGGCGACGGCAGTGACCACGTCAACCAGATCGGCCTGCCCCATCGCGGCGTTGGTGATAGCGCCTTCTGCTGTCGCGCCAGCGCTTTGAACCGACGACATCGCCTTGCCCAGCATGTCGCCGAAGACATCGCCAGCCGGTTGGGCGGTGCCTGCTCCGGCGATGTCGGGCTGCAGTGCGGATCCGGCGGCCTGGGCGTATGCTCTGGCGGCGGCGATTCCCATGTCAGACATGCGCTATCTCCTAGGTCTTCAGGATCTGGACGACGCCCATCATCATCGCGCGGCTCGCCTCAACCACGTTGAGGTTCGCCTCGTAGGCGCGCTGGGCTTCGCGAAGATCGGCCATTTCGACGAGGGCGGAGACGTTGGACATCAAGACGTAGCCACGGGCATCAGCGGCCGGGTGCGCCGGATCGAACTTCTCCGGAAACGGCGTCTGGTCTTCATGGGCGTCGACAACCCGGACCTGTCCGGCGCCGGTCTGGCGATCCACATAGGACTGGAAGATCGGCATCTTGCGACGATAGGGGTCTTCGCCCGGCGCCTGAGCGGTAGAATCGGCGTTGGCGATGTTTTCAGCTGATATGCGGATGCGCACGGTTTGCGCGCGCAGGCCGCTTGCAGCCGACGACATGGCCGAAACGAGATCGGAAGACATGACTGACTCCTGCCGGGGGCGTTATCGCCCCCCTGCCTCATCGCACGCCGCGAGAGGCCATCCGTAGCAGGCCCAGACTCTTCTGGTACAGGCCAACCATGGTTTCGAAATCCATTCGGGTTTCGGCGATTTTCATCATCTGCTCTTCAACGACGACCGCATTGCCGTCGAGCGTGGTTTCGGAATCGGGCGCAGAGCGAATGGTCACGCCGGCAGCGCCGCCGGAGGAAGGCGCCAGGTGACGCTCGTTCGTAACCAGCATGCCGACAGAGCCCGCGTTTCGGCCCATCTCCGCCCGCATCCTGGCCGCGAAGGCGTCGCCATCGACGTCGTTGGGGACATATCCGGGTGTGGAGACGTTCGCGACGTTCTCGGCGATCACTTTCTGGCGCTCGCCAAGCATGTCGAGGCGGGCCTTGAGCAGCGAGAAGACCGACATGTCCGTCGGAGAGACCATTTTGAGCTCCTTTGCTAGGCAAATTTCACCGCTTTGCTTAAGGCCCAATTAAGAACGAAACAGCCGCGTTAACCTTCCGTTTACCGACCTCATCGACGGGTTAACGACTTGCCGGTCCGAATGACCGGCGACGGCTCGCGTGTCGCGTCATGGATCCGATCGATGCTCTCCGCGCAATAGGCGCCCTGATCCTGGTTCTGGGACTGATCCTGGGGCTGGCCTGGGCCGTGCGCCGCTATGGCGGCAGGATCGGGATGACCGGACCACAGCAGCGCGCGGCGGACCTGCGGGTTGTCGAGTTCCGTACGCTGGACATGCGCCGCAAGCTGGCCGTGGTGCAATGGGGCGATCGCGAGCATCTGCTGTGTATTGGGCCGGCCGGAGACTGTGTCATCGCCGAGCGCCCTGCGGACACGTCCTCGAGTGGTGAGGGTGAGATCGGATGACGAACGTCGTGCGCTGGCTTCTGGTCGCGATCGCCGCGGGCCTTGCACTGACTGCTCCAGCAGTAGCGCAGACCGTTTCTGTCGACCTGGGTACCGGCCAGGGCCTGACGTCAGGTATCGTCCAGCTGATCGCAGCGATCACTGTCCTGTCGCTTGCGCCGTCTATCCTGATCATGACGACATCCTTTGTGCGGATCGTCGTTGTGTTGTCGCTGTTGCGAACGGCGATCGGCCTGCAGAACGCGCCACCGAACACGGTGGTGATTTCTCTGGCGCTGTTCCTGACGGGATTCGTTATGGCGCCGACCTTCGCGCAATCCTACCAGTTGGGTATCGAACCCTTCATGTCAGAGGCGCTGCCGCTGGAAGAGGCGCTGCCGCGCGCGATAGGTCCCATAAAGGCGTTCATGGCCATGCATGTCGGCGAGGACGATCTCGCGCTGTTCGCCAACATGGCGCAGGTGGAAAACCTTTCCAGTGCTGAAGAGGCGCCGTTTCACGTGCTGGCGCCGTCTTTCATGATCTCTGAAATGAAGCGCGCGTTCGAGATCGGCTTCATGGTCTTCCTGCCATTCCTGGTGATCGACCTGGTTGTCGCATCGATCCTGATGGCGATGGGCATGATGATGCTGCCGCCGATCACGATTTCTCTACCGTTCAAGCTGATCTTCTTTGTTCTCGTCGACGGTTGGCGGTTGCTGGCCGGATCGTTGGTCGAGAGCTTCGTCGCCGGCCCGCCGATCTAGTGACGCTGCAGCGATACTTCGCTAGACGACATCTGACCTGATCAGACGAAGGCGAGGACGACCCCGTGGCGGACGATGCTTCATCAGCGCACGGCGCAGAAGATGCTGAATGTGGCGCGCCCGCATTTACCCCCACGCATCCCGTATTCGCAGACGCGCCGCGCAGCGTGTCGTTCCGCAAGCTGCGCAAGCGCCTTGTGAGGCAGACGCTCGAGGCGATCGATACCTATGGAATGATCCCTGACGATGCGCGCGAACGCAAACCGCGCTGGCTGGTCTGCCTTTCGGGTGGAAAGGACAGCTACACGCTGCTCAATGTGTTGCTTGACCTGCAATGGCAGGGCGCCCTGCCCGTCGACTTGCTGGCGTGCAATCTCGACCAGGGTCAGCCGGGATTTCCCAAGCATATCCTGCCCGATTACCTGACGCGCATCGGCGTCGCGCACAGGATCATCACAGAAGACACCTATTCGATCGTGACCGAAAAGGTGCCCGCCGAGAAAACGTATTGCGCGATGTGTTCGCGCCTGCGCCGCGGCATTCTCTACCGGGTTGCGCGGGAAGAAGGCTGCGATGCGATCGTGCTCGGCCATCATCGCGACGACTCGCTGGAGACGTTCATGCTCAACCTGATGCATGGCGGCCGTCTGGCGGCAATGCCTCCAAAGCTGATGAATGACGCGGGCGACCTTCTTGTATTGCGGCCCCTGATCGGGTGCGCCGAAGCGGACATCGCCAGCTTCGCCAGGGCGATGAAGTTCCCGATCATCCCCTGCAATCTCTGCGGGTCACAGGACGGTCTGCAACGCATGGCGGTGAAAGCGATGCTGGATGACTGGGAACGGCGCAGCCCTGGAAAGCGCCAGACCATGGCGCGTGCGCTGGCGCATGCGCGACCGTCTCACCTGCTCGATCCGGAGCTTTTCGATTTTGCGGGACTGAGTCTGACGTCCGGCGAAACGGCGGCCGATTAGCGCGAACCGCCTGCGCCCGTTTGCCGGTCGCTTTCGAAACGAGCCTTCATGGCGGCCGCAAATGCGTCCACGGTCGGGGCGTCGGCTAGGCTTCGAACAGCCTCAGAGATCGCAGCACCCTCAACATCGGTCTGCGCGGTTATGAGATCGAAACTGGCGGCGTTGGGCCTGCCGTCAAACAGACCCACATAGGCGCGGAACTGGCCCAGCATGTCTGGCGACTTGGCCATGCGCGCCGCGATGGCCCCCTTGAACGCGAATTCAGCATGAGCCTGGCCGGCCTCGCCGACTGGCGGGAGCAGGCTCAGATATACGCCGCCGGCGCGAGACCAGTCGCGCTTGCGCAGATAGGCGTCGGCCAGCAGTGCGCGCGCATCCGGCTGGTCCAAAGGCTCCATCAGTTCTATGACGTGATCATATCTGCCGAGGTCGCGGTATGCTGCGGCTTCGAGCTTCCGCCTCTCGTAAGCAAGTTCGCGGGGAATAGAGGGCTGGCGTGTCGAGTTGATGGCCACGAGCGCGCGATCCGGGCGACGATCGAGGAGGTAGATGGTTGCGAGATCGACCGCGAGCGCCGCCTTGCCGATGCCGCGCACGCGGTTGTCGACCTGGTGTTGGAGAAGGTCAGCTGCGGGTTCCAACAGATCAAAGGCGACGAGCCGCTGTGCGAGCTTGCGGATCATCTGATCACCGTCCGCGCCAACCGGCGTCAATTCCGAGAATTCGTAGAACAGGGCAAGCGCCTGGATCGGATCCAGGCGGTCCGCCTGGCCGTCCAGGAAGAGTTGGCGGAAGTAATCGGTGAGCTTGATCCGCAGTTCGCGTGCGCCCTGCGCGCTGGCGTCACGCAGCGCCGTGGACTTTGCGAGAAGCAATGCCTCGCGGAAGCGCCCGACCTTCATGTACTGATCGGCGAGAATGCCGACGGTACGCATTTCGACGTCATCGCCGCGCCAGCGAAAGCGCAACGACTCAAGTTCCGAGGCCGCTTCTTCCGCGCTCATGCGGCCGGCTTCGACGGCGAGCTCCAGCCTGCCAAGTTCGGCGCGGACCGCTATCGCTTCGGTTGAGCCTGCGGCGAGTTTCTCGAATTCGCGATAGCCGATCTGCGGCCCCTCGATGGTCGCCGCAATCTTCGCGAGGACCAGTCGCCCTCGATCGGCGTCAACGCCCTCTCCTCCTCCAACTGCAAGCTCTGCTTCGCGTCGCGCTGTCTCGAAATCGTTTGCGTGGAACGCGGCCTCGGCGAAATAGGCGGCGAACTTCGCCGACTTGTCCGGCGTGTAGGCAAAGGCCTGCTTGCCCGCCGCGCGGAAGAAGTCGGTGGCGCGCTCCCAGTCGCCGCGCTCGGCCGCGATCGCTCCGCGCCAGAGCGCTGCTGACGCCTCTCCACGAAGCGGGCCCTTGGATAGCGCGGCCTCAGCCGTCCCCAGCCGATGGGCCATGAAATTGGCCGCGCCGGTCAGGCCGAGATACTGGGCGTCCAGTTCGATATCCGGCCGATGGGCGCTGGCGATGTCGAGAATCCCGATCGCTTCAAACGCCATATCGTGACCGATGTAGAACCGGGCGAGTTCCAGCAATGCGTCAGAGCCGCGGACCGTATCGGGGTCAGCTTCGTTCGCCGCGCGCTCGAGTTGTTCGCGCCGCTTGTACCAGTCGTCGCCGTTAAGCCCGCCCCAGGCGGCGAAGTCGATAAAGGCCGGATTGGCGATCGCCTGGGTGATCGCTGCGGTCTGATCCCGCCGCGCGGACTGTGAGCGGTTCGAGACCGTGGCGACGGCCAGTTCTCCTTCGAGCGATACGGCGACATTGTCCGCCCGCGGTATGAAAACGATGCCGTGCGCGGTCGCAGGCGCGGCGGCTTCCACGGTTTCGAAGCCGCTGGGCAGAGACGAAGTGGGCCCGTAAGCGACGATTGCAGCCATTTCCTCGCCGATCAGCGGGTCTTCGAGCCAGATGATACCGGCCGCGCCGGGGACCTGGGACTCGATCCTTGTGCGGCCGCCATCGCCGGGCCTGCGGTCGGTCTTCAGGAATCGCTGGGGCCGCACGGCTGTCGGAGCGAGGCGTACGGTCCAGGATGTGTCTTGCGCCTGGGCGGAAACCGTGAATCCGTCGGGCGCTTCAATTCGAAGATAGCTTGCGTCCTTCGCGCGGTGCGATTTCACGCTGAGGCCTGCAGGCAGGTTCGCCGGGTCGACGCGCAGATCGGTGTTCGCCGCGAACACCGCCCAGATGGCGCCGCCGCCGGAGAAGATCGCCGCGGGCGCGCGCTCGGGAAAGGCGACGATCAGTTCCACACCGTTGGTAAGCGGCCGGACCCGAACGTCGGTGACACCACTGGGCGGCGCAGGGTCGGACCAACCGGAGATCATGGTAGTGACGCGTTCCGGTCCGCCGATGACGGTGATATCTTCCGGCGTGGCGCGCTCTTCACTTTGAGCAGGCGTGTCTGCAGGCCGGGCTTCCGCCGCTATCAACGAGTAGGGCTGTCCGCGCGTGACCGGCTCTTCGGACTGCGGCAGGCTTGTCGGTATCGGTTGCGGCGCCGGCTCCCGCTCGTCTGGCGGTGGCAGTTCCTCGGATTCAACTTCGACCGTTGGGATGGCGCGCGCAGCGAGCACGCCCTCGTCCGCCAGCTGTTGGCGGATTGACTCTGCTGGATCCTGTCCGCCTGCAGACGGAGAAATGTCGATGGTTACGACCTGGCCATTGGTAAAGGCGCGGATCGGCATCCCGTCCTTTGAACGGAATGTCGCGCGATAGCCCTTGTCGGTGTTCTGGCCGGTATAGCCCGTCAGGTTCGGGGGCGGATCGACATTGAGATAGGCGGTGTCGATGTTTGCGCGACGCGAGAACAGGAGACTGGTTTCACCAGGCGTTTCGGCGACGGTCTTGAATGTCACCGCCTCGGGCCAGTAGAACGCGATACGTGATGTCTCTCCGGTGTGGCTGCCACGGACACTCACGTCGACCTGAGGCGGCGGCGGCGGCAAGGCTGCAACGCGGGCAGCTTCGGCCTCGCGTGCGCGGCGTGCGATAAGCGGGGACACAATGTCGGGCGGGTCGCTGGCTGCATCCTCCGCGAGAAGATCGACGGCGGCGAGGTCGGCGGATTGGGAGACGTGGACACGCCCGGCCTTTTGCAGCCCGACCCTGATGGTTCGACCGTCAGGATCGAGCCGCGTGACGATCGCCCAGTCCGGCAGACCCTCGGCAACCGCGTCGAGATTGGCCTTGATCTGCTCGGGGAAACTGAGGATCAGGATCTGGTCGACGATGGATGCAGTGACTGCTGGCGCCACCTCATCGCCGTCCGCCCATTTCATGACGATACGCGCATAGCCTGACCGCTCCTGGAAGGAGAGTGACAACGGCCGCTCGGCGTATGCCGGCGCCGCCAGAACGCCACCTGCAGCGGCGATCAGCGCGGGCCGTCCGATCATGGACAGGAGGGAGCGTGGAAACGTCATCCCGCAGGCGAATCCAGTTCAGCCAGGCTTGCGGGCGGTTCGGCCAGCGCCGCCAGCCGCTTGGTGACAAGTTCGGCCCGCTTGGAATTCATCGACGCCATGACCGCGGCGAGAGCGGCAGGCTTCATGCTCTTGGCAAGATCAACCAGAACCGTTTCATCTTCCATTGTGTCGAAGATCCGCGCAGCGTCCTTCGGCTTCATCGACTCGTAGGTGCGGACCAGGCCCGCCATGCGCTCGTCCTGCTTGGCCTCGATCTGGGCGAGCACGTCAGCAACGCGCGTTTCCACGTCTTTCAGCTCCGCTATCTGTTCATCGAGACGGGCTTCAGCTGCAATCGCGGTCTGTTCCCTGGTCTGGAGGTCGGCTTCGCGTTGGTCGAGCTCTTCACGGCGGGCGGCGAGGCTGCGCAGGACGAGGATTTCCTGCTCGGAGATCCCGGCCTCGCTCGCGTAGTCGACGCCGGGGATACACTGGGCCGCCGCCCTTTCGTCCAGACCTTCGGCGACCAATTGTTCCGACGCACTGCCCGCATCGCCAACCAAAGCATCGCCCCCGGGCGTCGGCGCTGCGGCTGCCTGTGATTCAGCGGTCTCATCCTCGACCACCGCATAGGCGAGATCCACGCCCTTGAAGGCGAGAGCGCCGACGCCGACTGCGATGACGGCCGGGAAGACGCGAATGCTGGCGGCCATGTGAGCGGCTCCCTAGAACGAATTGCGGCGACGCAGCGTGAAGTCCGATGGCGGCTTCTGCGGTGACGAAATTGCCGGCGTTTCGGCGACCGCGCGCGCCTCGTCGATCCGCCGTTGCAGGTCTCGGCCGGCCTGATCCGACGATTGCCGCAGCAATGCGATCGCTTTTTCCGCATCACCGACGGCGGACTGCAGCTCGCGGGCGGCCTGCAGCATACCGTCCTTGCCTGACCGCAAATTCTTGAGACGTCCGTCCAGACGCCAGCAGTAGAGAATCGCGATGAACAACAGGACCGCCAGGGCGCCGTCTAGCAGAAGCGAGTAGTCGATCATGTCGTCTCCAGAATCTTGAGCTTCGTCGCCTTGGTGATCGGCTCTTCGACGCGCATGGCGATGCGGTTACCCATGCGCCCGACTTGTCCGTGTGTGAGGTGGATGTCGCCGCACATCAGCCGCGCACGCGATTTCGGCGTCGCGTTCATCATCAGCGTGTCGCCCACCTTGAGATTCATGACCTTGCCGAGCGATGCGGGAAACTCGTCAAGCACGACCCGTAGCGGCGCGCTCGCGGACCATAGCTCGGTTGCAAGGTGACCTTCCCAGATGTTGTCGCGACCGAACTTCTCACCCATGAAATTCTGCAGCAGCATTTTCCGGATGGGCTCGAGCGTCGCGTAAGGCAGCAGTAGTTCACACCGCCCTCCCCGATCTTCCATGTCGATACGCAGCTTGACCAGAATCGCGGCGTTGGCCGGTTGCGCGATCGCGGCGAAGCGCGGGTTGGTCTCGATCCGGTCGAGTTCGAACTCTACAGGCGTCAGAGGGTCGAACGCTTTTTTTGCGTCCTGCAGGATGACTTCAACCAGCCGGGTGACCAGGACGCGTTCGATCGTCGTGTACGGGCGGCCTTCCACCCGCATGGCGACGTTGCCGCGCCGCCCGCCGAGCAACACGTCGACGATAGAGTAGATGAGATTGGAATCGACGGTCAGCAGACCGAAGTTGTCGAGCTCCTTCGCCTTGAACACGGCGAGAATAGCGGGGAGCGGAATGGAGTTGAGATAGTCGCCAAAGCGCATCGACTGAATGGCGTCGAGGCTCACCTCGACGTTGTCTGACGTGAAGTTGCGCAGGCTTGTCGTCATCAACCGCACGAGGCGGTCGAACACGACCTCAAGCATCGGCAGACGCTCGTAGGACACCATCGCCGAGTTGATGAGCGCACGGATGCCGTTGCCCTTGGCGGCGGCGTCATCATCGACCGAGAAGCCGAGAAGGCTGTCGATCTCATCCTGGTTCAAGATCCGTTCGGTGCTGACCTGACCAGCACCAAGCGAGCCGGATCCGGCATCACCATCGGCGTCGCCCCATTCGCTGTCGCCGCTGTCGTCAGGCGACGGCGCCCCGCCCCCGGGGGCTGACGCTTCCCAGGATTCTTCTGCTTCTGGAGACGTTGTTTCCTCGGCCAAGGCCGGCTCCTACTGGATCAAGATGCCTTCGATGAGAACGGCGTCGAGTTTCTGGGGGGCGAGTACGAGATTAAAGCGCTTGAGCAGCTCAAGCCGCAGCCGGTAGGTGCCAGCCGATCCGTTCAGATCTTCCACGCGCAGTTCCCGCAGGAAGGTCTGGATCTGGTCCATCAGACGCGGCATCTGGCTCGGCACGTGGTCGAAGGTCGATGAGTGGCTGGACTCCAGAACCAGCTCCAGTTCGAGCAGAAGTGGTCTGTCGCCGTCCATGCCGGACAGGTTCACGATCATCTTCGGCATGTCGTAGTAGGACGGATCGCCTGCAGCGCCGGGAATCAGATGGCCGACATCGATCGTGCCGATCGGCGCTTCGCCGCCGCCATGGCCGTCGTCACCGCCATGATCATCCTTGCCTTTGGACTTCGCCGATTCCCCGTGGCCATCATCGGCAGGCTTCTCACCGTGGTCAGCAGCCGCAGCGTGTTCGCCCTCGCCGGGGTGGGCGGTGGCGGTCGCTTCTGAATTACCGCCGCCAAGCATCATCATGGCCGCTGCGCCGCCGCCGCCGATAACCAGAATGGCTGGCAAAATTACGAATAAAACCAATGTCTTCCCAGCCATCTTCTTTTTGGCTGGCGCTTCTCCCTCGTCATCGCCGCCTGACGCCTCGGGAGCTTCCTGATCTTCGGTTTTTGTCTTGTCTTTCTTCTTGAACATCGCGTCCGCCGTCGACCCAACAGATCCGCGCCCGCAGATTCGGGCGCACCCGGCAAATTCGATCCTGTTTGGTTAAGGATTGGTGGAGATGGGCAAGTCTTGCCGAGGAACGCCGCGGGACCTGCAACATCCCGTTAACCGCACGGGTGCAATGTGCCGGGCAAGTGGCGTCCGTCGCAGAAGACGCGGATGCAGGCAGCCAGGCGCGAGCGGCGACGAATTTCGCTGTCGCGTTTCATCGGCGACACATGGACAATTCATTCATGGTCGGCCTGTCCGCGCAGCAAGTGCTGCGTCAGCGGATGGACATGACCGCAAACAATCTGGCGAACATGACCACGACCGGCTTCAAGTCGGAGCGTCTGGTGATGCGCGAGCTGTCGGAAAAGCCCGCAGCCGCGACGGAGAACATCGCCGACATTGCTTTCGTCGACGGCTGGATGCTGCAGCGTGACTTCTCGTCCGGGCCGATCACGCGCACCGGCAATCCGCTGGATGTCGCGATCGAAGGCGAAGGTTTCTTCGTCGTACAGACGGACAACGGCGACGCCTACACTCGGGACGGCGGCTTTGCGCTTGATGGCGAGGGCCAGCTGATCACGCGCACCGGCTATGTTGTGGTCGGTGAAGGCGGGCCGATTGTTGTCGATCCGGAAGCTGGTGAAATCACGGTTCGCGCCGATGGCGTCATCACCCAGAACGAAGTCGAGGCGGGAAAGCTACGGCTTGCAGCGTTCGACACGCCGGAAGCGCTGGAAAAGATTGGCGCAAACTTGTGGCGCGCGAACGACGAGGCCGCGCGTGCGCCGGAAAACGTCCGGGTCGCAGGCGGCTTTCTCGAGCAGTCCAATGTCAACGCAATATCTGAACTGACGCAGATGATCTCGATCTCGCAGTCCTACCAGTCGGTCGCGCGCATCATTTCCCAGTCCGATGAGCTGCGCGCGTCATCAATCGAAAAACTCGCCCGCCTCACCTAGACCACGGCCCGATCCTCAGGAGCACGTTCAACATGCGCGCACTCAACACAGCAGCCACCGGCATGCAGGCGCAACAGCTCAACGTCGAGGTGATTGCGAACAACATCGCCAACATGAACACGACCGGCTTCAAGCGCCAGCGTGCGGAATTTCAGGATCTGCTCTACCAGACGGTCGAACGCATGGGCGTGACCTCATCGGACGCCGGCACGATTGTTCCGACCGGTGTGCAGGTCGGCGTCGGCGTGAAAGCGGGTTCTGTCTATCGCATCACAGAACAAGGCGGCCTGTCGCAGACCAACAACCCGTATGACATGGCCATTCAGGGCGATGGGTACTTTATCGTGCAACTGCCGGACGGGCGGGACGCATATACGCGCGCCGGCAATTTCTCGCTAAGCGCCGACGGCCAGATCGTCACCGAAGAAGGTTATGTCGTCGCCCCTGGGGTCTCGATTCCGCAGGAAGCGATCAGCGTTTCAATCAACCGCGTTGGCGTGGTTCAGGCGATCCTGGCTGACGGCAGCCCGCCTGCCGATGTCGGCGCGCTGGAAATGGCGCGGTTCGTCAACTCCGCCGGTCTGGATGCGATTGGCGACAATCTTTTCCTGGAAACGCCCGCGTCGGGAACCGCCAACCGCGGACAGCCCGGCCAGGTCGGCTTTGGCACCCTGCAACAGGGATTTCTTGAAACCTCGAACGTCAACGCTGTTTCCGAGATCTCGAACCTGATTACCGCGCAGCGCGCTTATGAAATGAACTCGAAGGTGATCACGACCACCGACGAGATGCTGCGCTCGACCACAAACCTCCGCTAACGGACGGGCCGGATGATACGCCAGCTACTTGTCACGATCGCATTATCAGGCTCGCTATCGGCGAGCGCCCAGGTCGCAGTCAGCGGCGATTGGGTAACGCTGGGCGATGTGGCGCCGGTTACCGGAGACGCAGCAAGTATTCTGGTGGCGCCGACGCCGCCGGCTGGCGAACAGCTGGCGCTCGATCCAGTCTTTCTCGCAGCCGTGGCGAAGAAATCCGGCGTTTTGATTTCTCTTCCGCCGAACAGCCCTGTTTGGGTCACGCGCGCTGGCGCGCCAACGCCGCCGACAGCACCGGTTGCACGGAACGCCCCGCAGGCCAACGCCGCCGCCTCACCGCGCAGTTCTGCAGGCCTTGTACTCGACGGCGCGCCGCACCCCGACTGGATACTGGTGATCGCTAATCCTTTGTCGCGGGGCGCTGTGATATCCGAAGGCGACCTGAAATGGGCGCCGCCGACAGGCGCGCGCGGCAGCCTGCGCAATGCCGCGACTGATCCCGCGGAAGTTGTCGGCATGGAGCTCAAGCGCAGCCTGCGTGCGGATGCGCTCATTCAGGTTTCAGACCTCACCCCGCCCGCAGTGATTCGCAAGGGCGATACCGTTCAGCTCGTCTACGCATCGCCGGGCGTTCGGCTGACGGCCAGCGGCCTTGCGCAGCAGGACGCAGGTCGCGGCGAGCCGGTGCGCATTCTGAACCAGTACACGAAACGAACCATCGAGGCGGTCGCCTTCGCCGAAGGCGAAGCCCGCGTCGGTATGCGATGAACCTTTATCGAGGCGGGAGCCGCACATGTCGAAGACCAGATTGATCACGGGCGCGGCCGCAGCTGGATTGCTGAGCGCGTGCGCAACATCGCCCAACGGGTCCCAGAATGCAGAGCTGACGCCGATTTCGAATCCCGCGCAGGTCGCAGGCGCCAACCGCGTATCAATGCCGCTTCCAGCGCCGAACACGGAGCCTTCGGGCGCCAACTCCCTGTGGCGGACCGGGGCGCGCTCTTTCTTCGGCGATCAACGCGCCAGCGAAATCGGCGACATCCTGACCGTGAACATCGAGATTGCGGACTCCGCACAGGTCAACAATTCCACCCAGCGCAGCCGATCGTCTTCTGAAGAAGCTGGCATTCAGGCGCTATTGGGTCTTGAAGCGCCGATCCAGAACGCCCTGCCCGGCACGCCGGGTCTGGACCCCGCAATCGGTTTCGATTCTGCGTCTTCATCAGCTGGCACGGGTTCGGTGAACCGTGCTGAATCCGTCAGCCTGACGGTTGCGGCGGTGATCGTCGACAAGCTGTCAAACGGCAATCTGATCATTGGCGGCAGCCAGGAAGTGCGGATCAACAACGAGCTGCGTGAGTTGCTGGTTTCGGGTGTGATCCGTCCGGAAGATATCTCGGCGACCAACACGATCGAACATACGAAGATCGCCGAGGCGCGTATTTCCTATGGCGGGCGCGGCGATCTTTCTGCGCTGATGCGCGCTCGTTATGGCACACGGTTCTTTGAACAGGTCGCGCCATTCTAGGCGCGTCTGGCTAGGTCTTCTTTTCCGGGCGGCCGTCGAGGCGGCCGCCGCGCGCCAGTTTCTTCAGTCCCAGCCAGGCGCCTAGCGCGCAGATCAGCGTAGCGGGTAGCAGGAACAGGATCACGGCGAGATCCCAGACCGGGCGGGCGCGCACCCAGCTCGAAAAATCTATCCGGTGAAGGGCAAGGTGCAGCCAGCGATAACCTTTGGCGCCATCGTCAGCGATGGCTGTGATCTGCGCGGTGACGGGATCGATGTAGTAGCGGGTCTGGTCCGCCGCGGTAGTGACGCGTACGATCGGTAAGCGCCCTGCGGCGGCGCCCTTGTAATAGTATTCGTCTTCTTCTTCGAGCCGCTCCACGCCGAACGCGCCGCCGCCTGACAGGATCTCCCCTGCGCGCACCCAGTCGGAAGTTTCGAACACCGCCTCGTCCCCGACCGGCGTGCGGCGATCCTGTCGGCCGCCTACATGGTTCCACATCATGTACAGGCGACCGTCGTGTCGCGCCGAAGTCATGCTCCGCAGCGCTGCGCCTTCGTCGCTAGCAGCGGCCAGCTGATTCCGCAGCACGGATTGCGCGACGCCCCAGGTTGGCGCGGGGCCAGGAAGTTGGCGCGCTGCGGTGGAGGCTGCACTGCCGGTCGATAGCCATCCCCAGGGCTGCATCGAAGTGAACCCGGAGAATGACCACGCCAGCACGATCACGCCGGCGACCAGCCCGGTGATATGGTGCCAGTATTTTGCGCCTCTGTATGGCGAATCGCGTTTGCCGGTGGTTGCGCGGACGCGAAACTGGCGCAGGCCGATGAAACCGCCCAGCACGACAAGGAAGCATCCTCCCAGCGACGTCCAGATGATCACGTTGGTCCACAATGGGCCGTTCTGGCGAAGCTCTGTGAAGTACATCCAGTGGGGTATCGCGCCCAGCCAGTTCCAGAACCGCAGCGACGTGGTGGTGCGTTGCCGGATGTCTCCGGTCGTCGAGGCGACATAGAGCATCGTGCCGGCGGCGTCGTTCAGTCGGACCTGCCAGTACGGGCGGCCGGCGTTGAAATAACCCGCAACGACGAACTCGTCGCGATCGGTCAGGGTCTTGATTTCCGGTTCTGCGATGATGCCATGCTGGTCGGCGTAGGTCTGTGCGATCAGCAGCGCTTCGCGCTCGCGGATCTGATCAATCTCTTCGCCGTTGCGCAGATCGAAAACGCCTGAACCGCCCGTCCACGCGATATGCACGACCGGACGGTCCGCGAGCATTTCGAGCCGGAGGCGGTCGATCCTCGCGTTCGCCGGGATGGCAGTCGGGAAAACAGGGGCCGTCGCGAGCCTGAGCGGCGCGAGGCCCTCCACCCGAAAATCGCGGCCGTCTCCGGTGATCGCGGGATAGCCGACCCAGATCATGACGAATCCGGACAGACACCACATCAACATGAGCAGGCCGAGCGCTACGCCGAGCCAGCGGTGCGTTGCAAACGCCAAGCGCACCAGTCTCGCCCGCATTGTCTCCCCGTCTCCTGAGCCTCACGTGGCGACACTAGCCATTTGGAGACGCGCGGGAAGCCGTTTGGCCTCCTAGCCCTTGAGATTATAGGACATTGCCACGTCACATCTTTGGTAGCGGGCGCCGAAGCGCTGCATGATGCCGGGATCGTGTTCGAAACCGAACTTTTCGTAGAGGTGGATGGCTGCGGCGCATTTTCGGTTTGTCAGAAGGAACAGTTCTTCCATTTCCATCTGGGGGGCGCGGTCGAGGATCTGTTGCAGCAGGAATTCGCCGGCCTTGCGCCCGCGCGCGGTTTCCCGGACGCCCATCTTGGTGAGTTCGAAGCTGCGACCTTCGACCGGCATCAAAGCACAAGTTCCAATGATTCCAAGGTCGTCGCTCTCGACGAAGAGGATCGTGCCGCCGCGGTCGAGGATCATTTCCTGAGGGTTCTCGATGATTTTGAGATCGTTCTCCTCGAGCCGGAACATTGTCGACACCCATTCCCGGGTGATCTCGGCGAAGTCTTCAGCCAGCGCTGGCTCGTACTGCCTTATTCTCAAATTATTCAACGGACTAACCCCTTTCTGGCTGCGCTGGATCAGGTCGTAGAGCGATGTTTCCTTCAGTCGGGATTCAATGCGTACGATCTGTTCCATCAGGTCGGCGGGCGGTCCGGCGGCCAGGACTTCGGCGGCGGCGCGGATGTGCGGCCAGAGGTTTGTCTCGAGATCGGCGACGAGGACCCTGCCCTTCGCTGTCAGAGATAATTGTTTGATTCGGTTGTCTTTTTTATCTGGCTTGGCCGCGATGAGATCCATATCCCTGAGGGCGGTGAGCGTTCGGGTCACGGCTGGTTGCGAGACGCCGAGCGCTTCGACCGCTTCAGAGACGGTCATCGGGCCGGTGGTGTGGAGGGCGGCCAGGAGGGGGAAGTGGCTGGGTTGGATGGGGTAGCCCAGGTCAGCGTGGGCCCGGCCGGCGCCCGTCTGGA